>NZ_JBOBDO010000001.1:0-470078 GCF_050586665.1 Pseudomonas sp. ES4 | reverse complement strand
GTCAAGATTAAATTCCGAAACCCCTATCTGCGTATGCAGGTAGGGGTTTTGTTTTTGTCCGCGGGAAAGTGCCTTTCAGTTAAAGCACAAATTTGCACAGTTATTTTCGATCCATGACACTAGAATAGGTCCAACTTTTTCGGAGCCAGAGCCTTTATGCCAGAACCGGTTGACGCCCCAGGGCTGTCAGAATTACCGCTGGACGACTTGGTAGCGTGTCATGAGTGCGACTTGTTGATGCGTAAGCCCGTACTCGCCCATGGCGAGAAAGCCCTCTGTCCGCGCTGCGGCTACGAGCTCTACGCCCATCGGCATAACGTCGTACAGCGCAGTCTCGCGTTGGTTCTCGCCGCTCTGTTGTTGTACATCCCGGCGAACTTTTTACCCATCATGGAGCTCCATCTACTCGGGCAGTCATCGCACGACACCGTCTGGAGCGGCGTTGTTGGCCTGTTCGATACCGGAATGCAGGGCGTTGCAGTCGTGGTGTTTCTCTGCAGCATGGGAATCCCGCTGCTCAAGTTACTTTGCCAACTGGTTGTACTGCTGAGTATTCGTTTTGATATCGGACGCAGTTACGGCCTGTTGCTCTACCGCATTTATCACCATTTACGCGATTGGGGGATGCTCGAGGTCTACCTCATGGGCGTACTGGTGGCGAT
Organism: Pseudomonas sp. ES4; assembly: GCF_050586665.1. Lineage (NCBI taxonomy): Bacteria > Pseudomonadati > Pseudomonadota > Gammaproteobacteria > Pseudomonadales > Pseudomonadaceae > Pseudomonas > Pseudomonas sp. ES4. The sequence continues at coordinate 469,416 of NZ_JBOBDO010000001.1, read as the reverse complement.
CGTCAAACTGGCAGATATGGCAGCAATTACCGTCGGGTTTGGCCTGGTGTGCTTCATCGGTTTGTTGTTGGTTCAGGTCTGGTTGGAGGTGGTGATGTCGCCCCATCAGATCTGGCAGGCTTTATCAGGAGAGGATGCCCATGCGGGCGATTGATGCAGGCATTCTGATTTGCGCCGAATGCCATGAATTGAACAAGCAGGAAGCCGAAACCGACGAGCAGGTCTGCACCCGTTGTGGTGCGCTGGTTCACGCCCGTCGTCCGAACAGTGTGATGCGTACCTGGGCGCTGCTGGTGACCGCCGCGGTTCTCTACATCCCGGCTAACGTGTTGCCGATCATGACCGTCAGTTCACTGGGGCAGGGCGATCCCAGCACCATCATGTCCGGTGTGATCCAACTCGTTCAGCACGGCATGATCCCCATCGCCGCCGTGGTTTTTATCGCCAGTATTCTGGTGCCAACATTCAAATTGGTGGGCATCGCACTGCTGCTGTTTTCCGTGCAGCGCCGCCAACCCCTGTCGGCTCGCCAACGTATTTGGATGTACCGCTTTATTGAGTTCATTGGCCGCTGGTCGATGCTCGATATCTTTGTAATCGCCATCCTGGTGGCGGTTGTGAATTTCGGACGGCTTGCCAGCATCGAAGCCAATCTTGGCGCCATCGCTTTCGCCAGTGTGGTGATTCTGACGATGCTTGCCGCAGTAACTTTTGATCCCCGACTGATTTGGGATAACACGGAGTCGGACGACGACCATGACTGATTTGCCTACAGCAAAAACCCGACCGGCCTCGAACTGGTCAGCTATTTGGGTGTTGCCCCTTATTGCCCTGATCATCGGCGGCTGGCTTGGCTGGCGAGCCTATAACGAGACCGGCATCGAGATTCAGGTGCGATTCGAAAGCGGTGAAGGCATTCAGGCCAACAAGACTGAAGTCGTCTATAAAGGTATGTCGGTCGGGAAGGTAAAGACCCTCAAACTCGATGACGAAGGTGCCTCCAAAGGCGTAATCGCTACCATCGAGATGAACAAGGACGTGGAGCCATACTTGCGGACCAGCACCCGTTTCTGGCTGATCAAGCCGAGTGTGACACTGGCCGGCATCACTGGCCTGGAGACACTGGTCTCGGGGAACTACGTCGCAATCAGTCCGGGCGAAGGCGAGCCGACGCGCAAGTTCAAAGCCCTGGCTGAAGAACCACCACTGTCGGACGCCCAGCCCGGTCTCCACTTGACCATCAAGGCTGATCGTCTCGGTTCACTCAATCGCGGTAGCCCGGTGTTTTACAAGCAGATCAAGGTCGGCCAGATCAAAAGTTATCTGCTGTCCGAAGACCAGAGCACCGTCGAACTCAAGGTTTTCATCGAGCCCACCTACGCCAAACTGGTGCGCAAACACACGCGTTTCTGGAATGCCAGCGGCATCAGCATCGACGCCAACCTGTCGGGTGTGAAAGTGCGCAGCGAGTCCCTGGCCAGCATCGTTGCCGGCGGTATCGCGTTTGCCACGCCGGAGAACCGCAAGGACAGCCCGCCCACCGACCCGAGCCTGCCGTTTCGTCTCTACGAAGATTTCGATGCGGCGGCGGCCGGTATTCGGGTCAAGGTCAAACTCAGCGACTTCGAAGGCATGCAGGCGGGTCGCACACCGGTAATGTACAAAGGCATCCAGGTCGGCAATCTGAAAGCGCTCAAGGTCGATCCTGATCTATCCAGTGCCACCGCCGAATTGACCCTCGATCCTCTGGCCGAAGATTACCTGGTCGAAGGCACCCAGTTCTGGGTGGTCAAACCGTCGATTTCGCTTGCCGGTATCACCGGTCTCGAAGCGTTGGTCAAAGGTAATTACATTGCCGTGCGTCCCGGGGACAAAGGCGCCGCACCGCAGCGCGAGTTTGTCGCACGGCCGAAGGCACCCCCGCTCGACTTGCGTGCGCCAGGATTGCACCTGGTGCTGTTCACCGAAAACCTCGGCTCGCTGGAAGTCGGCAGCCCGATTCTCTACAAGCAGGTCAAGGTCGGTTCGGTCCAGAGTTATCAGTTTTCCCGCACCAAAAAACAGTTGGTGATTGGTGTTCACATCGAGAAGGAATACGAAGGGCTGGTCAACGCCTCGACACGGTTCTGGAATGCCAGCGGCATCACGCTCACCGGCGGGTTGACCGGTGGAATCCAGGTCAAAAGTGAGTCGCTGCAAAGCCTGATGGCTGGCGGCATTGCCTTTGAAACCCCGGAAGCCAAGGCGCCGTTGCAGAAGCGGATTCCACGTTTCCGTTTGTTCACCAGTCATGATGAGGCGACGCAAAAAGGCGCCGTGGTGACGATCAGGGTTGATCGCGCCGATGGCCTGCACAGCGGCACACCGATTCGCTTCAAAGGCCTGGATGTTGGCAAGATTGAAGACGTCGACCTCAGCGATGACCTGCAGTCGGTGCTGCTGACTGCACGAATCACCGAAGTGCCGGAGCGTATCGCCCGGGTCGGCAGTCAGTTTTGGGTCGTCAAACCTGAACTGGGTCTGATCAAGACATCCAACCTGGAAACGCTGGTCACTGGCCAATACATCGAAGTAGAACCGGCCGCGAAAAACCTCGGTCCGCAGAAGAACTTCGTGGCCCTGAGCAATCCACCGGAAACCGCTAAACAGGAAGCCGGTTTGAGTCTGGTGTTGAGCGCTGCTCGCCGTGGTTCGCTGAAAACAGGTGTGCCGGTCACTTATCGCGAAATCACCGTGGGCAAGGTGACAGGCTATGAACTCGGCCAGACGGCGGACCGTGTGTTGGTGCACATCCTGATCGAGCCGAAGTACGCGCCGTTGGTGCGCAGCGGCACGCGTTTCTGGAACTCCAGTGGTTTTGGTTTTGATTACGGCTTGTTCAAAGGTGCGACGATGCGTACCGAATCGCTGGAGACCCTGATTCAGGGCGGTATCGCTTTCGCCACACCGGACGGCGAGCGCATGGGCAGCCCGGCGCGACCTGAGCAAACGTTCCCGCTGTTCGATAAGTTCGAAGACGAATGGCTGACCTGGGCGCCGAAGATTTCAATCGGTAAGTAATCTATCGGCGTCTGCGCTGCCGCCTTCGCGAGCAAGCCCGCTCCCACAATGGATCGGTGACATACACAAAATCTGTAAATGACACTGATCCATTGTGGGAGCGGGCTTGCTCGCGAAGAGGCCCTCAAGTTCACTCAGCTTCAAGAATGTACCCACAAGTAAAAAGGCCGCGATCCATTGGATCGCGGCCTTTTTAATGCCTTCGATTAATGCAAATCAGACGGCATCCAGCTCCGGCTCATCCGCTTCAACAATAACGGCAGCCTTCACCTCATCGTGACGACGGATGTACTTCCAGTCCGCCTCGTCGATGTAGATCCCGTTCGGCCCGCTGCCACCTTCCAGGTCGATGGCGACACTGGCGCAGACCTGCGGCTTCACACTCGCCAGGATCGGCACGAAACCCAGTTGCAGACTGGTTTCCAGCAGCGCTGCCTGGTTCTTCTCGTCGATGTCCGCTGCCTCGTCGAGGTAGTACGGCAGGCGCACGCGACCGGCCTGGTCGCGGTCCATCAAGTGCAGCAACAAGTACATGTTGGTCAGCGCCTTGATGGTCATGGTGGTGCCGTTGGATGCCGCGCCGTCGATGTCGGTGTGAATCACCGGCTGGCCGTTGACCTTGGTGATCTCGAACGCCAGCTCGAACAGGTCCTTGAGGCCGAGCTGGTTGTGATTCGCCGCCACCAGCCGCGCCAGGTATTCCTTGGCTTCTTCGTTCTTGTTGTCCTGATCGGCGCTTTGGCTCAGGTCGAAGACCGAAAGGGTTTCACCTTCTTCGTACTGGCCGGCGCTGTGAATGATCTGGTCGATGTGCTTGAGCGCTTCCTTGTTCGGCGCGAGCACGATGCGGAAGCTTTGCAGGTTCGAGACCTGACGCTTGTTGATCTCGCGGTTGAACAACGCTAGTTGATGCTCAAGGCTGTCGTAGTCGCTGCGGATGTTGCGCAGGGTCCGGGCGATGTCGGTAACGGCCGCGCGACGGGCCTTGCCAAGGGTCAGTGCTTCGTCGGTGCGGTGCGCGTACGCATTGATCAGCAGTTGCAGGCGGCGCTCCATGTCGTCTTCGCTGTCGAACTTGGCCACACCCTTGAGACGGACCTGAGCGTACAGCGCCTCGATCTGACCATCGCTGCGCTGCAAACCCTGCCAGCTGTCCTGATAGTCGTTGAGCAGCGGCAGCAGGTTGTCCATGGAGTCGTCGATCGGGTCCATGAACGGCGTACCGAACGGCAGGTCCGCGGGCAACAACTGACGGCGGCGCAGTGCATCGTCGAGGGTGCGTTGCTTGGCCTCCATGTCACCGATCTGCCGGCCGACCAATTGCAGCTTGGCCGACAGTTGCTGGACGCGTTCGGTGAAGGCGTCGCTGGAGCGTTTCAATTCCTCCTGAGCGGCTTCCATCTGTGCCAATTGCTCAAGCTTGTCGCCTTCCTCGGCGCTCAGGGTTTGCGCGCGGCGGAAGTCTTCCAGGGCTTTCTGCGCATCCAGCACTTGCTGGTACAGCGCTTCGGTCTGGGTCTTGCTCGCGGCGCGGTCGGCGGCCACGGCAGCTTGAGTTTTCAGTTGCTTGAGTTCTTTGTCCAGGCGCTCTTTCTGATCGCGCAGCGCTGCGCGGTCAGCCAGGGCTTGCAGGGCCGGCGGCTCGATGTGCGAGATGTCGATGGACAGGCCCGGTACTTCGAAGCGCTCGCCTTTGAAGCCATCAAGAATCAGCTCCATGGATTTGACCCACTGACCGTCCTCGTCCAGCGTAATACCGTGTTCGCCCAGCGGAAGGCTGAACAGTGCGCTGTTGAACAGACGCATCAGGCGCTCGACATCCTGTTGCGAGAACTCCTCGCGCAGACGGGCGTAGCTGTTGTTGTCGGCGTGATCGAGTTGCTGCTTGACCGACTTCAGGCGTTTTTCCAGATCCCGCAGACGCTCTTCTAGGTCTTCGGCAGAGAACTGTCGCGACTGCGCCAGCGCACCGGCCAGTTCATCGTGCGCGTCCTTGGCCGCGAGCAACTGCTGCTCCAGGACTTTGACGTCATCGACCAGCGCGAAGCGATGCTTGAGCACCGACAATTCGCCGAGCCAGCGCTGGATGCCGGTGATTTCCCGCTCCAGGCGCATCAGCTCCTGAGTGCCGCCGCGCTGATCGTTTTGCAGCGCGTCCTGCTCGTTGCGGTAGTGCTCGGCCTGAATCGTCAGTTCTTCCTTGCGCGCACTGGCGTAGTCCGACCAGGTGCCGAGCAGGGAATCGAGTAGCGGCGAGATCCGGTGCAGTTTGCCGCGCAGGATATTGCGCTGGGTCACGCCTGCAGCAAGGGCTTCGACCAACGGGCCGGCGGTGACCAGTGAGTTGTAGTCCTGCTCCATGCGTCGTACATCGCGGAACGCTTCTTCGCACGCGGCGATGTAGTCGACGCTACCGGAACGCAGGCTGTGTTCGAACGCATCGAGGAACAATTGCTTGAGCTTGGCCGCGGTGATTTCGCGCATGTGCAGCAAGTTGATGAACAGTGCGCGGAACGTCTTCAGGCTCTGCTCGCTGGTGGAACGCAGCGGGATCAGCGTCAGGTCCAGCGGGATCGAGGTGTGACCGCCGACCAGCAAGCGACGCAATTCATCAGGTTTGAGTTCGTAGGCTTTCAGGCCTTCGCGCTCAAGGTTGGTGAACAATTCTTTCTGACGCAGGCAGGTGTCGTTTTTCTGGTAATGGGCCAGGTCCAGTTTGCCGGCGTAGGCAAAGAACTGGTGACCGAAACCACCGCCCGGGCCGCGACCGACCACACCAATCACATGTGGACCGTGGGGCAGCGAGACTTCGACCAGGATGTAACTGGTGTCCGAGGCGAAGTAGAAGCGCCGGGATTGTTCCAGGCTGTACTTGCCGAAACTCATGTCCGACATGCGCGCCAGGATCGGGAACTGCAAGGCGTTGATCGAGGCGGATTTACCGAGGTTGTTCGCGCCGTAAACCGACAGCGGTTCTTCCAGAGGGAACAGGCCGAGGCTGTAACCGGCGGTGTTCAAAAGGGCAAAGCGGCGAATGCCGTAGCGTTCCTTGCTCATGCGTCGGTCTCCTGTTCTTCGGCAATGGCGCGGGCCATGGCGTCTTCTTCGCTTTCTTCTTCGAAGTCACTGAGGTCTAGCGGATCATCGGTTTGCAGCAGCTTTTCGTCGCTGTCGTCATCGATCAGCACCGGAACCGGCAGAGGCAAGACGCTGTGCAGGCTGGCGGCCAGATCACGGTCCTGCTGGACCGACAGGCAGACATCGAGGAAACGGTGCATCGGCGGCAGGAAACGATAGATGCCATTTTCTTCACCGGCAAAACCGAGCTGAGTCATGCGGCGCATGATTTTTTCTTCGAGTTCTTCGACGGTCTGCACTTCGGCCTGGATAAACAGGTCGCGGTATTTCTCCAGTAGCGATGGCAATTCATCGCGACCGAGGCTGCCGCCGTCGAGCACGGCGACCGGGTCGCGGCCCTGATCGGCCAGATGTTCGACGAGGATGAAGGTGAACAGCGCCAGGCGTTGCGCGGTCTTGTTCACCGCCGCCGCGGCGAGGTCCGGGACGAAGTAGTAGAAACCACGGGTGTCGCAGACCAGTTCGAAGCCCAACGCCTTGAACAGCGTGCGGTACTGGTCCTGGAAGTTCGACAGTTGCGCGTACAGCTCCGGGTCGCGGCGGCTGACGTGATAGCCCTTGAACAGCTCGCGAAAGATCGGCGCCAGCTGGGACAGTTCGTTTAGATCAAGATGCATGTGGGATGCTCGCAGAATCCTCGGCGGTGTCGCGGGCCGAGAGCAGGGCGAAGGAGCGCAGGCTGACCTGATGCTCGTGAGTGTGGTAATCGCGGCGTTCCAGACGCTCGCGTGTGAAGCGCTTTTCCCGCGACAGGCGCGAGAACCAATAAAGCAATTCGTCGGTGGCGCCGTCCGGTTCCTGCTCCAGTAGCCAGGTCATCAGGTCCGGCATCGGCAGGGCGTCTTCGCAACGTTCGAGCATTTCCCGAACCGTGCGGGGCGCGCGCGGCGCTTCGCCTTTCTGAGTCTTGTGGGCCTTGGGGAAGCGCGCCGGTTTCGGCTCGAAACGGGCCAGCGCATAAACGTAGGCTTCGACCTGACTGGCACTGCCAAGGAAGGTGCTTTGCGGGCGGGTGAACATCGGCATCGCCGCTTGTGGCACCGCATCGATACCTTTGCGACGAATGGCCGACAAGGCCAGCGCCGCGCCACGGGTCACGGCGTTGTGTCGACGGGCTTCTTCACGCAGCGGCAGCAACAGCTCGCGGGCATGACGCAACGTCAGCTGGGCGCTGGTCTGCATTTCGAGGATGCGCGCGTGGGTGCGCAGCAGCATGTCGTCATCGACCAGATGGCCGAGGCGTTGCTGCTCGGTGAGCATTTTCAGCAACACGTTCTCGACCTTGCGCACGCCTTGTTCGAAGGCGCCGTCGGCGTTTACCAACTGAATCATCGGCTCGACGTATTCGTCCCAGGTCGCCAGTACTTCAGCGTAACGCTGACGCAGGGGAATCTGCCGGTCGCTGGTCTTGGCGCGCTCGGCGACGGCCACCAGGGCCTGTTCGTCGTTGGCGAGTTTTTTCAATACATCCCGTACGCGCATGTCGAGCAGGCGCAACTGGCGCGCCAGGTCGTGGCCGTCGCGGATGTCGAAGGCGTCCTGGATATAACCGGCCAGGCGTTCGAGGTGGCGCAAATAGGCTTCGATTTCCAGGCACAGGCCCAGACGGTGCTCACGGCGCAGGTAGGCGAGGAAGTCGTGGATCTGCGCGTTGAGCTCAAAACGGTTCGGGCTTTTCGCCACGGGAACCAGAATGTCGAGGCGGATCCACACGTCCAGCAGGCTGGTGATGTCCTGCGGCGTACTGTCCAGTTGCTGGGCGGCCAACTGTGAACGCAATTCGTTGAGGCTCAGGGTGCCTTGGTCGAAGTGCTCGCACAGTGGCTCCAGAAGTGCCCAGTGTTCAGCGAGGGCGCGCAAGACGCGCTTGGGTTCGATCATCGGAATGGCCGGCTGGTTGGCGATTAAAAGTCGCGATTGTACTGCATCAAGCCCGTTGCGATTCACTCTCGGGACGGACAGTTGGCTTTCTATCGATCAAGCGTGGGCGATCTTGAGCGAAGGGCGGTAGAATCACCGCACTTTAGTTATCCACAAGTGGCCGACCTTTGCTTATCGAGTCCCGTCGTCGCGCTTATTTGACCGCCATGCAGGTGGTCAACTGGCTGCCGCGCACCGAATTGCCCTTTGCTGCGCCCTCGCGCCCTGAGTTGCTGGAGATGCCCGAGCCGTTGGTCGTCGCGCCGGTTGCTCCGGTTGCGCCCGCACCTGTGGCTGATTCGCCCGTGGAACCGCTGGTCAAACCGGCCGAGCGGGTGAAAATCGAGGTGCCGCGGCCATCGTTGGCCAGCACGCGCACGAACGCCAAGGTTGAAGAAGAGGCCGCTCCGGTCGTGGCCAGGGCGCCCGTCGTGCCGCCACCGCGTTTCGCCCTGCAATTGTTGCGGGCCGGGCGTTGCCTGCTGCTGGTGGAGTTACCCACAGGCGAATCGTTCCAGACCCGCGACCCTGCCTATCTGTTGCTCAAAGACATGCTGCGCGCCGCCGGCCTGCCGGACAGCCCGCAGATCGTCGGCGAGCCGGTGCGTTGGCCGCTGTTGTCTCGGGGCACCATGGATCAAGGCCCGGAAGCGGCTCGCGACTTCGTGCAAGGTTTTCTCTCGGCCCGGCTGGAAGACGCACCGTGCGTCTGCGTGTGGCTGATCGGCCTGCCGGCGGTGCGTTTCGCCGGTGAGGCGAACGCCGAATCCTTCAACCGTGAACTCCAGGTCGACGGCCTGGGCTCGGTCTGGGCCCTGCCGGGTCTGGAATTATTAATGGAAGAGCCACAGCGTAAGGCTGATGTCTGGCAAGCCATGCGTCGGCTGATGGCGCGTTGGAAAGAATCGAATGAGTGACGCTGTATCGTTCCGCCCGATGACCGAGGCGGACCTGGACGCTGTACTGAAAATCGAATACGCGGCTTACAGCCATCCCTGGACGCGCGGGATTTTTCTCGATGGGCTGGGTAAATATCAGATATGGCTGATGTTTGAAGGCGAGCAGCAGGTCGGCCACGGGGTGGTGCAGATCATCCTTGATGAAGCGCATCTGCTGAACATCACCGTCAAGCCGGAGAACCAGGGCCGTGGCCTGGGCTTGACGCTGCTGGAGCATTTGATGTCCCGGGCGTATGACGCCAAGGCGCGGGAATGTTTTCTGGAAGTGCGCGACAGCAACCGTGGCGCGTTCAAGTTGTATGAGCGTTATGGGTTTAACGAGATTGGTCGGCGGCGCGATTACTACCCGGCGGTGGGTGGGCGTGAAGATGCCGTGGTGATGGCCTGCACTTTGGTCGATTGAGCTACAGCGAATGTGGCGAGGGAGCTTGCTCCCGCTGGGCCGCGAAGCGGTCGTGAAATTTTACGACTGCTTCGCAGCCGAGCGGGAGCAAGCTCCCTCGCCACAGATCAACGATTACCGTCCATCGGATCCCGCCGCGCCAGTTCCTCTTCATCCAGCCCGTTCCCTCCGCCAATGTCGTCTGCATCGACAATGCTCAAATCCCAATCGGCTTGGCCCCCTTCACCCGCTTCGTGGGCGTCCCGTGCGCCGTCTTCACGGATCAGGGTTTCCGGGCTCATGTCGTCGTCGGTAGACTCATGGTCATCGGTCGAGGCCCCGGTCATGCCGGCTTCACGTACGCGTTCGCGAGGCATCAGGCGTTCACGCTCCGTTTGCGTCAGCTCGTCGCCGATTTTGGCGCTGGGTTCTTCCTCGTCGAAATCCAGCTCATGCATCGAGCCCATGCGGTCTTCGTTGTCATCGATGGGCTCGGGTTGAGTCGCATCGAACGGACGTCGTGAATCAGTCATGGCAATTCCTCATACTGTAGGCCTTACTAGGGTGGACCCTCTGGGCTGCTGAGAATTCCTCCGGCATGGAAAACCGGGTATCTGCATCTGGCGCGTGACCCCGACAGAGGGTTGTCTGTCATAGAAGCGCATCATTCTCGAGGCTTCATTGCATGAACGAATTACAAGATCTGATTGATAACAACGAGCGTTGGGCTGACGCGATCACCAAAGAAGATCCTGATTTCTTCGCCAAGCTGGCCCGTCAGCAAACCCCGGAATACCTGTGGATCGGTTGCTCCGACGCCCGGGTGCCGGCGAACGAGATCGTCGGCATGCTGCCCGGCGATCTGTTTGTACACCGTAATGTGGCCAACGTAGTGCTGCACACCGACCTCAATTGCCTGTCGGTGATTCAGTACGCAGTCGATGTGCTGAAGGTCAAACACATCCTCGTGACCGGCCACTATGGCTGCGGCGGTGTGCGCGCCTCAATGCAGGACCGTCAGCTGGGCCTGATCGACGGCTGGCTGCGCTCGATTCGCGATCTCTATTATGAGAAACGCGAGGAGCTCGCCAAGTTGCCCACTGAAGAAGAGCGGGTCGACCGCCTCTGCGAATACAACGTCATCCAGCAAGTGGCCAACGTCGGGCACACCAGCATTGTGCAAAATGCCTGGCATCGCGGGCAGAGCCTGTCGATTCACGGCTGCATCTATGGCATCAAGGACGGTCGCTGGAAAAGCCTGAACGCCACCATCAGCGGTTTCGAGCAATTGCCGCCGCAATACCGTCTGCGTCCGGTCGAGGCGTTGTAACGACCCTTCAGCATGGACTTCGCCGGCGCCAGTGTTGAAGAAACAACTGGCCGTCGGCGTTCGGCGATTCATCGTAGCCGGTGATCCAGCCACGGCAGTCGAATGAGCCGCACTGGCAGGCGAACTGACGCATGAGTTTGTCTTCGGTAGAGGCGTAGTCCATCGTCAGTCGATCGCCTTTTTTGATGTCCTTCAGCGCCCACAACCATAGCTCGCTCATGTCGAGAAATACGTTTGGGTCGCAGGAGTGTCGCAGCAGCCCGCAGAAGCGCGGGTCATAGACATGGATGCCATGAGCCAGTTGCCGGGTATGCCGACAGCGATACGGCAGCAGGTGCCCCGACGCCCGACAAATTCGGCTGATGCGTGGAAAGTCCCGAAGCACTGCGACGGCTGCCGCCGATCCGTGGGTGTTGTCGATAATCTCGAAGTCGGCCCTGGAGGGGAATCCAAGGCGAACGGGCAGCTCCGCAAATGGATAAATCCCATCGGGTGGTTGTGCAAGCGTGTCGTGCGCGGCGTGGGTTTTCATAACGATCCTTGTCGGCTGGGTGCTGCGAACTCTCCATCAGCTGACGATCCTGTCAGCCCTGCAGCACATGGGTGCGATTCAAGCCTCTCGCAAATGAAACGGCGGGTCTACTGTCATAACTGACAGTAGACCCGCCGTTCATCGTTTTATAGCGCCGGGGTAGGGATCGCGGTCTCGGGGACCGGTGCTTTCAGCTGTTTGAGCTGAGATTTGATCGGCGCCGTTGCGCACTTGGCCACGGCTTTGTCGGGCGACAGGTTGCGAATCGAGGTGTAGAAAAGCTCGCAGGTTTTTTCTGCCTGGGCCACTTGCCAGGTTTGGGTGCAACTTCTCAGTTCAATGTCGGGATTAGTGTCCGGTTGGCGGCCCATCGCGGCCTGCCAGCACGCGGCACTCAAATCCTGGCCCATGACTTTAAGGCCCGCCGTGTCGGCCTTGGCCTGTGCATCTTTGCCGGTATAGCTTTCCGGGTCGGCGGCGTACCAAATGTAGCTTGGGTGGTTGGAACCCAGAACGGGCACTTTCACCCCGTCGCTCGGACTGATGCTGACCAGGCCCAGCACGTTCACGGTCGGCCCGTATTGCTGCTTGATCCAGTTACGCACCGGCGCGCCGAAGGCGACCATCGGCAACGCCGCACCACTGGCGTTCTGGCTGAGTTGCTTGACCATGGTGGTCTGGTAGTCCTTGAAGTAGTCGTAGACGCCTTCCAGATCCTTGCCGGCGTTGGATGGCGCGGCAATCGGTGCAATGTCGATGATGGTCTGGTAGCCCGGCGTCTGGTCGGCCGGAATTCCGTTGACAGTCAACAGTGTGGCCCAGCGATCGGTGGTGGCGGATCGCAGGTAATCCTGAGCCTGGGTCAGCGAATAGTCGGGTGGGAAGTGCAGCAGTTCAATGCTTTTGCGGTTTTCCAGGGCCATGCCCAGTGGCAGGAACAGATACCAGCTGTAAGCCCACTTGCCATCGGCATTCAGCTTGCTGGCGCCGGTATAGGCCAGATCACCGGCATCGAGTAACGCCGCCAGCGGTTTTTCATAGCTGCGGGGTACTCCGGTGATTTCGGCGTAGAGCTGATTATTATCGGTTTTGACCAGCACTTTCGCCGCGCTGTAACCATCGCGCTGCACGCTTTGGGTCAGGTAATGCTCGACCGTTTGCTCCAGCGTCCAGTTGCGAAAGCAGATCACGTTGCAGTTGTTGGGGTAAGCGAAGAGGCGGGTGACGCGTTCGGTACTGCCCAGCTTCAGGCCGATATCGGCATGGGCGGCGGCACTCAGGGTGAGGGCCGCGAGGGTGAGTGCTGCGAATTTGAACATGCTCAGATCCTTTTCAGCGTGGTCCCGTTGATTGGGGTACGCGCCATACTGGATCAGCGGCGTTACACAGAATAGTGGTTGCGAGTAGTTTTTTTGCGTAAGACCTGCAGTTGGATGCCAGGAACCCTCGGTTATGGAGTCCGGCCCGGGCTTGATGTCTATGGGCCGGATGGAGATTGATGCGTTACAACAGCTTTAGTGCCAGGTGAGTACCGGCGCGCAAGTACTCGACCTGGGCCAATACGGCATCCTTGACGATGGCCTCTCCTGTATCGGTCAGTTTGGCTTTTTTGGCATCGATGATGGACGTTTGCGTCAATTGCATGACTACATCCATCGCTTTTTGAAGGGCGGTCAAATTGTTGTGCTGGCCGAATTCGCGGACGACAGCGTCCATACGGCGATCTGCGTCATCACGCAGCTTTTTATACTCAACGACTGAAACCCTACCGTCCTGGTAAATCTCGTTAATCATCTCTTCCAGCGTTTTCGAAATTAAAGACATGTGTTTGTTCATCCTTGGTCAGTGCTGTCTTGCTTTAAAAAGTGTGTGAGCTGTCGGAGTTTACTCAGCAATTTATAGGTTGGAGATAAGACCTCTCCGGGTTTCATGTCAGGCGCAATCGAACCTGTCCGTAGGATAAATCCAGGCGTTTTTCGAAATTTTACGCGTCCAGGACTTTGGTCCAACGGGTTGTCCGTTGGCGCGTTTGCGTAGACCATGGGCGCCTTGGTTTTTGCCTATGCCAGAGTCCTTTTCATGACTGCCAACACTCACTCGCATCCGGCGCCGTTCACCCGCTCGGATTACAAGACCCTCGGCCTTGCGGCCCTTGGCGGTGCGCTGGAAATCTACGATTTCATCATTTTCGTATTTTTCGCCCTGACCCTCAGCCAGCTGTTCTTCCCACCGGAAATGCCTGAGTGGCTGCGACTGCTGCAAAGCTTCGGGATCTTCGCGACCGGTTATCTGGCGCGGCCGTTGGGCGGGATTCTGATGGCGCATTTCGCCGACCGACTGGGCCGCAAGAAGGTCTTCAGCCTGAGCATCCTGATGATGGCGCTGCCGTGCCTGCTGATCGGCATCATGCCGACCTACGCTCAAATCGGTTATTTCGCCCCGCTGCTGCTGTTGGCGCTGCGAATCCTCCAGGGCGCGGCGGTGGGTGGCGAAGTGCCGAGCGCCTGGGTGTTCGTCGCCGAGCATGCACCGGTCGGGCATCGCGGTTATGCCCTCGGTTTCCTGCAGGCCGGGTTGACGTTTGGCTACCTGATCGGTGCACTGACGGCGACCTTTCTGGCGCAGGCATTCACCCCGGCGGAAATCCTTGATTACGCCTGGCGCTATCCGTTCCTGCTGGGCGGCGTGTTTGGCGTGATCGGCGTCTGGCTACGCCGCTGGCTCAGCGAAACCCCGGTGTTCATGGCCATGCAGGCCCAACGTGATGCGGCCGTCGAACTGCCGCTGCGCACGGTCTTGCGTGAACACCGCTTGGCCATGCTGCCAGCGATGATCCTCACTTGCGTACTGACCTCGGCGGTGGTGGTGTTCGTGGTGATCACCCCGACCATGATGCAGAAAACCTTCGGCATGACCGCCAGCCACACCTTCGCCCTGAGTGCCTTGGGCATTGTTTTTCTGAATATCGGCTGTGTGCTCGCCGGGCTGCTGGTCGACCGCATTGGCGCCTGGCGCACGGTGATGTTCTATAGCTTGCTGCTGCCTTTGGGTATTGGCGTGCTTTATACCTGCCTGATCATCGGAGGCAGCTGGGTCGGTCTGGCGTACGCGGTGGCAGGCCTCGGTTGCGGGGTGGTCGGCGCAGTGCCGTCGGTGATGGTTAGCCTGTTCCCCGCACGGATTCGCGTCTCGGGGATTTCCTTCACCTACAACATTGCCTACGCCGTGTGGGCGAGTATCACACCGTTGCTGCTGATCGGTCTGATGCCGTGGAGCCCATGGATCTGCGTGATCTTCTGCGCGGTAATGGGGACAGTGGGGGTGAGCTGTGCCGCGTATTTCGGGGCGCGGATGCCTAATGTCGGGAGCCGCCGCGTGGCTCCCTGCGCTCAGTGACAGTCGGCGCATTTCGGCGTAGCGGGGGAGCGGAAAAAAGAATGGGCACGCCAACCAGGTTGGGTGCCCATTTTTTTATGGGGTGGCGGATTAGATGACGCGGCTTTGTTGCTTGGCGAAAATCGCCGCTATCTCGGGGTCATCCAGATGATCCCGCATTCTCTCCACCAACAAATGCACACCGTCGGCCATTCGGCTGAGCGCCAGGGCTACGGAGCGGCGGGAACCGTCCACATCGTCGGCGAGGTTGGCGGCGATGGCGCTGATGGACAGCAAATCTTCCGAGGCATTGGCGAGAAGGGTTTCAGGGTTGATGCCCGGGCTGACGCTGAAGAGCTGGCCGCTACGTTTGGGTGGTTTGGGGTCGGCTGGCGGGAAGTGATGGTCGAGGGCGCGCTCGGCGGCTTCGTGAAGCTTGTTCGAATCGAGGGATTCGTAGGGCGATGCCGGATCGGTGTCCGGTGGATTGGGTGTGACCTTGAACATGGTAACTTTTCTATAGTAGGGCCGTGACCATCTCGCGACTAAACGAAAAGGAGGCGGCTGTGCGCAAGTTAGTCGACCGGTAAAGCCACCAAAACCCGGCGCGCCCGAAAGCGCCATGCGCACAGCCACCATCAAGTGCAGGCGAACCTGACTGGATAACACTTGTGCAACCGTTGATGACTAGCCGGGCGACTAAACCCGATCACTGATGGGCAGTGACAGGAACCAAGTTACCGACCGCCCCCAAGGCGCACAAGCCGGCGGATTCTGGCGTAGCCGTAGGCAATGACGCAAGGTGTTGTAGCTTGCAGGAAGTAACCTTGAGCCGTTTTCAACAAGTGCTGTCGAGCGGTGTTTAATGTCCGGAAATGTTGTGAAGAAACGATGTTCGACAACCATTAGGCTTCTGGCGACAAGACGCACATCAACATGCCTAACTATTTTTGTAGGACAACCCTGAAACACTCTTCAGAAAATATCCTTTAGGCCGATGGCTAGGCTGCATGCCGCTTTCTTTCCCTGTCCATCGGTGTATCCCATGTTCAACAAACGCTTGAAGCAGGAGCTGTCGGCTCTTCGCGAAGAACTCTCCAGCCTCCAGCAAGTGAAGGAAAGCCTGGAAAGCGAGATGCTGGTCCTGACCCTCGATGCCGATGGGCGGATTCAATCGGTCAACCAGAACTTCATCGGCGAGATGCTTTACAAAAGCAACGACCTGATAGGGCGACACATCGAAGACATCGTCCCGGCCCATGTGAAGTCGGACGAATTCCACAAGCGCTTCAAGGTCGCACTGACCCGTGGCGAGCACTTTGCCGGCACGGTGCGTTTGTTGCGCGGCAATGGCCAGGAAGCCTGGCTGCGCTCGATCGTGCAGCCGGTTCGGTCCGCGGAGGGCCGGATCAAGCACTTCTCGATTTACTCCAGTGACCTGACCCGCACCATCGAGGCGTCTCGTGAGCATGAGAACCTGATCGGCGCGCTTGTGCGCTCCACGGCAGTGATCGAGTTTGACCTCAATGGCAACGTGCTGGCGGCCAACGAACGGTTCCTCAGTGGTATGGGTTACAGCCTGGCGCAAATCCAGGGCAAACATCACCGCATGTTCTGCGAACCCGAGGATTACAACAGCACCGCGTACCAGGACTTCTGGCGCTGCTTGAATGCAGGCGAGTTCGTCGCCGCCCGTTTCAAGCGCATCGACAGCCACGGTCGCGTGGTCTGGCTGGAGGCTTCCTACAATCCGGTGGTCGATGCCAACAACAAACTCTACAAAGTGGTGAAATTCGCCACGGTGATTACCGATCAAGTCAATCAGGAGCAAGCCGTCGCCGAAGCCGCCAACATTGCCTATAGCACCTCGCAGCAAACCGACAGCAGCGCGCAGCGCGGGAGTGCGGTGGTGACTCAGGCGGTCAACGTGATGCGTGACCTTGCTTCGCACATGCAAACCGCCGGGGAAGGCATCGAAGCGCTGAACGAGCAGTCGCTGGTGATCGGCACCATTGTCAAAACCATCAGCGGGATTGCCGAACAGACCAACCTGCTGGCGCTCAACGCGGCCATCGAAGCGGCTCGGGCCGGGGAACAGGGACGTGGCTTCGCGGTGGTGGCGGATGAGGTCCGGCAATTGGCTTCGCGCACCAGCCAGGCAACCGATGAGATTGTCGGCGTAGTGCGGCAGAACCAGGACATGGCGCGCAACGCCGTGGCGCTGATGACCGAGGGCAAACTCCAGGCTGAACAGGGGCTGGCGCTGGCGGCAGAGGCGGGGACGGTGATTGTCGAAATTCAGGATGGTGCACAGAAAGTGGTGAACGCGGTCGGGCAGTTTGCCAATCAGCTAGCGACTTGATGCCTGCCATCGCGGCGTGAATCGCACCAGCAATACGATCTGTTTCTGGCTGAGGTGATTCCCGCACAGGCAGACGAGCGAGTGTTCAGTGACGGTCGCTGGCGCTTCGAAGGGCAAGATGCATTGCGCACCTTGCACCTTGCACCATGGGGCGGGCCGGCACTTCCTGAAAATCGGCGATCCAGCGGACGGCAAAACCTTGCCGCCGTAAGCCGCCTGCCTTTCACACCCAAACGTCATTTTGCGCAGTGCGCTCGCCACCTTCGCTCCCGGTGTTCAGCACACCCTTGGGCTCGATCAGCAGGAGTTTCACCTCCTGCTCGGCGAACGGTTTGTGCTCGACACCTTTTGACACCACATACATTTCGCCGGCGTTCACCAGCACGTGGCCATCGCGAAAGTCGATCCGCAATTGTCCTTCGAGGACGATGAAGGTTTCGTCGGTATCCTGGTGATCGTGCCAGATGAAATCCCCCAGCAGCTTCACCACCTTGAACTGGTAGTCGTTCATTTCGGCGATGACCCTGGGCGTCCAGTACGGCCCGATCCTGGAAATTTTCTCAGCGAAATTAAGGCTTTCGTAAGCGTTCATGCAGCAGCTCTCGTGGTTTGATCGTGCATCCACGATAGCCGGCGTATCGGTGAGCTTCTTGAACGATTGTGCGTGGCTCAGCGGCGGTGCATTTTCATCCAGCGTGCCGGCGACAAGCCGTAGGTTTTGCTGAATTGCCGGGTCATGTGGCTCTGATCGGTGAAGCCGGCGATCAGCGCGGCGCTGACCAGTGACTGGCCCTGGATCAACAGCGAGCGGACCAGGTCGAGGCGGCGCATGGTCAGGTATCGATAAGGGCTGGTGCCGAACAACAGGCGAAAATCCCGCGACAGACTCCAGCGATCGCGGCCGCTGTGTTGCGCCAGTTCTTCCAGCGTCACGGTGCGATCCAGTGCGCTGTGGATGAATTCGCGCGCGCGTTCGGCGGCCACGTAGTCGAAGCTCTGGCGTGTGGCAGGCACGCCGGAAACGCTGTTCAAGGCTTGGGCCAGATCGAACAGCGCGTCTTGCTCTTCCAGAGGTTCGAGGGGGCAATCGAGGCTTCGCAGCAGCACGGCGGTGGCGGTGAACAAACGTGGATCGGCTGACAGGCCAGTCTTGATAAACGGCAACGGCTGGCCGCCGAGCATTTGCTGGATCAGCGCCGGTTCGATGTACATCATTCGGTACTGGAACCCGGTCTCGGTGCCGGCTTCGCCATCGTGAACTTCGTCCGGGTGCAGCACCATGGTCCCGCCCGGCAGACTGTGGCGCCAGCCACCGCGGTACTGAAAACTCTGCACCCCGGCCAGTGTATGGCCAATGGCGTAGGTATCGTGACGGTGAAGGTCGTAGCCGTGTCCGGCAAAAAACGCCTCGAAACGCTGAAGCCCGCCAACGTCGGGCGCGCGGTGGAACCAATCGATGGGAGGCGTGTGCTTGGCCATGGTGGTGTTGCCTTGAACTCAATGCTGAACACGTTACCCCACTGACCAACCGCCTGTCTGCTGCCGATCGAATCACCCGGCCGGTAGAAATAACCCGACTAATGTTGCAAGGTGTTGCATGTTTTTAAGCCACGAAGGCGCTCCACATCATGGAAATATCCCACCTGAGCTACGCTGCCCCGTTGTTGTCATTGGCGCTGTTGTGGACGGTTGCGGTGGTGACGCCGGGGCCGAACTTCTTCAACACCGCGCAACTGGCTGCCAGTTGCTCCCGGCGCCACGGGGTCGTCGCCGCACTCGGCGTGGCCACGGGCACGGTGCTTTGGGGGTTGGCGGGTGGTCTGGGCATCAAGTCGCTGTTCAGCGCAGCGCCGACGCTCTACCTGAGCTTCAAGATTGCCGGCGGTTGTTACCTGATCTATCTGGGTTTGAAGCAGTTCAAACGCAAACCACCGAGTGTGCCGGGCGATAACGGCTCGCTGAATGTCGCCGGTCGCACGCTGCTCTCGGCTTATGGCCGGGGCTTTGTGGGCAACATGACCAATCCCAAGGCCGCGCTGTTCGTTGCGACAATTTTCGCTACGGCCATGCCGGCCTCGCCGCCACCGATGTTGCTGGCGCTGGCCGTGCTGACCATGGCGACCTTGTCATTCAGTTGGTATTGCAGCGTGGCGCTGCTGTTCGCCAGCCGGCGGGTGGCGGGTGCTTATGATCGTTCGCGTAAATGGCTGGATCGCTTCGCCGGCAGTTGCTATCTGCTGTTCGGCGCGCATCTGGTGGCCAATCGTTGAGGAGTTCTGAATGAGCAAACTGCGGGTAGGTATTATTTTTGGCGGCCGTTCGGCTGAACACGAAGTGTCGCTGCAATCGGCGAAAAACATCGTCGATGCGCTGGACCGTTCGCGCTTCGAGCCGGTGCTGATCGGCATCGACAAGCAAGGCCACTGGCACCTGAATGACCCTTCGAATTTCCTGCTCAACCAGGAAAACCCGGCGCTGATCGCCCTCAACCAATCCAACCGCGAACTGGCCGTCGTGCCGGGCAAGGCCAGTCAACAATTGGTGGAAACCTCCAGTCAGGAAATGCTGGGACACGTCGATGTGATCTTCCCGATCGTCCACGGCACCCTGGGCGAAGACGGTTGCCTGCAAGGCTTGCTGCGCATGGCCGATCTGCCGTTTGTCGGCTCCGATGTGCTTGGTTCGGCCGTCTGCATGGACAAGGACATCAGCAAGCGCCTGCTGCGTGACGCCGGGTTGGCGGTTACGCCGTTCGTCACCCTGACCCGCGCCACCGCAGCGCGCACCGGGTTCGCCGAGGTGCAAGGCAAACTCGGCTTGCCGCTGTTCGTCAAACCGGCGAACCAGGGATCTTCCGTGGGCGTCAGCAAGGTGAATGACGAAATCGAGTACGCGGCAGCAGTGGAGCTGGCCTTGGGTTTCGATGAGAAAGTACTGGTCGAATCCGCCGTCCGTGGTCGCGAAATTGAGTGCGCGGTACTCGGCAACGATGACGCCATCGCCAGCGGTTGCGGCGAAATCGTGGTGCGCAGCGGATTCTATTCCTACGACAGCAAATACATTGACGCTCAAGCGGCGGAAGTGGTGGTGCCGGCAAACATCAGCATCGAAGCCAGTGAACGCATCCGTGCCCTGGCCGTCGAGGCATTCCAGGTGTTGGGTTGTTCCGGGCTGGCGCGGGTCGACGTGTTCCTGACCGACAGCGGCGAAGTGCTGATCAACGAGATCAACTCGTTGCCCGGCTTCACCCGCATCAGCATGTACCCCAAGCTATGGCAGGCCGCCGGTATGACGTACAGCGAGTTGGTCAGCCGATTGATCGACCTCGCGCTGGAGAAGCATCAGGCGCGACAGGCGCTGAAGATCTCTCGCTAGGCTGAATCAGGTTTATCAGGCGTAAAAAAGGGCCTACCTCCCGGTAAGCCCTTGCTCATTTACCACGTAAGACTCAATCCCCCAACGCCGCCCCCTCACGCCGCGGATCGGCCCCGCCCGCCAGCGACGTTTTCCCTTGCGCGTCCTTGACCCGCACAATCGCCTGGGTCCCGCTGGTCATGTCGATCTCGTTCACGCTGTGGCCTTTGTCTTTCAGCGTTTGAATCAGCGCCGGGCTGAACTGCCCCTGTTCCAGTTCGGTCGGGCCGTTGCGGCTGCCGAAGTTGGGCAGGCTGATGGCGGTTTGTGGGTCGAGGTTCCAGTCGAGCAGGCCGATGGTGGATTTGGCGACGTATTCGATGATCTGCGAGCCGCCGGGGGAGCCAATGGTGGCGAGGAATTCGCCGCTCTGACGGTCGAAAATCAGGGTCGGAGCCATGGAGGAGCGGGGGCGTTTGCCGGGTTCGACGCGGTTGGCAACCTTTTGGCCATTCTCTTCGGGGATGAACGAGAAGTCGGTCATCTGGTTGTTGAGCAGGAAACCCTGAACCATCAGGTGCGAGCCAAACGCGGACTCCACGGTGGTGGTCATGGACACGGCGCCGCCTTCGTCATCCACCGCCACCACTTGCGAGGTGGAGATGCGCAGCGGCGAGCGGTCCGGTGCGTAGGCGACCTGAATGCCCGGCGGGGTGCCGGGTTTGGCCGTGCCCATGCTGCGATCGCCGATCAGGGCCGCGCGGTCGGCCAGATACGCAGGGGCCACCAGACCTTTGACGGGGACGGGCACGAAGTCTGCGTCGGCCACGTACAGCGCGCGGTCGGCGTAAGCCAGGCGCTCGGCCTCGGAGATCAGGTGCACGGCTTCAGGCGCTGGTTCGATGCCCGCAGGTTTGTTGGTCTTGATCGGTTTGAGCGGCGCCAGCGCAAAACGCGGGTCACGGGTTTCCAGGGCCTGCAAGGTGCCGAGGATCTGCGCCACGGCAATTCCGCCCGACGACGGTGGCGGCATGCCGCAGACCTGCCAGCGTTTGTAGTCGGTGCACAGCGGCGCGCGCTCCTTGGCGCTGTAGCCGTTGAGGTCGTTCAACGACAGGCTGCCCGGGTTGGCGTGGCCCTGAACCTTGGCGACGATCTCTTGTGCGACGGTGCCTTTGTACAACGCATCCGGTCCTTCCTTGGCAATGCGTTTGAACACAGCCGCCAGCGCCGGGTTTTTCAATTGCGTGCCTGCGGCTTTCGGGCTGCCATCGGCATTCAGGAAGTAGGCGGCCATGTCCGGCGAGCGTCGAATGGACGAATCCGAAGCGATCAACTGGTGTAGGCGTGGCGAGATGGCGAAACCTTGATCCGCGAGTTTGATCGCCGGTTCGAACAGCCGCGCCCACGGCAGACGACCGTGTTTCTGATGGGCCAACTCAAGGGCCCGCATCACGCCCGGTGTCCCGACTGAACGACCGCCAATCTGCGCCTGGGTGAACGGCATCGGTTTACCGTCGGCTTGCAGGAACAGCTTCTCGGTGGCTCCGGCCGGAGCGGTTTCGCGACCGTCATAAGTGCGCACCGCCTTGCCATCCCAAAGCACGATAAATGCACCACCGCCAATGCCTGAAGATTGTGGCTCGACCAGGGTCAGCACGGCTTGCATCGCAATCGCGGCATCGATTGCCGAACCACCCTGACGCAACATCTCCCGCCCAGCCTCGGCCGCCAGCGGATTGGCCGCGGCTGCCATGTGTTTCGAGGCGTATTGGGTCTGCAGGTCGGCGCGATAACCTGACGCGGCTTCGGGCGCGACAGGCAACGTTGAAGTGGTCGGGGCGCTACAGGCTGCGAGGGTTAAAGCTGCGGCGATCAGCGAAAAGGCTGACAGGCGATAGCGGCTCAAGTGAAAGGCTGAGAACACGTGGGGGCACTCCGTCCGTGGGAAAGATCAGGGGACTTTATCGGCCGAACGGAAGCGACGCAAACCACGCGCGCTGCCGCAGGTGCGGTCGATGCCACTTTGTGATCGAGTGCGGGACGTATCAAACTGAATCTGATTGAGCAGCTCTATCCCGCCGACAGTGACTGGCAGGCGATGGTCTGGCTGCGGACCTGGCAGATCTGGGGGTGGGCGTTACCAACATTGTCGGCAATGCGTTCCTGACGGGATTGGCGCGGACGTGGCCTCTCTTTGCCCGAACTCGTGCGGTTCAAATTCTCCTGCAACCGCAGCAGGCTTTCTTCGCCTACGCGGATGAAGCCGCTGCGGGGCTGATCCAGGTCGAGGATGAGGGTGAAGACCATGGCAATCAGCACCGCGAAGATGGCCGTCGAGCCGTGCCGTCGACGGTGGCCCAGGCCATAGCTGTAAGCGATCAAACCCAACGCGCCGATGGCCACCACGAACAGCAGATTGATGACGGTTGCCGGGACATGATTGTCCTGCTCGGCGCGACGCTTTTCATTGACACTGTAGACGTCGGTCAACGACTGGATCATCAGGTTCATGGCGGCTGTCGCTTCGCCCTGGGCCTCGGCGGCGGTGGCCAGATTCCATAACTGGTCCTCGATCGTCCGCGACGATGCGCTGGCCGCCTTCAGCAGTTTCTCGTCCGTGCCGGCGCGCAGGTACTCAATCCGCGCCGAGACATACTCCTTGAGCAGCGCTGTCACCTTCCCGCGCAGGTCAGGCGGCAGCAACTTCGCTCGCAGATAGGTCGAGCCGATTACCGTGACTTCATCTTGAATCAGTGTCTTGCGCGCTTCGAAACGTGAAGTGGCCATGGCGAAGTTGAAACCCAGCAACAACGCGAGCAAAACGAGGAGGGCGGTTTGCAAAACGGTGAGGTGGGATCGGGCCGAATCACTGCTGTGGGTTCGGTGATGACGGCCGAGACGAAAAGCGAGTTCCAGCACCACGCAGAAAATGGCGACCGCGATGAAAAACACAATGATCTCGTCCAGGCCCCAGTACATAGGGTGGTCTCTCTGCGTTTAGCTTTGGCGTTAACTGTAGGAGAGAACCGCGAAGTGTGGGGACTAACCGCCCTGTGGACAGGGAGCACTTTTCTCGAGGCATAAAAAAACGGCCTACCTTTCGGTAAGCCGTTTTTAGTACTTGGTGGCTACACAGGGACTTGAACCCCGGACCCCAGCATTATGAATGCTATGCTCTAACCAACTGAGCTATGTAGCCAAGTGGCGCGCATTATTGGCTCGTAACGGAGATGTGTCAAGCGTAAATCTAAAATATTTCTCTACGCTTTCAACCGCTTATCCGCCTGACCCGAAAAAACGGGCCAGGGGAGGGCGTCAACTGAGCTGAAATCTCCCGGTATTGGCACTCAAGGCCTTGCTGCCCTGGCTCAAGGTGTCCGCTGCCAGGTTCACCGCCCGTGCGCCTTCGAGCAAGCGTACTGCCGCCTGATCGACTTGCTGGATATTGCCGCTGACCTCGTCGGCGGTGGTCGCTTGCTCGTCGACCGCTGTGGCGATCTGCGCCAGGGTATCGGTGACGCTCTGCACGGCACTGGCGATTTCCCCCAGGCGTTCGCCGAGGCCAGTGACGGCCTGGGCGTCGGACTGAGCCTGGCCGCAAGCGGCTTCCATCAGGCTCACCGCTTCGTTTACGGTGTTGCGCAGGCTGTCGACAGTCCCGGCAATCTGCGCGGTGGAGGACTGGGTGCGTTGCGACAGGCTGCGCACTTCATCGGCCACCACCGCAAAGCCACGACCTTGCTCACCGGCGCGAGCGGCCTCGATGGCGGCATTAAGTGCCAACAAGTTCGTCTGCTCGGCAACCCCGCGGATGGTGTCCACCACCAACTGAATCTGCTGTCCTTGCTCACTGACCCGGCCCAATGCTGCCGCGGTATCGTTCAAACGCTGATTGAGTTGCTGAATACTCGCCGTCGTGCGCAGGCTGTCACGGCTGCTGTCGGCGGCAATGCGCTGGGTATGCTGAGCGCTGCCGGAGGCCTGTTCGCAACTCTGGGCGACGCCTTGAGAGGTCGCCGCCAATTGCGTGGCTGCCGCGGCGATCTGGCTGATCTGCAACTGCTGGGCTTCGACTTCCCCCAAGGCGCCGCTGGAGTGATGGTTAAGGGTGCGCACCGCGTTGCTCAGCTGCAAGGTTTCATGATCAACCCCCAGCAGGCTGTTGCGCAGTTGCACCACCGCGACGTTGAGGGCGGTGCTGATGGCGGCCAGCTCGTCGCGGCCTTCTACCGGTACTTGCAGGCTCAGATTGCCGTCGCGCAAGGCTTCGGCCAGCAGGGTAATGCCGCTGGCGCTACGACGGATCGAGGCCTGCAAGCAGATGAACAGGTACAGCGCGGCCAGCAGCAGGCAGCCAAAAATGCTCGCGACCAGGATGAACTGGCGGATGGCAGAGCCGTGGTAATAGTCCAGACGTTGATCCAGCGACACCAACGATTGCTGACGCAGCGAAGCGAGGTCGGCGAGCAGGGTGTCGAGGCTGCGTTCGAACTCGTCCGGCTTGAGCTTGATGCTGCCGCCGAACACACCGTCATCGAGGACTTTCAACTCGGCATCCAGGTGCTTGAGGCTGTCATGGTATTGCCCGGCCCAGGCCTGCAATGCGCTGGGTAGTCGCGCTTCGAGCAGGCTGGCGGTTTTGACCAGTTGCTCCCGGGCGTCACCGATGCGGCTGCGCAAGTCCCGCAGTTGCAGACGACTTTGCAGGGTGAACTGCCCGGACACTACAGAGGCCTGACCAACGCTGGCGAGACGGCCGACGCGTTCGATCAGGTCCGGCGCGTGCTGCGTGGAGATCTGCGTCAGCAGATAGGTTTCCAGCCACGGCGCCAGCGTCAGGCGATTGTCCATGGCAATCTGTTCGCGCAAGGCTTGCAGAGCGCTCAAGGCATTGGTGAAACGATCGTAACCGTCCGGCCACCAACCGACGCTGCTCAGGCTTTTCGAGTCCAGGCCGTTGAGGGCGCTTTGCAGCGCTTGAAAACGGGCCAGGGTTTCGCCCTCGGCGCCTTCGGTTTGCAGTGCGTTGCCGAGGTCCATGGTGGCTTGGGCGACGGCGGGCTGAACCGTATCGAAAGCCGCCATCGCCGCGATCGTCGCGGGTGTCGGCTGACGATTGGTTTCCGTGGCGCGCCAGCGAGCCGCGCGATCACGCTGAGCGGCGAGCAGATTATCCAGAGCGTCCAGGGCGAGCAGTTGCCGAACCCCGGCACGTTCGCCGGAGATCAGGTTCAGTTTGTCGCGATAGTCTTGACCGATCATCCACAGGCTGCCCGTCAACGGCAGGATAAACAGCAGAAACAACAGCTGAAATTTGCGTGCGAAGCCAAAACGCCCCAGCAACCCGATCCCCGGTGATAAAAAAGCCTGCATGCCCCATGACTCCTCTGGACACCACGCACCATTGGCGTGCGTCGCAACCGTTGCGGTCGCGACCTGTGCCCTTCTAAAAGGCCTCGAAAGTTCACCCTTGCCCGCTCTGTAGGCCGGCTCTGTAGCGAAACTTCCCATTCTCGGTCCCCTTTGTAAGGGGCCGCGTTGAAGCGGATTACCAAGGCAAGATTCAGACCATGGCGTTGCGCTATCACCTTTTCAACAATGAAAACGAGGTCGTTAGCAGGCTAAGGGGATGGCGCGGTTGCACCGAAAAATGGCACATTGGCGCACCTGCCCGTGTGCACCCATCTGTTGTATGGAAACTCTTATGGCTATCAGCAATGTCCAGACCGGCGCGCAGCCGGCATCCGCGACTTCACAAAGCAGCCCTTTGGTCATGCGCATCATCGGCGCCGTGGCGCTGGCGCATTTGATCAACGACTTGATCCAGTCGGTGCTGCCGTCGATCTATCCGATGCTCAAGGCCAGCTACGGCCTGACCTTCACCCAGGTTGGCCTGATCACCTTGACGTTCCAGCTGACGGCTTCGCTGTTGCAGCCGTGGGTCGGTTACTACACTGATCGGCACCCCAAACCCTGGCTGTTACCGGCCGGGACGATCTGCACATTGATCGGCATTTTGATGATGTCGGTGGTCGGCACCTTTCCATTGATTTTGCTGGCTGCAGGTTTGATCGGTATCGGCTCTTCGACCTTTCACCCGGAAGCTTCTCGCGTGGCACGACTGGCCTCGGGCGGACGGTTTGGTTTGGCGCAGTCGACGTTTCAGGTCGGCGGCAATGCTGGCTCAGCCTTCGGTCCTTTGCTGGCTGCGGCGATCATCATTCCGTTCGGTCAGGGCCATGTCGCCTGGTTCGGGCTGTTCGCGGTGTTTGCGCTGTTCGTGCTTTATCGGATCAGCCGCTGGTACGCCAATCACTTGAGCCTGTTCAAACTCAAACAAGGCCAGGCGGCGACACATGGTTTGTCGAAAAACCGTGTGATCAGTGCGCTGGTGGTACTCGGGCTGCTGGTGTTTTCCAAGTATTTCTACATGGCCAGCCTCACCAGTTACTTCACCTTCTACCTCATCGAGAAATTCGACCTGTCGGTAGCGAGTTCACAGTTGCACTTGTTCCTGTTTCTCGGCGCGGTAGCGGCGGGGACTTTCTTCGGCGGGCCGATCGGCGACAAGATCGGGCGCAAGGCGGTGATCTGGTTCTCGATCCTCGGCGTAGCGCCGTTCACTCTGATCCTGCCGCATGTCGACCTGTTCTGGACCAGCATCCTCAGCGTCGTGATCGGCTTCATCCTGGCCTCGGCTTTCTCGGCGATCGTGGTGTATGCCCAGGAACTGGTGCCGGGAAATGTCGGGATGATTGCCGGGGTGTTCTTCGGATTGATGTTCGGTTTTGGCGGGATTGGCGCGGCGTTGCTTGGGCATCTGGCGGACATTCACGGCATTGAGTACGTGTATTTCTTGTGTTCGTTCTTGCCGCTGCTTGGGGTGTTGGCGATCTTTCTGCCGCGGAGCAAAAAAGTCTGACGCGGACCGATCCGGATTTGCGATAACCCAAATCCTGATGGACACTTCGCGCCTTTCTGGATTCGTTAAGGATGCGCACAGTGGAGTTTGACAGGAATCAATTTACCGCCAATCACGGCATTGTCCTCAGCGCTCATCCGTTTCAGTGTCAGACCTATCACGCTGGCGATGTGATCGTCAGTCTGGACGCTCAAGTCAGTGGCGGCATCGGGCCGCAGCGTTCCGTGTCCTCCATGATCATCAAGTCACAAGGGGCATAGGCCCATGAGTCTCTACATTCAATATGCGTTGGCAGGCGTGGGGATGCTGCTGCTATACAGTTGCGTAAGGAGCTATGTACTCAGGAAATGGCTGGGTATTGCTCTGGTCGGTTTGGGCTTTTGCGTGATGTTTGTGCTGCCGCCCTATATTGGCAGCATTGATGTCGGGATCTTTGCAATCGCGGTAGTGGGGGCGGGGGCTTCGATGTTCTTCAATCGGCGTAAGTATCAGGTGTGAGGTAACGAGCCGCCGTAGCATGTGTTGTGCTGGTTTAATCCATGAAAAAAAAGGCACAAAAAAGCCGCGTCTAAACGCGGCTTTTTCTTGGGTAGTGCTTTGTTCTGAATAAAGTTACACGTTAAAACGGAAGTGCATCACGTCGCCGTCTTTAACGATGTAGTCCTTGCCTTCCAGACGCCATTTACCGGCTTCTTTGGTGCCGGCTTCGCCCTTGTATTGGATGAAGTCGTCGTAAGCGATGACTTCGGCGCGGATGAAGCCTTTTTCGAAGTCGGTGTGGATCACCCCAGCGGCTTGTGGCGCAGTAGCACCGACGCGGACGGTCCAGGCGCGGACTTCTTCGACACCGGCGGTGAAGTAGGTCTGCAAGTGCAGCATTTCGTAGCCAGCGCGGATGACGCGGTTCAGGCCAGGCTCTTCGAGACCCAGGGCTTCGAGGAACATATCTTTCTCTTCGCCATCTTCGAGCTCGGCGATTTCGGCTTCGATCTTGTTGCAGACCGGAACCACCATGGCGCCTTCTTCTTCGGCGATGGCTTTGACGATGTCCAGCAGCGGATTGTTCTCGAAACCGTCTTCAGCGACGTTGGCGATGTACATGACCGGCTTGGTGGTCAGCAGGTGGAAACCACGAATCACCGCTTTGTCGTCGGCGCCCATGTTCTTCATCAGCGTACGAGCAGGCTTGCCGAGGGTGAAGTGAGCGATCAATTGCTCCAGCAGGCCTTTCTGGACCACGGCGTCCTTGTCACCACCCTTGGCGTTGCGGGCGACTTTCTGCAGTTGCTTTTCGCAGCTGTCGAGGTCGGCGAAGATCAGTTCCAGATCGATGATTTCGATGTCGCGTTTCGGGTCGACGCTGTTGGAGACGTGAATCACGTTCTCGTCTTCGAAGCAGCGGACTACGTGGGCGATGGCATCGGTTTCACGGATGTTGGCCAGGAACTTGTTGCCCAGGCCTTCACCTTTCGAGGCGCCGGCAACCAGGCCAGCGATGTCGACGAATTCCATGGTGGTTGGCAGGATGCGCTTTGGATTGACGATGGCCGCCAAGGCTTCCAGACGTGGATCCGGCATCGGCACGATACCGGTGTTCGGCTCGATGGTGCAGAAGGGGAAGTTCTCGGCCGCGATCCCGGATTTGGTCAGGGCGTTGAATAGGGTGGACTTGCCGACGTTAGGCAGGCCGACGATGCCGCAATTGAATCCCATGGTGTTTTCCCCGAGGAGTGAGTCAGGCCTTCTGGCTGTGCAGGTTTTTCATCGCGCGGTTCCATTCCCCGGCGAGGATATCCGGCAGCACGCCGAGGGCAAAGTCGATGCTGGCATCGAGTTTTTCCTGTTCGGCGCGTGGCGCACGACCCAGGACGAAATTTGAAACCATACTGGCAACGCCCGGGTGGCCAATGCCAAGCCGCAAGCGGTGAAAGGTATTCTGATTGCCCAGTTGCGCGATGATGTCGCGCAACCCGTTGTGCCCGCCATGGCCGCCGCCCTGTTTGAGCTTGGCAACGCCGGGTGGCAGGTCGAGTTCGTCATGCGCCACCAGGATTTCTTCAGGCGTAATGCGGAAGAATCCGGCAAGTGCCGCGACGGCCTGGCCGCTGCGGTTCATGTAGGTGGTGGGAATCAGCAGACGAACATCCTGACCTTGATGCGAATAGCGTCCGGTCAGGCCGAAATATTTGCGATCCGCCACAAGGTTTACGCCTTGTGCGTTCGCGATGCGCTCAACAAAAAGGGCCCCTGCGTTATGCCGGGTCTGTTCGTATTCAGCGCCTGGATTTCCCAGGCCAACGATCAGTTTGATGGCAGTCACGATAGGGGCCCTTCTTTGGAGTGGTGGATAACATCGCCGCGACCGTTGTGTGCGGCGAAAGTGGACGACAAGTGCTCATTTACCATTATGTAAACTCCGCGATCTCGCCCGCTTTCTCGCTACGCTCTAGTCCGCGATGTTTCCGGTCACTCCGGCGAACAGAGTGAAATTACTCTGCTGCGCCTTCTTCAGTAGCTTCTGGAGCAACACGTGGAGCGTGAACGTTGGCAACAGCCTTGTCATCGCCGTGTGCCAGAGCAACAAACTCAACGCCTTTAGGGGCTTTGAGGTCAGACAGGTGAATGATCGAACCGATTTCGGCGTTAGCCAGATCGACTTCGATGAATTCAGGCAGGTCTTTTGGCAGGCAGGTCACTTCGATTTCCGAAACAACGTGCGAAACTTCGCCGCCTTTCTTGATCGGAGCTTCTTCGCCAACGAAGTGTACAGGCACGATAGCGGTCAGTTTCTGGCCAGCTACTACGCGTACGAAGTCAGCGTGCAGCACGTGGCCTTTGGCCGGGTGACGCTGCAGGGCTTTGATGATTACGTTTTGCTTGGTGCCGCCAACGTTCAGCTCGATGATGTGGCTGTAAGCCGCTTCGTTTTCGAGCAGTTTGGCAACTTCTTTAGCCAGCATGCTGATGGATTCAGGGGCTTTTTCGCCACCGTAAACTACAGCTGGTACCAGGCTTGCGAGACGACGCAGGCGGCGGCTCGCACCTTTCCCCAGGTCGGAACGCACTTCAGCATTCAGGGTAAATTCGTTCATGTTGTATCTCCAAAATAACCACATTCGCCCCAGCGTTTGCGACCAGCGCTAAAGGCGATATGGGCAAAAAAGCCCCGCCCCGACAGGAATGCCGGGGCGGGGCGCTTTTCGTCAACGAGATGGTCGAGAAGGGCAGGGCCCTTAACGGAACATCGCGCTGATCGATTCTTCGTTGCTGATGCGGCGAACCGCTTCGGCAACTACCGGCGCGATATCCAGTTGACGGATACGCGAGCAGGCTTGAGCAGCAGCGGACAACGGGATGGTGTTAGTCACCACCAGTTCGTCCAGCATTGAATTTTCGATGTTTTCGATCGCCCGACCGGACAGCACAGGGTGTGTGCAGTAGGCGAAAACCTTGGCAGCGCCATGCTCTTTCAGGGCCTTGGCCGCGTGGCACAGAGTGCCGGCGGTATCGACCATGTCATCGACCAGAATACAGGTGCGCCCTTCGACATCACCGATGATATGCATCACTTCAGAGTGATTGGCTTTCTCACGGCGTTTGTCGATGATCCCGAGATCCACGCCCAGGGATTTGGCAACAGCACGTGCACGCACGACGCCGCCAATGTCTGGGGATACGATCATCAGGTTTTCGAAGCGCTGATCTTCAATGTCATCCACCAGTACCGGGGAGCCGTAGATGTTATCTACCGGAATATCGAAGAAACCCTGGATTTGGTCAGCATGCAGATCAACCGTGAGAACACGGTCGATGCCGACTACGGTAAGCATGTCAGCAACGACTTTCGCGCTGATAGCCACACGTGCGGAACGCGGACGGCGATCCTGACGGGCATAACCAAAGTAAGGAATAACAGCAGTGATACGAGTAGCCGAGGAGCGGCGGAAGGCATCAGCCATCACTACCAGTTCCATCAGGTTATCGTTAGTCGGAGCGCAAGTCGGCTGAATAATGAAGACATCTTTACCGCGGACGTTTTCATTGATCTCGGCAGTAATTTCGCCGTCGGAGAACTTACCGACAGAGATGTCACCGAGAGGGATATGCAGCTGACGTACAACACGCCGAGCCAGATCGGGGTTAGCGTTCCCCGTAAAGACCATCATCTTGGACACGCGCAGTACCTAGAGGCTGAGGGTAACCTGGATGAGTATGGAAAATGGCAGGGGCGGCTGGATTCGAACCAACGCATGGCAGGATCAAAACCTGCTGCCTTACCGCTTGGCGACGCCCCTGTATCTGTTGCAACGAGTACCCAGTACTCGATTCCTTTTAGAGCAGACTTTGCAGCTTGCGATGCAACATCGAAACGTTGCTTCCCTTTGCTACAAACCCTGTAAGGGTCTCTGTAAGAAGGGCCGAGACTTTATCAGCTTCAGCTTTGTTTGGGAAGCCCCCAAACACACAACTTCCAGTTCCGGTGAGTTTTGCTTCGGTAAATTTACCTAACAAATTCAATGCGTTACGTACATCTGGGTAACGCCTTGCTACCACCGGTAAGCAGTCATTTCGACTGTTTCCCTTGGGAACGGGGCGCACTTTAATGGGAGAAGAGTTACGTGTCAACAACGGATCTGAAAAAATTTCTGCTGTACTTACAGAGACTTGCGGCACAAGCACGAGATACCACGGTTCTTCGGGGTCTACAGGGGTCAGTTTCTCCCCCACGCCTTCGGCAAAAGCCGCGTGCCCACGCACGAAAACCGGGACGTCCGCGCCCAGCGTCAGGCCTAGAGCGGCCAGTCGATCCTCATTCCAACCCAGTTGCCAGAGATGATTGAGACCGAGCAAAGTCGTCGCGGCATTTGAACTGCCGCCACCAATTCCACCGCCCATAGGAAGAATTTTTTCGATCCAGATGTCGATGCCGAGCGAACAACCGGATTGCTCCTGAAGTTTTTTTGCCGCTCGAACAATCAGATTGCTGTCGTGAGGGACGCCTTCGAATTCGGTGTGCAGTCGAATCACACCGTCATCACGAACGGCGAAGGTGATCTCATCGCCGTAATCGAGAAACTGAAAAATAGTCTGCAACTCGTGATAACCGTCTTCACGGCGACCGAGGATGTGCAGCATCAGATTGAGTTTGGCCGGGGAGGGCAGCGTCAAGCGCGCAGCAGTCATCTTCATTGCCCCAATTTGCGAGGTTGCCATTCCTTGATCATCAGCGTGACATCAAGGTCGGTGCCATGCAGTTTGATCCGCTCGGGCAGCCAAAAGCCGTTTTGCTCGGCATAACTGAGGTATTCGACTTGCCAGCCATCCTGCTCAAGGTTGGCCAGGCGGCTGTCAGTGTCCAGCGTCAGACGGCTTTTGCTGTCCGGAGCCGGGAGCCCGCGAACCCACCAGGCCAGATTCGACACCGGTAACTTCCAGCCGAGTTGTTCTTCGACCAACACTTCGGGCGTAGGCGCTTCATAGCGGCCCTGGTTGGCGACTTCCAGCGAGACCTTGCCGGGGCGGCCGGTCAGGCGTGCTGCGCCGCGACCCAGGGGGCCGGAGAGGCGAATGTCGTAGTAATCCTGTCGCTGCAGCCAGAACAACGTGCCGCTGCCCGAGTCTTTCGGGGCGCGAATGCCGATCTTGCCGTTGATCTGCCAGCCGTCGAGGCTGGTCAGTTGCTGTTTGTACACGCGCCATTGGGCCGTGTTGCCTTTGCCCTGGACTGATTCGCGGGCACCGAAGCCCGCGCAACCGGCGAGCAGGGCGATGAAACTGAAAACGATGAGGTGGCGCAAAAACATAATGTTAAAGAGTCTCTGATCCGGTCAGGCGCTTGATGGTGCTGCGCAGGATGGGGCTGTCGGGTTGTTCCTTGAGGAACTTGCTCCAGATTTGCTTGGCTTCCCGTTGCTTGCCATTGGCCCACAGGACTTCGCCCAGGTGCGCGGCGACTTCCTGATCGGGGAAGCGCTCCAGCGCCTGGCGCAGCAGGCGTTCGGCTTCGTCGAGGTTGCCCATGCGGAAGTTCACCCAGCCGAGGCTGTCGAGTACCGCCGGGTCTTCCGGATTGATCTTGTGCGCCTGTTCGATCAAGGCCTTGGCTTCGACATAGCGCGTCGTACGGTCCGACAGGGTGTAACCGAGGGCGTTCAACGCCATCGCGTTGTCGGGGTCGCGCTTGATGATCAGCCGCAGATCACTTTCCATCTGCGCCAGGTCATTGCGTTTTTCCGCTTGCATGGCGCGGGTGTACAGCAGGTTCAAATCGTCCGGGTATTGCTGCAAGGCTTGCTTCAATACATTCCAGGCCTTGTCGGGCTGTTTATTGGCAGACAAGGTTTCGGCTTCGATCAAGTACAACTGAATCGCGTAATCGGGTTGCTCATCGCGCTCCGCAGCCAGACGGCTTTGGGCTTCGGCGGTCTTGCCGTTATTCATCAGGATATCGGCCTGACGCAATTGCGCCGGCAGGTAATCGTTGCCAGGGCCGACCTGGGCGTACTCGATCAGCGCGCCTTGAGGGTCATTGCGCTCTTCAGCGATACGACCGAGGTTCAAGTGCGCCGAATCGACGTGGCTTTCCCGGGCAATCAGGTCTTCCAGATAGCCCTTGGCCTCATCCCAGGCCTTGGCTTCCAGGCAAACCAGCGCCAGGGAATAACGCAGCTCGTCGTCTTCGGGGTACTGCTGAACCAGGCTCGAGAACTCGGCTTTGGCGTCGTCCATGCGGTCCTGTTCAACCAGCATGCGCGCGTAAGTCAGGCGCAGGCGTTTGTCGTCCGGGTATTTCTTGATGCTTTTTTGCAGCAGCGGCAAGGCTTCGTCGCCACGACTGAGGGCCTGCAGCAGGCGTGCGCGCAGCAAAATCGGTGCTATTTCGCCTTCGTCCGGAGGATTGTCTTCCAACAGGCTCAGCGCACCCTTGGCATCACCGTCCTGTTGCAGCAGCAAGGCTTTGCCGAAAATCAGCTGACTGTTGTTCGGATGGCGCTGCAATAAACGGTCAAAACTTTTCATCAAGCCGTTGCGCGTGTCCTGGTCGGTATCGGCCGCAGACAGGGCGAGGAAGTCGAAATGCGTGTCGCCCTTGCCTTGCAGGACTTTCTCCATATAGACCATGGAGTCGTCATAGCGCCCGGCACGAGCCAGTTGCACGGCAGCGGCCCGTTGCGCCTCAAGGTCTTGCGGCGCGTTTTTCGCCCAGATCAGCGCGGTGTCCAGGGCGGCCTGATCGGCGCCCAGATACTCGGCAATACGGAATGCTCGCTCGGAGATGCCCGGATCCTGAGTATTGATCGCCTGGGTCACGTAGTTGTCCAGGGCAATGTCGAAACGATTGCGCTGGCCAGCCAGTTCGGCGCTCAACAGGCTGAAGACGGTTTCTTCACTGAATGAGCTGTAGACCTTGGGCTTTTCAGGGGCCGGAGTGCTGTCTTCGACCGGCGGCGTACCGTCCGACGAAACGGGTGCCAAGGCCTGGCAGCCGCTGAGGAAGACAAAAGCGAGGAGCAACGCGGAAGATCTATTCATATAGGAAGAGGACGACTAACCTGCGGTCGGATCATCATGACACAAGCCTTCGGCCAAACATAACCGAGACTCAATCGGCACCTTTATAGAGGCAGGTCATTGGGACAATAGTCAGCGGTAGTTGTTCTGGCTCTGTCGAAGTAGGACAATTGCCGGCTTCACGTCACTATCAGCGACCTTGAATGGCCTTCCTTGCACTCGGTATTAACCACAAGACTGCTTCAGTAGACGTCCGCGAGCGCGTGGCCTTTACCCCTGAGCAACTGGTGGAGGCCTTGCAGCAGCTCTGCCGACTCACCGACAGCCGCGAAGCTGCGATCCTCTCCACCTGCAATCGCAGTGAACTCTATATAGAACAGGATCACCTTTCGGCGGACGTCATTCTGCGCTGGCTGGCCGATTATCATCATTTGAGCCTCGAAGAGCTGCGTGCGAGCGCTTATGTGCACGAAGATGATGCGGCAGTTCGTCACATGATGCGGGTGGCTTCCGGGCTCGATTCGCTGGTGTTGGGCGAACCGCAGATTCTCGGTCAGATGAAATCGGCCTACGCCGTGGCTCGCGAGGCCGGCACCATCGGTCCGTTGCTCGGGCGGTTGTTCCAGGCCACGTTCAATGCGGCCAAACAGGTGCGCACCGACACCGCCATCGGCGAGAACCCGGTGTCGGTGGCGTTTGCCGCGGTCAGTCTGGCGAAACAGATTTTCAGCGACCTGCAACGCAGCCAGGCCTTGCTGATCGGCGCCGGCGAGACCATCACCCTGGTCGCCCGCCATCTGCACGAATTGGGTGTAAAGCGCATCGTCGTCGCCAACCGCACCCTGGAGCGCGCGAGCATTCTGGCCGAGCAGTTCGGCGCCCACGCGGTGTTGCTCTCGGACATCCCGGCGGAACTGGTGCGCAGCGACATCGTCATCAGCTCCACCGCCAGCCAGTTGCCGATCCTGGGCAAGGGCGCGGTGGAAAGCGCCTTGAAACTGCGCAAGCACAAGCCGATCTTCATGGTAGACATCGCCGTCCCCCGGGATATCGAGCCTGAAGTCGGCGAACTGGACGATGTTTACCTCTATAGCGTCGACGATCTGCACGAAGTGGTCGCCGAGAACCTCAAGAGTCGCCAGGGCGCAGCCCAGGCGGCGGAAGAGATGGTCTCGATCGGTGCCGAAGATTTCATGGTTCGCTTGCGTGAACTGGCGGCAGTGGATGTGCTCAAGGCCTATCGCCAACAAAGCGAGCGCCTGCGCGACGAAGAATTGCAGAAGGCCCAGCGCATGCTGGCCAACGGCAGCAGCGCCGAAGACGTGCTGGTGCAACTGGCGCGGGGCCTGACCAACAAACTCTTGCACGCACCGAGCGTGCAGTTGAAAAAGCTCTCTGCCGAAGGCCGCCTCGATGCGCTGGCCATGGCCCAGGAACTCTTTGCCCTGAATGAGGGCTCATCGGATAGCTTTTCGGATAAAAAACCGCAATGAAAGCGTCACTGCTCAATAAGCTGGACATCCTCCAGGACCGTTTCGAGGAATTGACCGCCTTGCTTGGCGACGGCGAAGTCATTTCCGATCAGAACAAATTCCGCACCTATTCCAAGGAATACGCGGAAGTCGAACCGATTGTCGAAACCTATAAACAGTTGCTCAAGGTACAAAGCGATCTCGAGGGCGCTCAGGCGCTGCTCAAGGACAGCGACCCGGACATGCGCGAAATGGCCGTGGAAGAAGTCCGCGAAGCCAAAGAGCAACTGATCGACATCGAAGCCAGCCTGCAACGCATGCTGCTGCCCAAGGATCCGAACGATGGCCGCAACGTGTACCTCGAAATCCGCGCCGGCACCGGCGGTGACGAGGCGGCGATTTTCTCCGGCGACCTGTTCCGCATGTATTCGCGGTACGCCGAACGACGTGGCTGGCGGGTGGAGATCCTCTCGGAGAACATCGGTGAACACGGCGGCTTTAAAGAAGTCATCGCTCGCGTCGAAGGCGACAACGTCTACGGCAAGCTGAAATTCGAATCCGGTGCCCACCGCGTACAACGGGTTCCGGCTACCGAATCCCAGGGTCGTATCCACACCTCGGCCTGCACCGTAGCGGTGTTGCCCGAGCCGGACGAGCAAGAAGCGATCGAGATCAACCCCTCGGATTTGCGCATCGATACCTACAAATCCTCCGGTGCCGGTGGTCAGCACGTTAACAAAACGGACTCGGCGATCCGCATCACGCACTTGCCGTCCGGTATCGTCGTCGAGTGCCAGGAAGAACGTTCCCAGCACAAGAACCGCGCCCGGGCGATGTCCTGGCTGTCGGCCAAGCTCAACGATCAGCAAACCAGCGCCGCCGCGAACGCGATCGCCAGCGAGCGTAAATTGCTGGTCGGTTCGGGCGATCGCTCGGAGCGGATTCGCACGTACAACTTTGCCCAGGGGCGGGTCACCGACCACCGGGTCAACCTGACGCTGTATTCCCTCGACGAAATCCTCGCGGGTGGCGTCGATGCGGTGATCGAGCCGTTGCTGGCCGAATACCAGGCCGACCAATTGGCAGCGATAGGTGAGTAAATGACGATCATTGCCAGTTTGTTACGCGCCGCCGACCTGCCGGATTCGCCCACTGCGCGCCTGGATGCCGAATTGTTGTTGGCCGCGGCGTTGGGCAAGTCCCGCAGTTTTCTGCACACCTGGCCCGAGCGCATCGTTCCGAGCGAAGCGGCGCTTAAATTTGCCGAGTATTTGCAGCGCCGCCGTGGCGGTGAGCCAGTGGCCTACATCCTCGGCCAGCAAGGCTTCTGGAAGCTTGATCTGGAAGTGGCGCCGCATACGCTGATCCCGCGCCCGGACACCGAGCTGTTGGTGGAGACTGCGCTGGAACTGCTGCCGGCCACACCTGCCAAGGTCCTCGACCTCGGCACCGGCAGCGGCGCCATTGCGTTGGCCCTGGCCAGCGAGCGTCCGGCCTGGACGGTGACCGCCGTGGATCGCGTACTCGAAGCCGTGGCCCTGGCCGAGCGCAATCGCCAGCGCCTGCACCTGAACAACGCCACCGTGCTGAGCAGTCATTGGTTCAGTGCGCTGGAAGGTCAGCGCTTTCAGCTGATCATCAGCAACCCGCCTTATATTGCCTCCGCCGATCCGCATCTGGTGGAAGGCGATGTGCGTTTCGAACCGGCCAGTGCCTTGGTGGCTGGCGCCGATGGGCTCGATGATCTGCGCCTGATTGTCGCCCAGGCGCCGGATTATCTGGAAGCGGGCGGTTGGCTGATGCTTGAACACGGTTACGATCAAGCCACTGCGGTACGCGATTTGCTGCTGACCCGCGGCTTTGAAGAAGTCCACAGCCGCACCGATCTGGGCGGTCACGAACGTATCAGCCTGGGGCGCCTGCCGTGCTGAATGATCAGGAATTGTTGCGCTACAGTCGGCAGATTCTGTTGCAACACGTCGACATCGACGGCCAGTTGCGACTGAAAGAAAGCCGCGTGTTGATCGTCGGTCTTGGCGGCCTCGGCTCGCCGGTTGCGCTGTATCTGGCCGCCGCCGGCGTCGGTGAATTGCACCTGGCGGACTTCGACACCGTCGACCTGACCAACCTGCAACGCCAGATCGTCCACGACACCGACAGTGTCGGCCTGA
This sequence comes from Pseudomonas sp. ES4, assembly GCF_050586665.1. Taxonomy (NCBI): domain Bacteria; kingdom Pseudomonadati; phylum Pseudomonadota; class Gammaproteobacteria; order Pseudomonadales; family Pseudomonadaceae; genus Pseudomonas; species Pseudomonas sp. ES4. The sequence continues at coordinate 430,924 of NZ_JBOBDO010000001.1, read as the reverse complement.
GCAAGGTCGATTCGGCGATCCGTCGACTGAGCGCGATCAATCCCGAAATTCAGTTGATCGCCCATCGCACCGCGCTGGACGAAGATTCCCTGGCCGCCGCCGTGGCTGCGGTGGATCTGGTGCTGGACTGTTCCGACAATTTTTCCACCCGCGAAGCGGTCAACGCTGCGTGTGTCGCCGCCGGTAAACCTCTGGTCAGCGGCGCAGCGATTCGGCTCGAAGGGCAGTTGTCGGTGTTTGACCCGCGCCGTCCGGAAAGTCCGTGCTACCACTGTTTATATGGTCACGGCAGTGAAGCCGAACTGACCTGCAGCGAAGCCGGCGTCGTAGGGCCATTGGTTGGCCTGGTGGGCAGTCTCCAGGCGCTGGAAGCGATGAAATTGCTGGTGGGTTTCGGCGAGCCGCTGGTGGGGCGCCTGTTGTTGATCGATGCCTTGGGCTCGCGCTTTCGCGAATTGCGGGTCAAGCGTGATCCGGGCTGCAGCGTCTGTGGTTCGAAGCATGCGTGAAGCGCCGATTGGCGTGTTCGACTCCGGTGTCGGCGGGCTTTCGGTGCTGGCCGAGATTCAGCGTTTGCTGCCTAACGAGTCACTGTTGTACGTCGCCGATTGCGGGAATATTCCCTACGGCGAGAAAACCCCGGAATTCATCCGTCATCGCTGCAGCGTGATGGCCGGTTTTTTTCAGCAGCAGGGCGCCAAGGCCTTGGTGCTGGCCTGCAACACGGCGACGGTCGCTGGCGTTGCCGACTTGCGCCGCGATTATCCCGAGTGGCCCATCGTCGGCATGGAGCCAGCGGTCAAACCGGCCGCTGCCGCCACCCGCAGCGGTGTGGTCGGCGTGCTCGCCACTACTGGCACCTTGCAGAGTGCCAAGTTCGCGGCGTTGCTCGACCGATTCGCCACCGATGTGCGCGTCATCACCCAGCCGTGCCCCGGCCTGGTGGAGCTGATTGAAAACGGCGATCTGCACAGCGAGGCATTGCGCCAGTTGCTGGCCAGGTATGTCGAACCGCTGCTCGGTGCCGGGTGCGACACGATAATTCTGGGCTGCACGCATTATCCCTTCCTAAAGCCGTTGCTTAAGCAGATGATCCCCGATGACATCAGTTTGATTGATACCGGCGCCGCTGTAGCGCGGCAACTTCAGCGATTGTTGGCCGAGCGGGAATTGCTCGCCCAAGAACCTGCGCGTGCTGCGCAATTCTGGACGAGTGCCGATCCGGAGCATTTCAGAAATATCTTGCCGATACTGTGGAATACCGCTGGTGTTGTGCGAAGCTTCAAGGAGTAACAAAACTCGGGGCAAGCGAGTAATTGGGGTGAACTTCTGATTAATCGTCGACTTCTATAGCGTTAAGCAACAAAAAAAAACCATACGAAATCGTTCGGAAAAGGATGTTTCTAATGAAGCGACTATTCTGCTTGGCCGCGATTGCGGCCGCACTAATGGGGCACAGTTTTACCGCTCAAGCGGCAGGCGTGGAGTTCGCGGTCGGCCAGACTGACGAATCGACCATGACCTATCGGCTGGGCATGCAATTCGATTGGGACAAGAGCTGGTTGCAGAGTGATATCGGGCGTTTGACGGGTTACTGGAGCGGTGCCTACACCTATTGGGATGGTGACAAGACCTCCAGCAACCACAGCCTGTCGTTCTCGCCGGTGCTGGTTTACGAGTTTGCCGGGCAGACCGTCAAACCCTACCTGGAGTTGGGCGTCGGCGTCGCGGTATTCGCCAATACCGAAGTCGAAAACAACCAACTGGGCAGTGCCTTTCAGTTTGAAGACCGGTTCGGTTTTGGACTGCGCTTTACGGGCGGGCATGAAGTCGGGATTCGTGCGACGCATTATTCCAATGCCGGAATCAGCAGCCCGAACGATGGTGTAGAAAGTTACGCGCTTCACTACACCATGCCGCTGTAAGACTCACTCGGTTAAATGTGGGAGCGGGCTTGCTCGCGAATGCGGACTGTCAGTTGACATCATCGTTGACTGACACGCCGCCTTCGCGAGCAAGCCCGCTCCCACATTGGATCTTCACTGGTCTGACTTTCAGCGATACGCCGTGGTAATCCCTTGGCGTTCTTCGATGCATTCCGGTGCGCCCATCTCGAACTCCCGACAGATCAGCGGGCGTTTTTCGTAGATGGTGCACATCATCGTGTTGCGATCCAGCGCGGCGCACCAGCCGTCATCCAGGCGCAGCATGACTTCCCCGCCCCAGTCATCGGTATCGATAAAACGTTCGGGCACGCCCGTGTCCGTGATCAGCATGACTTCGAGCTGACAGCAGCAAGCTGCGCAGGTCGAGCATGTGACCGCAGGCTCGGCGATTTGCGTATGGGGAATGGTTTTCATGGCGCCCAGTGTAAGGCAGTGGGCCGATGCTGTGTGAAAGGCCTGACGGACAGGGTGATCTCATGGCTGCGATTCAACAGCCAGGAGCGATCAGCCTTGAGAGGCGGGTGATTTACGGCTGGTCCTTGATCGGCGGGTTGCTGCGCACCATGCGTTTGCCGATTGCCAGGTTTGCTCGGTGGGGTGATTTCGATAATGGCCAGAGGTCGGCCATGAACAACGCGGGAAAGGCTATCTCCAGCGGCCGATCCTTGAGTTCGGCGAAGATGTGGCGTGCGGCCTTGTCCACCGGCCAGCCGAGTGGCGTGGGGCTGTTTTGCGCTGTCAGGGGTGTTTCGACAAACCCGGGGCTGACCACGGTGACTTCGATGCCGTCTGGAGCAAGATCAATGCGCGACGATTCAAACAGATAACGCAACCCGGGCTTTGAGGTGCCATGAGCCTCGGACCGTGGCAGCGGCAGGTAGGTGACCGAGCTGGCGACGCCCACCAGATACGGCGCGGTGCCGGCGCGCAAGAGCGGCAGGGCCGCCTGGATGCAAAAGCTGCTGGCAAGCAGATTGGTGCGCACCACGTGCTCGACGATCGACGCATCGAACTGCTGAACGTCGACGTATTCGCAAGTGCCGGCATTGAGGATCACCGTGTCCAGAGCTCCCCACTCCTCGGCAATCTGCTCGCCGATTTCTCGCACGGTCTGGCTGTTGGTCAGGTCACCGGCCACCACCAGCACTTGCCCCGGATAACGCTGGGACAAGACCTTGAGTGGCGCCACAGAACGAGAGCTCACCGCGAGGTGAGCACCGGTTTTCAATATTTCTTCGGCCAGCGAGGCACCAATGCCGTTGCCGGCACCTGTCAGCCAGTAGCGCCTTGGAGGTGTAAAACTCATCCCATTCTCCTTTTTCAGTCAGGTAATCGCCCGGCAGATTGTCGTGATGGCAAGTTCTTGAACGCGGCCAGCGCCCGTTGCCGAGAGCTGCTCAGATTGACGATCGGCGAAGGATAATCCGCCACACCGAACAGGCCGCCGAGGTTCGCCGGGTTGTGCACATCCTTCTTGTTCAGCCCGGCCAGTTCCGGCAGCCAGTACTTGATGAACAGCCCCTCGCTGTCGAATTTCTCCGACTGGCTCAGCGGGTTGAAAATCCGGAAGTAGGGCGCCGAATCGGTGCCAGTGGACGAACTCCACTGCCAGCCACCGTTGTTCGCCGCCAGGTCGCCATCGATCAGATGACGCATGAAAAAACGTTCGCCTTCACGCCAGTCGATCAGCAGATTCTTGGTCAGGAACATCGCCACTACCATGCGCAGGCGGTTATGCATCCAGCCGGTTTCCAGCAATTGGCGCATGGCCGCGTCGATAATCGGCAGACCGGTGCGGGCCTCTTGCCAGGCCAGGAGTTCATCCGGGGCATCGCGCCAGGCGAGGGCTTCGGTTTCCGGGCGGAATGCGCAATGACGCGAGACCCGTGGGTAGCCCACCAGAATGTGTTTGTAGAACTCGCGCCACAGCAATTCGTTGATCCAGGTAACGGCGCCGACCTTGCCACTTTCGAACTCGCCCTGATTGCTTTGCAGCGCGGCGTGCAGACATTGACGGGGGGAAATCACCCCGGCGGCGAGATAGGCCGAGAGCTGACTGGTGCCGGGTTTGGCCGGGAAGTCGCGTTCGTCTTTGTAGTCGTCGATCTGAGCGTCGGCGAAGGTGACGAGGCGACGGTGGGCTTCGGCTTCCCCGGCAGGCCAAAGACTGCGCAGGCTGTCGCTGGGCGTTGCGAAGCCTTCAACGTTCGACGGGATCTTGTCGCTGTCGATCGCCAGCGGCGCCTGCACGGCGGGTGCTGGGACCCGTTGCGGTAACGACCAGTGCAGGCGGTCATAACACGCCTTGCGGAACTGGCTGAACACCTGAAAGTAGGTGCCCGTTTTGGTCAGTACGGTGCCCGGTTTCAACAGCAATTGATCGAGGTAGCTGTAAAAGTCGATGGCGTGGGCATTCAGTGTTTCGGCTACGGCTGCGTCACGACGGCTTTCATGAATGCCGTACTCCTCGTTGACGTGCACCGCGTCGACTTTCAACTGCTGGCAAAGATCGAGCAGCACCTTGGGTGCTTCATCCCAGCGAGATGCCTTGCGGATCAACAAGGGAATGTTCAGCTCATCCAGGGCGCTGCGTAACTCGCTCAGGTTGCGCAGCCAGAAATCCACTTTGCACGGCGCATCATCGTGTTCCAGCCATTGCTCCGGGCTCAGCAGATACACCGCCACAGTCGGGCCGCGGGCTGCAGCGGCCGAAAGGGCGGTGTTGTCATGGAGGCGCAAGTCGCTGCGCAACCAGATCAATTGCACAGAGGTGTCCGCACGATTCATTAAAAAATTCGCCATTAAATGAGCCCACGCTGAATCAGGCCCTGATGCGCTGCTAGCGGATCTTCAGCCAGGAACAAATCAGTGATCTTGTACGTTCGTGCGGACAACTCGGTGTGGTGGATGCATACCGTTGGTCCGGCAATCAATTTTGGGCAACTGACCCCGTTCAAAAGTTTCGGCAGCTGCGAAAGATTCATGGCTTTGCTGGAATACAGCAGTACGCCGCGGGCTTGCAGATGATCGACCGCCAGTGCGAGTTCGCCGGCAGGAAGTGGCCAGTCGAACACTTCCACCGGGCAATCGGCGCTGCTGATCAGCCAGGCGGTCAGCCACAGGTGGGGTTCCAGTGGCAGGTCCGAGTGATTGATCAACAACAGGGGCGCGGTGCGTAACTGCCGGTTGTTATGGTAGATGCGTGCGCCAAATTTGCTGCGTAACCAGGAGTAAAAAAACACTCGCTCCATCTGTGCGCCAAATTGGCCTTGCCAGCGTTGTTCCAGTTCAGCCAGCAAGGGCATCAGCAGTTGTGCGCACAAGGTCCGTGGTGGATACAGCGCCATGGCCTGATTGACGGTGTCATCGACGGTGCGTTCATTCAGTTGAGTGACCGCTTGCAGCAGCGTCTGGCGCAGCACTTGCCAATCGTTTTCGACGGATTGGGTTAAGGCCTGTGGGGTGTCGAGCAGTTGTTTGACCTGGCTGACAGCCACGCCGCGATTGAGCCAGGTGAGGATCGTCAGGATGCGTTGAACGTGGTCGGCAGAAAACAGCCGATGCCCCTTGGGCGTGCGTTGCGGGACGATCAGGCCATAACGCCGTTCCCAGGCCCGCAGGGTGACGGCGTTGACGCCGGTCTGCCGCGCGACCTCACGGATCGGCAGCCAGCCTTCGTCGAGGGCTTTCCTGAAGTCGGCACCGAGGTCTTCGCTGGCGCTGGTGTCGAGTGGGCTTTTCATTGGATTGTCATTAGATCGCGTTTCGCAGGCTGAGATTTTCCGGATGCGGTTGCAGGTAAACCTGTTGCGCGATGTACGGATCCGGGTGTTGACGGAAGAAGTGTTTGAGCAGCGTCAACGGCACCACCAGCGGCACAATGCCGTGGCGGTACTGGCCGATAACGTGTTGCATTTCCTGTTTGTCTTCAGGGCTGATGGCCTGTTTGAGATAGCCACTGATGTGCTGCAGGACGTTGGTGTGGGTGCGGCGCGTGGCGCATTTTTTCAAGGCCGCCATCAGCTCGCTGAAGTAGCGCGGGCCGAGTTCGTTCGGATCGGTCTGGCCCATGTTGCCCAGCAGATTCCCCAGGGTTTTGTACTGCACCGGATTGTGGGCCATCAGCAGGTATTTGTAGCGCGAGTGAAAGTCCGTGAGGCCACGGCGAGTCAAACCTTCGCGCAGCAACTGCTGCCAGGCACTGTAGGCAAACACGCGGGTGAGGAAGTTTTCTCGCAGCACCGGGTCGTTGAGTCGGCCGTCTTCTTCCACCGGTAGATTCGGATGCCGCGCGCAGAACGCCTGGGCATAGATACCTCGGCCACCACCGTCCACCGGCGCACCGTTGGCGTGGTAGACCTTGACCCGATCCAGGCCGCATGACGGGGATTTCTGCATGAAGATGTAGCCGCTGATGTCGCCCAGTTCCGCGGCCATTTTCTGACCGTACTCGGCGAGTGGCCGGGTGACATTGAGCTCCGGGTTGACCGAGCCGACAGCCTCGAGATGTTCGGGATCACCCACCAGGCGGATCGGCTCCCGAGGAATGCCGAGGCCGATGGCGACTTCGGGGCAAACCGGGACGAAATCGAAATAGTCCGTGAGGGTGCGACTGCACAACTGCGAGGCCTTGTGCCCGCCGTTGTAACGTACTTCTGCGCCCATCAGGCAGGCGCTGATGGCAATCTTCGGTTTCACGGCGTGGGGCATTGGAGCACCTCGAATCTAAACCTGTACAGACTGTTCAGTCTGTACAACATGACTTCATCATAGATTCAAAGGTGTACAAGTCAAATTAATTGTACAAGTTTTTTGTGAGGATCAACGCCGCGTCTGCATCGCCTGCAACCCGGCATTCGACTCTGTGCCTTCGTCGTCGCGACAGCTCGATGATCAGAAGATGTTTTTCGCGGTTTTGCGGGTGGGCTGCTGTCTATTTCGACAGCAGCAATTGACTCTGATCGATGCGGTTTACTGCAGATGCGCATGCAAGCGGCGGGCGGCTTCCTGGCCGCTGAGCCAGGCGCCTTCGACACGGCCGGACAAGCACCAGTCGCCACACACATAGAGCCCCAGGTCGGCATCGGCCAAGGCCCCCCATTCATGACTGCTGGCCGGCCGGGCGTAAAGCCAGCGGTGCGCGAGGCTGAAGGTCGGGGCGGGCATGGAGTCGTGCAGCAGCTCGGCAAATGCGCCGTGCAATTGCTCGATCACCGCTTCCTTGGGCAGGTCGATATGCTGCCGACTCCACGCGCTGGTGGCGTGCAAAACCCAGGTGTCGAGGGTGATGTCACGTCCGGGTTTGCTGCGATTGCGAGCCAGCCAGTCGAGCGGGCTGTCCTGTACGAAGCAGCCTTCCATGGGCGTATCCAACGGTACCTCGAACGCCAGCGCGACAGCCCAGGTCGGGTCCATTTTCACTCCGGCGGCGGCACCGGCGAGTTTCGGCGCGGAGGCCAGCAGTGCAGTCGCCTGAGGCGCCGGCGTGGCGATGATCACATGGCTGAACGGGCCGTGGGTGAAGCCTTCGGCGTCCTGCAGATGCCAGTGTTCTTCGCCGCGATAGACCTCGGTAATGCGGCAGGCAAAATGCACCTCCAGGTCGCCGAGCAGCCCACGGGTGATGGCGCTCATGCGCGGCGTGCCGACCCAGCGAGTCTGTTCGTCCGGCGACAGGTTGAGCTGGCCACCATGGTAGGTGTAGAGCTGCGGTAACCATTCGGCGACCCAGCCTTTTCCTTGCCAGCGCTGGACTTCAGTGACGAAGCGACGGTCGCGGGCAGTGAAATATTGCGCGCCCATGTCCAGAGCACCCGCATCGCTGCGCTTGCTCGACATGCGTCCGCCACTGCCGCGGCTTTTATCGAAAAGTTGAACGACATGCCCGACCTCTGTAAGGGCCTGGGCGGCGGAGAGTCCGGCGATGCCGGTGCCGATGATTGCGATAGGTACAGTCATAGGGGCCTCGTTTGCCTTTCTGTACAGACTACGCCGTGGATGAAACCTGTACAATATTGTTTTTTGGTATAACTTTTAGCGTTCTTGTTCTGACAGCTTGGCCTATTGTTAAACACAGAGCCTGCCCGATACCAAAGATCCCTGCATATAAAAATAGACTAGTGATCAAGGTAAAACGCCACGCGAGGAAGAAGTCATGCACATATTGCTGACCGGCGGTACTGGTTTGATAGGACGTCAGCTCTGCCGACACTGGTTGAGTCAGGGACATCGTTTGACTGTCTTGAGCCGCACACCTGAAAAAGTCGCGCAGATTTGCGGTGCTCAAGTGCGGGGAATCGCACTGTTCGAGGACCTTGGACAGGAAACGGTTGATGCCATTATCAACCTGGCGGGCGCACCGATTGCCGACCGACCCTGGACCTCCAAACGCAAGGCGCTGCTCTGGAGCAGCCGGATCACGCTGACCGAAACCATGCTGGCCTGGCTCGAAAGCCGCGCGCAGAAACCGCAGGTATTGATTTCGGGCTCTGCTATTGGCTGGTATGGCGACGGTGGGGAGCGCGAATTGACCGAGCAATCTCCGCCGGTCATCGATGATTTCGCCAGCCAGTTGTGCATCGCCTGGGAGGAAACAGCCCAGCGCGCCGAGGCGTTGGGCATTCGCGTGATCCTCATCCGCACCGGGTTGGTGTTGTCGGCCGAGGGCGGCTTTTTGTCGCGGCTGTTGCTGCCGTTCAAAATGGGGCTGGGCGGGCCTCTGGGCAGTGGCCGGCAGTGGATGCCATGGATCCATATCAACGATCAAATCGCCCTGATTGATTTTCTTCTGCATCAGGAAGACACCAGTGGTCCTTATAATGCCTGCGCGCCCAAGCCGGTGCGCAATCGCGAATTCGCCAAGACGTTGGGTAGCGTGCTGCACCGTCCGACGTTCATGCCCATGCCGGCCCTGGCGTTGAAGGTGTGTCTGGGCGAGTTGTCGTCGCTGTTGCTGGGTGGCCAGAAGGCTGTACCGGCTCGCTTGCTGGAAGCGGGTTTCACTTTCCAGTTCACTGATTTGCGCGCGGCTCTGGACGACCTTTCCAGCCGCCTTTGAAATAGGACGTTGCATGACCGATCACGCATTGCTTCTGGTCAACCTGGGCTCGCCGGCTTCCACCTCGGTGGCGGATGTGCGCAGTTACCTCAATCAATTTCTGATGGACCCATATGTGATCGACCTGGCATGGCCGGTGCGACGTTTGCTGGTGTCGCTGATCCTGTTCAAGCGCCCGGAGCAGTCGGCCCACGCCTACGCCTCGATCTGGTGGGAGGAGGGCTCGCCGTTGGTGGTGCTCAGTCGTCGCCTGCAACAGGCCATGACGGCCCAGTGGACCCACGGTCCGGTGGAACTGGCGATGCGTTACGGTGAGCCGTCGATTGAATCGATGTTGGTGCGCCTGGCGGCCCAGGGTCACAAGCGGGTCACGCTCGCACCGCTCTATCCACAGTTCGCCGACAGCACAGTGACCACGGTGATTGAGGAGGCCAAGCGAGTGGTTCGCGAGAAGCAGCTAGATGTGCAGTTTTCGATTCTCCAGCCGTTCTACGATCAACCGGAATACCTCGATGCGCTGGTGGCCAGCGCCAAGCCGCATTTGCAGCAGGATTACGATCACCTGCTGTTGAGTTTCCATGGTTTGCCGGAGCGGCACCTGACCAAGATCGACCCTACCGGTCACCATTGCTTCAGAAGCGACAATTGCTGCCAGAACGCTTCGCCAGAAGTTTTGGCGACCTGCTACCGCGCCCAATGCCTGCGCACGGCCTCCGAGTTTGCCAAGCAGCTGGGGCTGCCGGACGGCAAGTGGTCGGTGTCGTTCCAGTCGCGTCTGGGGCGGGCCAAGTGGATCGAACCCTACACCGAAGCGCGCCTTGATGAGCTGGCTGGAATGGGCGTGAAGAAAGTGCTGGTGATGTGCCCGGCATTTGTCGCCGATTGCATCGAGACGCTGGAAGAGATCGGGGATCGCGGCAAGGAGCTGTTCCGCGAGGCGGGGGGAGAGGAGTTGGTGTTGGTGCCGTGTCTTAACGACGACCCGCAGTGGGCGCGGGCGTTGAGTGCCTTGTGCGAAAGAGCGCCGCTGGCGCTTTAAACTGTGGCGAGGGGGCTTGCCCCCGTTTGAGTACAGATCGTTCCCACGCGGAGCGTGGGAACGATCAGTTCGCTCAAAGCAGCGATTCATTCGCCTTCTTGTGCTTCCAGCTGTCATTGCCCGGCAGCAACAGGTTCAGCGCAATCGCCGTCACCGCGCACAGCGCGATGCCTTTGAGGCCGAAGTCGTCCGGCCCTGTGCCGGTGCCGACCAGTACGCCGCCAATCCCGAACACCAGGGTCACCGAGACAATCACCAGGTTGCGCGCTTCGCCCAGGTCGATCTTGTGGCGAATCAGCGTGTTCATGCCCACTGCCGCGATCGAGCCGAACAACAGGCACAGAATCCCGCCCATCACCGGCACCGGAATGCTTTGCAGCAGCGCGCCGAACTTGCCGATGAACGCCAGGCTGATGGCGAATATCGCCGCCCAGGTCATGATCTTCGGGTTGTAGTTCTTGGTCAGCATCACCGCGCCCGTCACTTCGGCATAGGTGGTGTTGGGCGGGCCGCCAAACAGGCCGGCTGCGGTGGTGGCAATGCCATCGCCGAGCAGGGTGCGGTGCAGGCCGGGTTTCTTCAGGTAATCGCGACCGGTCACGCTACCGACAGCAATCACGCCGCCGATGTGCTCGATGGCCGGGGCCAGGGCCACCGGAACGATGAACAGAATCGCCTGCCAGTTGAATTCCGGCGCGGTGAAGTGCGGGATTGCAAACCATGGTGCAGCGGCAATTTTCGCGGTATCAACGACGCCGAAATAAAACGCCATCGCAAAACCCACCAGCACGCCCGAGATGATCGGCACCAGGCGGAAGATGCCTTTACCGAACACCGCGACGATCAGGGTGGTCAGCAGCGCGGGCATCGAGATCAGCATCGCCGTCTGATAATGAATGAGCTCGGTGCCGTCGCCAGCCTTGCCCATCGCCATGTTGGCGGCGATTGGCGCCATGGCCAGGCCGATGGAGATGATCACCGGGCCAATCACCACCGGTGGCAGCAGACGGTCAATGAAACCGGTGCCTTTGATCTTCACCGCAAGACCGAGGAAGGTGTAGACGAAACCGGCCGCCATCACGCCGCCCATGGTCGCCGCGAGACCGAACTGGCCCTTGGCGAGAATGATCGGGGTGATGAAGGCAAAGCTCGACGCCAGGAACACCGGCACCTGACGCCCGGTGACGATCTGGAACAGAATCGTCCCCAGGCCTGCGGTGAACAGCGCCACGTTCGGGTCGAGGCCGGTAATCAGCGGCATCAACACCAGGGCGCCGAAGGCCACGAACAGCATCTGCGCACCCGACAGCACCGTGCGCCAGAGCGGATCGTTGAACTCTTGCTGCATGCTCAAGCGTCCTTCTGCTTGGTACCGAAGATCTTGTCACCGGCATCGCCCAGGCCTGGGATGATGTAACCATGCTCGTTCAGTTTTTCGTCAATGGATGCGGTGTAGATGGTCACGTCCGGGTGAGCTTTCTCTACGGCGGCAATGCCTTCAGGGGCAGCCACCAGCACCATCGCGCGGATATCCCGGCAACCGGCCTTTTTCAGCAGGTCGATGGTCGCGACCATGGAACTGCCGGTGGCGAGCATCGGGTCGATGATCATCGCCAGACGTTCGTTGATTTCCGGAACCAGTTTTTCCAGGTAGGTATGAGCCTGCAGCGTTTGTTCGTTGCGGGCCACGCCCACGGCGCTGACTTTGGCGCCTGGGATCAGGCTCAGCACACCTTCGAGCATGCCGATGCCTGCGCGCAGGATCGGCACGACAGTAATTTTCTTGCCGGCGATTTTTTCGACCGACACCGTGCCGCACCAGCCTTCGATGTCGTAGCTTTCCAGCGGCAGGTCTTTGGTGGCTTCATAGGTCAGCAGGGCACCGACTTCCTGAGCGAGCTCACGGAAATTCTTCGTGCTGATGTCGGCGCGGCGCATAAGGCCAAGTTTATGGCGGATCAGCGGATGGCGGATCTCGAGGATGGGCATGGGAAAGGCTCCGGCGGCGGGCAAAAAAACCGGCCTAGATTAATCTATCCGAGGGTGTTGTCCTATAGACATTCAGAACGTTAGTCCACAAACGCTTGATCTGGCCTCGCTTGATGCGTACCTTTGCCCGCTTTTCCTGAACCGCCACCCCCCGGAGAACGCCATGCCCGCAGATCTCGAGCATATCCGTCAAATCATGCGAGAGGCTGACTGCCTGTACACCGAAGCTGAAGTCGAGGCGGCCATCGCCCGTGTCGGTGCACAAATCAACGACCAGTTGGCTGAAAGCAATCCTGTGGTGTTCTGCGTGATGAACGGCGGGCTGATTTTCTCCGGCAAACTGCTGACCTATCTGAACTTCCCGCTGGAAGCGTCCTACCTGCACGCGACCCGTTATCGTAACGAAACCAGCGGCGGTGATCTGTTCTGGAAAGCCAAGCCGGAAGTCTCGTTCCTCGACCGCGACGTGCTGATCATCGACGACATCCTCGATGAAGGTCACACCCTGGGCGCGATCATCGACTACTGCAAACACGCCGGCGCCCGCGCTGTGCACACCGCCGTGCTGATCGACAAGGACCACGACCGCAAGGCTCGCCCGGACCTGAAAGCCGATTTCGTCGGCCTGCCATGCATCGACCGTTACATCTTCGGTTACGGCATGGACTACAAAGGCTACTGGCGTAACGCCAACGGGATTTTTGCCGTTAAAGGCATGTGAATGGGGTGACTGTCCGCGCAGTTTGCTTGAACTGCGCGCTCAGTCCTGTCCGGCGAGCCAGCGTTCGCTTTTGCGTCGCGCCTGTTCCAGATTATTCACATAGGCCAACTGGCGCTGCTCCCGATGAATCCCCGCGCGCCTGAGTTTCAGGCGTACCCGTGGAGCGGTTCCTACCAGAATCAGGCCGATGCCGTCGGTGCGGTAATCCCTCAGGATATTGTCGAAGGCAGCCAGTGCCGTCATGTCCAGCATGGGCACGGCGCTCATCTCGACGATCACCACTTTGACCTCCGGACTGAATTTGCGCAGCACGCCCAGGGCTTTTTCGGCGGCACCGAAAAACAGCGGCCCGCGTATCGCATAGCAACGAACATGCTCCGGCATATCCCGTAAGGCTTGATGGAATTCGCGAGGCAGTTCGGCGGTGTCCGTGAGGTCGCTCATGCGCTTGATGAACAGACCGGCGGCCAGCAGCAGGCCGACGGCGACAGCCATCACCATGTCGAACAACACCGTCAGGCTCAGGCAGGTCAGCAACACCAGCACATCGCTGCGGGGCGCGATGCGCAAGGTATGCAGCACGTGCCGGGCCTCGCTCATGTTCCACGCCACCATCACCAGCAACGCGGCCAGAGCAGCCATCGGCAGATAGCTGAAAAGCGGTGCGAGGACGAGTATCGCCAGCAGCACCACAGCACTGTGAATAATGGCCGCCAATGGCGAAAACGCTCCGCTGCGCACGTTGGTGGCACTGCGGGCGATCGCCGCCGTGGCGGTAATGCCGCCGAACAGTGGTGCGATCAGGTTGCCCAGGCCCTGGCCCAGCAGTTCTGCATTCGGATCGTGTTTGCTGCCGGTCATGCCATCCGCCACCACCGCACACAGCAAGGATTCGATGGCCCCGAGCATGGCAATGGCGAACGCCGGTGCCAGTAGCTGACGAATCAGATCGTAAGACAGGTGCAAAGGCTGGCCGTCGGGGCCGGGTAGATTCCACGGCCAATCGAAGCTAGGCAGGAACGGCGGAATCCCGGGATGGCTGACGCCTTCGACCATATAGCTGAAACGCTCGCCCAATGTCGCCACCGGCAGCCCGCCGTGCTCCAGCGCCAACCCCAGGAGCGCGCCGATGGTCAGCGCCACCAGATGCCCCGGAATCCTCGGCACCCACCGTGGCCAGACAATCAGAACCGCCAGGCAGCTGATGCCGATGATCCCGTCCCCCAACCGGGCGCTGGGCAAGGCCAGAATCAGTACACCCAACTGTTCGATGTAGTGCTCTGCCTGGCCGGGAGTGTTCAGGCCCAGAAAATCCTTCAATTGCAGGGTTGCGATGACAATGCCGATCCCGGCGGTAAAACCCAGGGTAACCGGATACGGAATGTACTGGATCAACCGCCCGGCTCGGATCAGCCCCAAGGCTATGAGAATGACGCCGGCCAGCATGGTGCACAGCAGCAAACCGCCCAGGCCATATTGTTGGGTGATGGGTAACAGAATGACCACGAAGGCAGCGGTCGGCCCACTGACATTGAAACGTGAACCTCCTGTCAGGGCGATCAGGGGCGCTGCGATCAGCACCGTATACAACCCATGCTGAGGCGGTACACCCACGGCAATCGCCAGCGCCATGGCCAGCGGGATGGCGATAATCCCTACCGTTACCCCGGCGCTGATGTCGCCGCGTAAGCGTCTGAGGGAGTAACCAGCGCGCCAGGTCTGACGCCAGGCGGCGAACAACGGGGGAACGGAGAACGACATGAGCACTCCACGGTAGATGGCGCACCGTTGAACGACGGCTGAAAGCTCTTTCAGTATGGCCAGCTTCACCCTGCGAAGTATTGACCCATATCGCCAATTCGCGCGGTTGATCCTCATGCTAGAGTGCTCGGCTTCGCCTTGGGAGCCTGTCATGAGCCTTTTAATCCGCAGCTGCGCCGCCCTGTTGCTGACTGTCAGCCTGCCTCTGGCGGCCGCCCCGGTGCCGATGCACGCGCAGTTCCTGCCCCCCGATGACCTCACCCTGCGTGACGCGGAGCCCGAGCAGCAACAGTTGTTGCAGGTTACCGAGTACTCGGTAGTGGTCGGCAGTCAACGCCAGTCCAACCAGCAGCCGATCCCGGTCACGTCGCCGTTGCTGATCCGACTCAAGGGCAAATCCTTGAACAAGGGTGCGACCATCAGCCAGGTGCTGGTCAATTTCGATGGCGAAAGCAAAAGCCTGAAAAAGCCGATCTACGACGACAAGAGCAAAACCCTGACGCTGTTTTACCCGATGGCCCAGTACCGGGTGGTGATCGACTTGTTGCGCAATGACACGGTGTATTGCCAGTTCCTCAGCTACGCCAACGGTCATGTCTGGGCCGATCTGCACACGGGCGCTGTTCGTCCGCGTTGAGCCCGGTGGCAAGGGAGGGGTAAACTGCCCGCCCCGTGAAATGTCTGCGAGCTGGAGTCGGCAATGCGTAAAGATAAGAAGCAAGTGATTGGTGACGAGATCGGCGATGAGCAGATCAAGCTGTTCCTCGATTTCGAACCGGTCGACGCCACGTCGCCGTCGCTGCACAAACTGATCAAGGCCTATCGCGGCCTGCGCATCGATGACTTCGAACGTTTCCTGACGTTCTTCGTCGAAGCCGGTCTGGATCTGAACGGCAAGGATGAGCACGGCAATGACTTCGTCGCCCTGATCAAGGATCAGCGCAACGCGGCCGAGTACATCGAACTGATCGAAAAGGCTCGCGGTTAACGTCAACACACCGACATTTGTGGCGAGGGAGCTTGCTCCCGCTGGGCTGCGGAGCGGCCCCAAAATTCTGCGAACGACGCAGATTTTTGTGAGCGCTGCGCACTCAAGCGGGAGCAAGCTCCCTCGCCACAATGATTGTTTCACCGCATAAAAAAACGCCCCGCTCTCAAAGAGAACGGGGCGTTTTTTATGGAGCCGAATCAAGCGTAGCTTTCGGTCTCGTTGCTGGCTTCAACCAGTTCCAGCGCGACGTTGTTCTGCACATTGATCTTGCGATACAGCGCAGCGTCGGTTTCCAGGACTTTTTCCCGAGCCGGGAAGATTTCCGCCAGTTTGGCAGCCCACTCACCGGAAGCCTTGTTCGGGAAGCATTTCTCGATCAGTTCCAGCATGATCGAAACGGTCACCGACGCACCTGGCGACGCGCCGAGCAGGGCAGCAAGGCTACCGTCCTTGGCCGCGACCAGTTCGGTACCGAACTGCAGAACGCCGCCCTTTTTCGGGTCTTTCTTGATGATCTGCACCCGTTGGCCAGCCACTTCCAGGCGCCAGTCTTCGGCTTTCGCCAGTGGATAGAAGCGACGCAAGGATTCCAGGCGCTGTTCCATCGACTGCATCACTTCGCTGACCAGGTACTTGGTCAGGTCCATATTGTTTTTCGCCACGGCCAGCATCGGGCCGATGTTGCCGGCGCGAACCGACATCGGCAGGTCCATGAAGGAACCGTGCTTGAGGAACTTGGTGGTGAAACCGGCGTAAGGTCCGAACAGCAGGGACTTCTTGCCATCGACTACTCGGGTGTCCAGATGCGGCACGGACATTGGAGGCGAACCCACCGCTGCCTGGCTGTAAACCTTGGCCTGGTGGTGCTTGACCACTTCCGGGTTGTCGCAACGCAGCCACTGGCCACTGATCGGGAAGCCGCCGAAGCCTTTGCTTTCTTCGATGCCCGACGCTTGCAGCAGCGGCAGTGCAGCGCCACCGGCGCCGAGGAAGACGAATTTCGCATCGACCTCACGGGTATTGCCGCTGTTGACGTCCTTGATGCTGACAGTCCAGCCGCCGTTGTTGCGCTTCAGGCCGGTCACACGCTTGCAGTACTTGACCTGGGCATCGGGTGCGCTGGTCAGGTGCTTGAGCAGTTGATTGGTCAGGGCGCCGAAGTTGACGTCGGTGCCGTTCATGACGCGGGTGGCGGCGACGACTTCGTCGGCCGGCCGGCCAGGCATCATCAGCGGCATCCACTCGGCCATGGTGGCCTTGTCTTCGGTGTATTCCATGTCCGAGAAGGCGTGGTGCTTGCTCAGCGTCTTGAAACGTTCCTTGAGGAAGGAAACGCCATCGTCGCCCTGCACGAAGCTCAGGTGCGGCACCGGGCTGATGAACGTCTTGCACGAGCCGAAGGTGCTTTTCCTGGTCAGGTAGGACCAGAACTGCTTCGACACCTCGAACTGGGTGTTGATGTGCACGGCTTTCTTGATGTCGACGGTGCCGTCGGCGGCCTGCGGCGTGTAGTTGAGCTCACACAGCCCGGCGTGACCGGTACCGGCGTTGTTCCACGGGTTCGAACTCTCCGCAGCACCGGAATCCATCAGCTCGACGACTTCCAGCTTGATCGCGGGGTCGAGCTCTTTGAGCAGTACAGCGAGGGTGGCACTCATGATGCCGGCCCCAACCAGTACTACGTCGACTGCTTCGTTATGCGCCATTTAACGCGTCTCCAAAATCTGCAGCACCAAATTGTCGGCATGGCTGCCAGGTGTTCAGGGGCGTGTCAGTGAGGCCCCAAGTAACCATGGCAGTATCGCCATGTCCGAATCTTCGCAATTTTTTGCAACTTCGACGGACGCTACCGGCCGGGTCTAAAAGAGTCACATGAACTCACTTCAACACGCGGCTGGCAATTCGACTTATGGTCGATACATCCGTTTGTGCAACCAAATCCGTAGAGGACAGGCTTCAGGATCCGGTGTTCGAGGCGTACTCGGTCCTGTGTCGTTGGGCTGTTTCAGACGCTAATGGTGCATGTTCAGACGCAAAACTATTCATTTGCTCGCCACACTCTTGTGAAGTTGTGAAAACCCGTTTTTTTCACGCTCTTTTGAAGACGTGAACCTCAAAAAAGGGCTGCCCCAGCCTGGCACCGTGCCCGGATGGATTGCCGCCATGGGATACATGACAGGCAAAACGGGCAAACAGCTCAGTGACCGAGCGTAATGACAGCTCTGCAGATTCGCGAAAAGTGGGGTTTTTGCTCAAGGAACAGCAAGCGCGCCAGCTTCACTCGATCTGTGTGGGCGGCTCTCTGTAGGGCGGTGCGGGGTGTCAATACAAGCGCATTGACGATGCTGCGAGGCCCGATCAGGAGACGTCCTTATAATCGGGGGGAGATTGTAGCGAAGAAACGCAGGGAAATGGTCGTGTTAAATGACTTTTATTAGGTGTTCGGTCAGGTGGTCAACAGTTGCTGAGCCCGCGCACGAGGCTGGCGCTGGCTGACACGGGCGCTAGGGGGCAGGGGGTGATGTAACCAGTTGAGACGGATTTCTTCGATTTCGACCCAGCCATCACCCATCGGCTGGAGGCTGCACTGTTTGAATGCCTGGCAAAGGCCGTTGCGGTCGAGCAGGGCGAAGCAGCGATGCAGAGGGCGTGGAGTGAACAGCGAGATGAGATAGCGCATGGCGAAGTACCTTGTGGGGTGACTGCTCTGAAGGTTGCCAGCGTGCCGTGACGAGCAAGTGTATGGGCGGTGACATATCTGTGACAGGAACCGCAGTCTGGAGGGTTTGTCAGAGATTTCAGTATTCACTGTGAGGTGCTAGTTACCCACAGTGGCCCACCGCTATACTGCGGGCCTGTTTGTGCCTGATTCTGGAGAGAAGAGCATGTTGCAACGCCTGTTGTTCGGTTTGATCACTGTGACCAGTTTGACCCTGGTCGGCTGCGCCCACAGCCCGCAACAACTGAATCCGGAACCCAAGCTGACCACTCAGCTGGCACCGGTCGGCCGTGGCCAGCCGGTGGTGGTGCGTGTGGTGGACGGTCGTCCGTCGCCGACCTTGGGCACCCGTGGTGGCCTGTACCCCGAGACCAGCGCGATCACCGTGCAGGGCGCGCAGATTCTGCCGAAGTTGCAGGCTCAGGCCGAAGCGGCCGTGCGGTTGTTGGGCTTCACCCCAACTTCCAATGCGCTGAATGCTCCGCAGTTGACCGTGACCCTGTCGGAGCTGAAGTATCAGTCGCCTAAAGAAGGCATGTATGTGACTGAAGCCACCATTGGTGCGACATTCCGTTCCGATGTGCAGAACGCCAACCGTCGCTACAGCGGTCGTTATGGTGCCTCCCTGGATCAGCGTTTTGGTATGGCGCCGAATCAGGAAACCAACACCAAGCTGGTCAGTGATGTGTTGAGCGATGCGTTGACGCGTCTGTTCAAGGATCCGACGATTGGTCAGATTCTCGCCGAATAAACGTTCGCTGGATTCAAAAAAAGCCCGGTGCCAGCAATGGTTCCGGGCTTTTTCATGCGTGCTGATTTGGTGGAACTGCACCCACAAGGGATCCGCGGTGTCAGGCGGCCTGCGAATAAAAATCCAGAACACTCACGCCCGTCAGCAAATCCGTCTCTGGCAAATCCGCATGCTGATGCCCGCCCAATGCGCAATACACCAGCCAGTGGCAGTCCTGGACGTTGAAGGCGAGGCTGCCGACGAGGTTTTGTTGTTCGTCGCTTTGGGCGATGAGGTAGAGGCGATCCTGGTTTTCGGCGTGCAACATGACGGTTTCCGTGTCGGTTTCGAGGGGCGGCAGACTGGCGTATCCAGATGACGGCGCCGTGACACAGGACAGGAATCAGTCAAATGGTTCGTTATTTGTCGGAAAGCAAGGGCAGGAGGTGAGGCTTTCGGTAGAATTCGCGCCGCGGTCGCCGGTTCGGCGTCTGCCACCTGTTTTGCTGAGGTCCGTGATGTCGTTGCATTTGATTTCGCTGTTTACCAACCATCCCGCCAAGTTGATCAACCTGTTCGCCTTGTTGTTGGCCTTTCCGGGCAGCTGGTTGCTGCATGCCACTCGGCGCCGCGAACAGCGCGCGCGGGCCATTCTCCAGGCGCAAAGCCAGAGCCGTCGTATCGATGAGCCGACGTTGATGCCGGACAGTGCGACCTCGCGTATGAACCGGTTTTTCTATCGTTTCGGTTTTGCCTGCCTGGGGTTGGCGCTGCTGGTGTCGTGGATCAGCACGCGCTTCTGAAGCGCTGACACCAACCTTGTGGCGAGGGGACTTCTGTGGCGAGGGGATTTATCCCCGTTCGGCTGCGCAGCAGTCGTAAGTCGGTACCCCTGGCCTGTCTGAAAAATATGATCGCAGGTTTTGGGGCCGCTTCGCAGCCCAACGGGGACAAGTCCCCTCGCCACAGGTGATGTGGTGACAGTCAAATAGAGCGCCGTTGTCGTATCCAGCCAAAATCCCTACAGCGGCAAACCTGCTTTCACACGGTACTGATTGCGCACCGGCGTCGCGTATTGCAGGACCATGAACGGACGATGCTCCTCAGGGCACGCGTCCAGACGCTGTTGCCATTGCTCCTGCGCCTTGGCCAGTTCGTCCGCCGCAAACACTTCAGAGGCTTTCGGCACCTGCAATTGCGGGTCGGCGTCTTTCCACTGGGCGTAGGCCAGGTAATGCACCGGGAACAGGCGGTAGCCGCCGAGGATCTGCCGGTCTATCTCGACCGCCAATTGCTTGGTGTCGTCGAACAGTTCAGTGATCGGCGAGGCGAAGTTCACATGCACCCGGCCCTTGTAGCCGGTGATGCCCTTGGCGATGCTGACATCGTCCTCGCCCGGCACTTTGGTGTAGCTGCCGGTGGTGGCGCGGATGAACAGCTCGCGAGCCTTGGCTTGATCGCACGGATCGTATTCATAGCTGATCGAAACCGGGGTGAGGTTCAACGACTGAATGACTTCGCCGAACGGCTCGTCCTTGCGGCTCATGTGGAACATCTTGAGGATCGCCGACTCGGTGCGGTCGTCGCCGTCCTTGGCCCGGCCTTCGGCCTGGGCGATCCAGATCGAGGCGCAATCGTTGCGGATCGAGTGGTTGATGTAGGCCGACAGCAACTGATACGCCGCCATCTTCTCGCGTCGGCCGGTGATCGAACGGTGCACGATAAAACTCTTGTTCAGGCGCATCAGATCGCTGACGAAGGGCTTTTGCAGCAGGTTGTCGCCGATCGCGATGCGCGGTGTCGGCAGGCCGGCGTGGTACACGGCGTAATTGACGAAGGCCGGGTCCATCACGATGTCGCGGTGGTTGGCAATGAACAGGTAGGCGCTGCCGGACTTGAACTGCTCGACGCCGGTGTACGTCACCCCGTCCGTGGCTCGCTCGATGGTGTGGTCGACGTACATCTCGACTTTATCCTGCAACGTGGCCACCGACGTAACGTCGGCGAACTCACGGCGCAGCCGATGAGCTATAAGAGGTTTGAGCATCCAGCCGAAAGCACCGGCAAAACGCGGGAAGCGGAAGTGGATGAGGATATCTAGAAACGCCTTGTCGCCGAGCAGCCGGTCCAGCACCGCAGGGACTTCGCTGTCATTGTAAGGTCGGATGGCATCGAATTCGCCCATCATGCTCTCTTGTTAGAAACGGCTAGGGTAAGTAAAGGTTTTGATCGAAAACCAACGGGGTACGGTCTGAAAAGTTAGCCAGACAAAAATAGCCCTGCAAATAGACCGGCGATTATACGCACAAGTCACCTGGGAGACCGCGATGCTGGAAACCGAGCGCTACGAATGTCCATATTGTGGTGAAGAGGCTGAGGCCGTTCTGGACTTGTCCGGCGGCGATCAGACCTATATCGAAGACTGTCCGGTGTGTTGTCGCCCCATCACGTTTGTCCTGCAGACTGACGGTCAGGAATGGTTGCTCGAAGTTCACAGCGAAAACGAATGAAAGGGGCGCCCCATGCAGCGAATCTACGAGCCGGAAAACCTCATGGAAGGAGAGTTGCTGCAAAGCATGTTGGCCAGCGAGGGCATAGAAGCGCATCTTGTTGGGCGTGACTTGCTCGGTGGCAGCGGAGAATTGCCGACCTTTGGCCTGCTCGGTCTGTCGGTCGATAACGACGAGGCCGAGTACGCCCGGGAGCTGATCACTGCGTACAATGCCGCGCTGCCACTGCCCGGCGATGAGCCGGACAGTTTTCCCGGCACGCTGGTCTGTTAGGCTGACGTTCGTTTTATCAAGAGTCGTGTTGCCCCATGTGTGGACGTTATGCCCTGTTTCGCTGGAACCCCGCCTTCGCGGCCCTGCCTGGCTTTCCCGCCGATCAGCAGGCCCAGTGGAATATTTCCCCCAACGATTCGGTGTTGATGCTGCGCGCCGGTGTTGACGGTCAGCGTGAGTTGGCCCGCGCGCGTTGGGGTTTGACGCCGCCGTGGCTGACTGATTTGTCTCGCACGCCAGCCCATGCCCGGGCCGAAACCGTTGCCGAACAACCGATGTTTCGCCAGGCCCTGCGCGAACGCCGTTGCCTGCTGCCGGCCAATGGTTTTTACGAATGGCGCGGCACCACACGTAAGCGTCCGTATTGGTTGACGCCGGGTGAGGGTTCGACGCTGTTCTTTGCGGCGATTTGGGAAGCGTATCCGGTGCAGGAGCAGGTGTGGCTGAGTACGGCAGTGATCACGCAACCGGCGGCGAGTCAGCGCCGTCCTTTGATTCTCGATGCGGCGGGGCAGGAAGCATGGCTCAATCCCGAGACTCCGTTGCATGCTTTGCAAGCGTTGCTCGCCAGTGAGCCCGCGGCGTTGCGCGAGCGGGTGTTGGCGAATCTGGTGAATGATCCGAAGCTCAATGGGCCGGAGTGTTTGACCCCGGGCTAAATGGGCGTTGGTGCTGGCCTCATCGCGAGCAGGCTCGCTCCCACATTTGATCTGCAGTGTTCACAAAAAATGTGTTCACAGGAGCATCCCCTGTGGGAGCGAGCCCGCTCGCGATAAGGTCCGCAGGACCTTCCGGCGATTGTTAAACCATGAACTAATTGATCGTTATGTGAGTTTTTTTCTACGGCCATGAGAGCTTTGTCTGAAATGTGCGTCTACACCTCTGTTGTATCTGGCGTCGATGCAAATCCACGCCTAGGATACGCGGCATGTTTTCAGGGAGTTTTTTGATGAACAAGACATTGGTTGTGTGTGCACTGAGCGCAGGTTTGCTGCTCGCCGGTTGTCAGTCGGTCAACACCACCAGCGGTGGCGCGGTGGGCGTTGAACGCAAACAGTACATGTTCAGCATGCTGTCGACCGACGACGTCAACCAGATGTACGCCCAGTCTTATCAAAAGACTGTCGGTGAGGCGAACACCAAAGGCGTGCTGGACAAGACCAGTAACAATGCCAAGCGCGTCCAGGCGATCTCCAGTCGCCTGATTGCCCAGGCGCCAGTGTTCCGTCCGGATTCGGCCCAGTGGCAATGGGAAGTGAACCTGATCAAGAGCGATGAGCTGAATGCCTCCTGCGGGCCTGGCGGCAAGATCATTTTCTACTCCGGGCTGATCGACACCCTGCAACTCACTGACGACGAAATCGCCGCCATCATCGGCCATGAAATCGCTCACGCCTTGCGTGAACATGGTCGTGAAGCGATGTCCAAGGCTTACGGTATCGAAATGGCCAAGCAGGGCGCCGGGGCGTTGTTCGGTCTGGGCGAGGGCAGCCTGGCTCTGGCGGACACCGTGGCCCAATACGGCATGACCTTGCCCAACAGTCGCGGCAATGAAAACGAGGCGGACCTGATTGGCCTCGAATTGGCCGCCCGTGCCGGTTACAACCCGAACGCCGCGATCACCCTATGGAACAAGATGAGCAAAGCCTCGAATGGTGCACCGCCAGAGTTCTTGAGCACTCACCCGGCGTCGGCCAGCCGGATTGCTGCTTTGCAAGCGGCGATTCCGAAAGTCATGCCGTTGTACGAGAAAGCCAAAAAGTCCTGATAGCCATGCGGCGCTGCTCTTGTGGCGAGGGGGCTTGCCCCCGTTGGGCTGCGAAGCAGCCCCTTATTGAACTCCACAAAAATGCTTCAGTTACACCTCGGTCTGCTGCCATGCGACTGCTGCGCAGTCGAACGGGGGCAAGCCCCCTCGCCACAAAGAGGCCACGTCAGACCCAGCCGCTGCTCTGCATCGCCTTGTACACCGCGACAATGGCGAGGATGAAGAATGCCGACGCCGCCAGGCGACGGATCAGGGTCAAGGGCAGTTTGTCCGCGGCAAAGTTACCGGCCAAAACGACCGGCACGTTGGCAATCAACATCCCGACGGTGGTGCCGATGATCACCAGCCACAGTTCCGGATATTGCGCCGCGAGCATCACCGTGGCGACCTGGGTCTTGTCGCCCATCTCGGCAAGGAAAAACGCGATCAGCGTGGTCAGGAACGGTCCGAACTTGCGGGCGGTGCTGGCTTCGTCGTCATCCATCTTGTCCGGTACCAGGGTCCACAATGCGGTCGCGGTAAAGCTCGCGGCGAGGATCCAGTGCAACGTCGCATTCGAGAAGAAACTGCCGACCCAGGCACCTACCGCGCCTGCGGCCGCGTGGTTGGCCAGGGTTGCAGCGACGATACCGGCGATGATTGGCCAGGGTTTGCGAAAGCGAGCGGCGAGAATGAGCGCGAGCAGTTGCGTCTTGTCGCCGATTTCGGCCAAGGCAACGATTGCGGTGGGAACGAGAAGTGAATCCAGCATCAGGGTTTTCCTAAGGGGCGGGTCGACACGGCTATGACACGTACAGCCTTCCCGCCCCGGGTAAGGTGTTCGTGTCATAGGTCTTGTCAAACCCTGCGATCCGTCTGATGCGGACGCTTGGGTCGCATACGCCATGGTCTGTTGACCAAGTATGTTGACGTATGCCGGACGAGCATGGCGCTCGTGGGAGACTACTCCCCTAGGACGGAGCGGATTCTGCCTAGGCAAAATCCGTTAGGCAAGCACTTATTTATCAGCCGCGTTTGGCCCGATAGATTCTGAAACCCTGTCCTTCGGCCTTGATTGCGCACACCCCCAGATGCTCCTCGATCAGCGGCTGGTACTTCAGGAAGCTGTTGGCTACCAAGCGCAGTTCGCCACCGTTTTTCAGATGTTTAGCTGCTTTTCGCAGCAAGTTCTCGGTGGCGAAGTAGTCGGTATGAACCCCGACATGGAACGGTGGGTTGCTCAAGATCGCACTCAAACCCATCGGTGCGGCGTCGATACCGTCACCGGTGATCACGTCAGCTTCCAGGCCGTTGGCAGCCAGTGTCAGACGACTGCTGGCGGCGGCAAACGCATCTACATCAAGCAAGGTGACCTGGTTGTGTGGGTAGCGACGTTTCACGGCTGCGCCCAACACACCGGCACCGCAACCGAAGTCCAGCAAATGGCCACTCGGCAATTTGTCCAGATGCTCCAGCAACAGTGCGCTGCCGCGATCCAGCCGACCGTGGCTGAACACGCCTGGCAGGCTGATGACTTTTAGCGGACCTTCGGCCAGCGGCAACTCATAAGTCTGGGCCAGGCTTTCCAGCGACTTGGCTTGCGGTGCCGTGGCCACCGTAACCAGCCACAACTGACAATGCCGCGCGCTGTCGAGTTTGCGCGGCTTGCCGAAGGGGTTCAGTTGCTTGGCCGCGCCTTCGATGCCGCTGCGTTTTTCACCCACCAAATACAGTTCACGACCGGCCAGCCGGGAGGCGAGGGCGTTGAGGATGTAGTCGGTCAAGTCCTTGGACTTGGGCAAAAACACCACGGCGGTGTCGAACGCGCGCTCCGGTACATTCACGCCGAAATGGCTACGCTCGGCAAAACGGGCGTCCAGCGCCGCTTGATCGCCGGCATGCCAGCACCAGCCATGAGCGTCGGGCAGACGGCCCAGCAAGTCATCGGCGGGCAAACCGGCCAGCAGCACCGAACCCTGGAACAACTCGGCCTGGCGAAGCAGTACTTCACTGCGCGGATCCATACTCTGCTCCTGTAAAAAAGTGCCGCAGTCTATCAACTGACGACCCGCAGTGCTTTACCGCTGAAGTATCCCTGCGCGTTTTCGGTCAACTGGCCCACGATCCGCTGACGTGCCTCGCAGCTGCCCCAGGCGTTGTGCGGGGTGACAATCAATCGCGGAATGTCGTGGGCCAGCAGCGGATTGCCGGCGGTTGGTGGCTCGACGCTCAACACGTCGGTGGCCGCGCCACCCAGGTGGCCTTTGCGCAAGGCATCGGCCAGGGCCTGTTCGTCGATCAGGCCGCCGCGCGCGGTGTTGACCACGAACGCACCGGGTTTCATCGAGGCCAGCTCACGGGCTCCGATGAAATGGCGGGTGTGTTCGTTGAGCGGGCAGTGCAGGGTCAGCGCGTCAATTTGCTGCAGCAGCTCATCCAGTGGCAAACGATCCGGCCGGGCAGGGCGCCCGGGAATCTGCCCGAGCAGTACACGCATGCCAAAGGCTTCGGCCAGTCGTGCGACTGCGCCGCCCAATTCGCCGTGACCAAGCAGGCCGAGGGTTTTGCCTTCCAGTTCGACAATCGGGTAATCCAGCAGGCAGAACTGTTTCGCCTGCTGCCAGCGACCTTCGCCGACAGCCTTTTGATAATCAGCCAGGCGTGTTGCCAGATTAAGCAGCAACATGATCGTGTGCTGCGCCACCGACGGCGTGCCGTAACCCTGACAGTTGCAGACAGTAATCCCGTGGGCGCGGGCGGCGACGAGGTCAACGTTGTTGGTGCCGGTGGCGGCGATCAGGATCAGCTTCAACTCGGGGCTGGCAGCGATGGCGGCGGCATCGATCGGGATTTTGTTGCTGATGACAACGGTGGCGCCCTTGAGGCGTTCGATCACTTGGTCCGGCGTGGTTTGGGCAAAAAGCTTGAAGTCGCTGAAACACTCTTGCAGCGGGCTGAGGTCGAGGTCACCCAGGTCCAGGGACGGGTGGTCGAGGAAAACGGCGCGGTGAGTGTTCGTCATCAACTGTACCTTTTGTGCAATGAACTGAAGGCGTAATCTGCCGAGCCTATCAGATGAAACAAACAGTTACGCTTGGCCAAAAGGATCCCCCCATGTACTGGACAGAGTTTTTGACCGTTGCCCTTATTCATTTGTTGGCCGTAGCCAGCCCCGGCCCGGACTTTGCCGTGGTAGTGCGTGAGAGCGTGACCCATGGTCGTCGCGCTGGCACCTGGACGGCGCTGGGGGTCGGCACCGCCATTTTCCTGCACGTCGGCTATTCGTTGCTCGGCATTGGCCTGATCGTGTCCCAGTCGATCGTGCTGTTTAATGCCTTGAAATGGGCGGCCGCCGCGTACCTGCTGTACATCGGCTTCAAGGCCTTGCGAGCACAGCCTGCCCAACCTGCGACTGATCATTTGCACAAGGAAGCGGGCGAGCGCACTGCTCGCGGCGCTTTCACTTCAGGTTTCGTGACCAACGGCCTGAACCCGAAAGCGACGCTGTTTTTCCTTTCGTTGTTCACCGTGGTGATCAATCCGCACACGCCGCTGACGGTGCAGGCGGGCTATGGCATCTACCTCGCGGTGGCCACCGCTGTGTGGTTCTGCCTGGTGGCCATGCTGTTCAGTCAGCAGCGCGTGCGCGCAGGTTTTGCCCGGATGGGCCACTGGTTCGATCGGACCATGGGCGCGGTACTGATCGCTATCGGGGTGAAACTCGCATTTACCGAAATGCACTGAGTCGCGCTTAGCGATGTAATACCAGCCGCTTGAAGCGTTTGAAGCTGGTTCTATTAAGGTGTCGCCAGGGAATCGAGCGCAACAGCTGCCAGGCTTCTTTCTTGTCCTCGACCACGGCATATTTGAGGGCCTTGTTCACCAGTCTGGTGCGGGCGCTCTGATAGCCGGGATGGTTCACGTACGGCGCGATCGCCTCAAGGTCCGCCTGGAGCAGCGTCCGGTATTTTCTCGACAGGTTGTTGGCATGGCGGCGATAGCGGGACATGCAGATCGGCAACTCATGGATCTCATAACCCAGCCGGGCAATCCGCAACGTCATCTGAAAGTCCTGAACCCGCAGCTTCGGCGCGTAGAAGTCGGCACTTCGCATCGCTTTCATGCGATAGAGGGCAACAGGGGCGCCGACCACGACGGCACCTCTGAGGACCTGATCGAAGTTGTAGGTGTGTATCCGGTCGCGGTGTTGTTGCTTGATGGTGTTGCCATCACTGTCCATGTAGCTGACCAACGCACCTACGCAGCCGACGTTCGGGTGCTGGTCCAGGTATTCGGCGCGCATGCGCACTGACCCCGGCAGCATGATGTCGTCCAGGTCCGGGGTCGCCACATAGACGCCTTTGGCGTATCGCAAGCCGTGGTTGAGCGCCGCGCTCACGCCCTGGTTCGGTTGCGAATACAGCTGGAAGTCATAGGTTTGTTGCAATCGCTCGAGAATGGCGAGGCTGTCGTCGCTGGACCCGTCATTGACGATGATGACTTCGAAATTTGGATAGTCCTGGGCGAAGATGCTCTTCAGGGCGTCTTCCACAAATTTTTGCATGTTGTAGCAGGACGCCACGATGGAAACCAGGGGCGCAGGTGTCGATGGGCAGTGCTCGGGGGCGTTCAGTTCAATGCTCATTATTTATGCAATACCGATGGCGTTTGACCAGGCAGGTCTAGTGAACAAGATCCTTCTCTTGAAGATGAGGTGAAGGCCGTGGCGACCAGGGGGAGGCAACCTGTTTGGCTGCCAACCGATCGGCTCATCGTGTCCGTATGGTACGTAGGCTCACAGACAAGTGTTACGAGCATGCGTTG
The DNA here is from genome assembly GCF_050586665.1 of Pseudomonas sp. ES4. Classification (NCBI taxonomy): domain Bacteria; kingdom Pseudomonadati; phylum Pseudomonadota; class Gammaproteobacteria; order Pseudomonadales; family Pseudomonadaceae; genus Pseudomonas; species Pseudomonas sp. ES4. The sequence continues at coordinate 402,617 of NZ_JBOBDO010000001.1, read as the reverse complement.
CAACGTTTTACAACGCAACTGCCGAATTCCCGACGAAACAGTCCAGACAGTGGCGCAAAGCTAGCATTTGCCCCTCTTCTGCAAATCATTCCTTTGGCTGATTTGGCTGGCGCCCAAGGGCACTAAAGTGCTTACTTTCAGCCACGACCGTGTAGTCAGAAAAGGGACTCTTATGTTGCAGACTCGCGTTATCCCTCCAGCCGAAGGCGCTTACCAGTATCCGCTGCTGATTAAACGGCTGCTGATGTCCGGCGCTCGTTATGAAAAAACCCGCGAGATCATTTACCGCGACCAGTTGCGCTACAGCTATCCGACCCTGATCGAACGGGTGGCCAGGCTGGCCAACGTGCTGACGGCGGCCGGCGTCAAGGCCGGGGATACCGTGGCGGTGATGGACTGGGACAGCCATCGTTATCTGGAATGCATGTTCGCCATCCCGATGATTGGCGCTGTGATCCACACCATTAACGTGCGCCTGTCACCGGAACAGATCCTCTACACCATGAACCACGCCGAGGACCGCTTTGTGCTGGTCAACAGTGAGTTCGTGGGGCTTTACAACGCGATTGCCGGGCACCTGACCACCGTCGAGAAAACCCTGCTGTTGACTGACCTGCCGGAAAAAACCGCCGACTTGCCGGACCTGATCGGCGAGTACGAGCAATTGCTGGCGGCGGCGAGCACGCAGTACGACTTCCAGGACTTCGACGAAAACTCCGTCGCGACCACGTTCTACACCACCGGCACCACCGGTAATCCCAAAGGTGTGTATTTCACCCATCGGCAACTGGTGCTGCACACCATGGGGGTGTCGACCATCATGGGCGCCATCGACAGCGTGCGGTTGCTGGGCACCAACGACGTTTACATGCCGATCACCCCGATGTTCCATGTGCACGCCTGGGGCCTGCCATATGTGGCGACCATGCTCGGGCTCAAGCAGGTCTATCCCGGTCGCTATGACCCTGAGTACCTGGTGGAGCTGTGGCGCAAGGAGAAGGTCACCTTTTCCCATTGCGTGCCGACCATCCTGCAAATGGTCCTCAATGCCAAAGCGGCGCAAGGCACGGATTTCGGCGGCTGGAAAATCGTCATCGGCGGCAGCGCGCTGAACCATGCGCTTTACGACGCGGCCAAGGCCAAGGGCATTCAACTGACCGCCGCGTATGGCATGTCGGAAACCGGGCCGTTGGTATCGTGTGCACACCTCAATGACGAGCTGATGGCCGGCACCGAAGACGAACGCACCACGTACAGGATAAAGGCCGGTGTACCAGGCCCATTGGTGGAAGCGGCGATCGTCGATACCGACGGCAACTTCCTGCCCGCCGATGGCGAGACCCAGGGCGAACTGGTGTTGCGTGCGCCGTGGCTCACCGAGGGCTATTTCAAGGAACCGCAGAAAGGCGCAGAGCTCTGGGCCGGAGGCTGGTTGCACACCGGTGACGTGGCGACTCTGGACAGCATGGGTGTGATCGACATTCGCGACCGGATCAAGGACGTGATCAAGACCGGCGGCGAGTGGATCTCCTCCCTGGACCTTGAAGACTTGATCAGTCGCCACCCTGCGGTACGCGAAGTAGCAGTGGTGGGCATCGCCGACCCGCAGTGGGGCGAACGTCCGTTTGCCCTGCTGGTGGTTCGCGAAGGCCATGAGATCGGGGCCAAGGAACTGAAGGAACACCTCAAGCCGTTCGTGGAGCAGGGGCACCTGAGCAAGTGGGCCATCCCGAGCCAGATCGCCCTTGTTACTGAAATTCCCAAGACCAGTGTCGGCAAACTCGACAAGAAGCGTATTCGTGTCGACATCACCGAATGGCAAGCCAACAACAGCACTTTCCTCTCGACGCTTTAAGCGTCACCTGGCGTGCCCAAAAGGGCACGCCAGCCCCACCAAGCAAGCGCTTGGCTTGTCAAATCTGAAATTTCAGCCATTCTTGCCGTGCCGACGGGTGTCGGCTTGGCAAAGGACTGTTCCAGAGTGGCTGGCAGCTGCAAATCACACTTTAGAGGGATCAAGCAGTACTACCTGCTGGCTATAGTCCGCTCAAGGATTTTTAAGAACGGGGCAAACGCACAAACCGGGGCGATGCAACTTTGGAATGACTTGGGGACACCTTGGCTCCCCGTCATCCAAGCGTTTTTAAAAGTGCTCACTGCCATAACAATAATGCACATGGAGTAGCGTCGATGACATCAGTAAACCAGTTCTGGCGCCGGGCAAAACTGCCCCTGGCGGTCAGTCTTGCCTCTTCGCTCGCCGGGCCAGCATTCGGCGTCAGTTTCAACGTTGGGGAAATCGAAGGTCAGTTCGACTCGTCCCTGTCGATCGGTTCCAGCTGGTCGACTCAAAGTGCCAACAAGAACCTCATCGGCGTCAACAACGGCGGCCGCGGCCTGTCCCAGACTTCGGACGACGGTCACCTGAACTTCAAGAGTGGCGAAACGTTCTCCAAGATCTTCAAGGGTATCCATGACCTTGAATTGAAATATGGCGACACCGGCGTTTTCGTCCGTGGCAAATACTGGTACGACTTTGAACTCAAGGACGAAAGCCGTCCGTTCAAGGACATCAGCGACAACAACCGCAAGGAAGGCGCCAAGTCCTCCGGCGGCCAGATCCTCGACGCCTTCGTCTACCACAACTACGCCGTTGCCGATCAGCCGGGCTCCGTGCGCCTGGGCAAGCAAGTAGTAAGTTGGGGTGAAAGTACCTTCATCGGCGGTGGTATCAACTCGATCAACCCGATCGATGTGTCCGCGTTCCGTCGTCCCGGTGCCGAGATCAAGGAAGGCCTGATCCCGGTCAACATGTTCTACGTCTCGCAGAGTCTCACCGAGAACCTCTCGACCGAAGCCTTCTACCAGCTCGAATGGGACCAGACCGTCACCGACAACTGCGGCACCTTCTTCTCGCAACCGGACGTGATTTCGGATGGCTGCGACAACAATCTGGCCGTACTGCGCACCCGTAACGGGCTCAACAGCGCATTGGCGGCGGCGGGGCTGCCGGCTTCGTTGCGTAATGCCAGCATCAACACCCTGGCTGCCAGGGGCGTCACCTGGGGGGACCCGGATGAAGGCGTGATCGTTCGTCGCGGTCCGGATCGCGATGCTCGTGACAGCGGGCAATTCGGCGTGTCCTTCAAATACATGTTCGATCCGCTGGACACCGAGTTCGGCGCCTACTTCATGAACTACCACAGCCGTGCGCCGATTTTCAGCGGCAAGGGTGCTCCGGCGAGCGCTTACAGCGCGGCGGGCCTGGTGGGTTCACTGAGGGCTGCGGGGGTTCCGGCCGGTGTCGCGGCAAGCCTGGCACCGACCTTGTTGCCATTGAACGTGGCCGGTAACTCCAGCTACTACGTCGAGTACCCTGAAGATATTCGCCTGTATGGCTTGAGCTTCTCCACGACGCTACCGACAGGTACTGCGTGGAGCGGTGAAGTCAGCTACCGGCCGAATGCTCCCGTTCAGCTCAACACCACCGACATTCTGTTTTCCGGTCTGACGCCGCTGAACCCTAACGTTTCCGTGCTCCAGGGGACGCCAGGGGAGGATCAAAAAGGCTATCGCCGCAAGGAAGTGACCCAGCTCCAGACGACCCTTACTCACTTCTTCGACCAGGTGATGGGCGCCGAGCGACTGACCCTGGTGGGCGAGGTCGGCTTTACTCACGTTGGTGGTCTGGAAAGCACTAACAAAGCGCGTTACGGCCGTGACCCGAGCTACGGCCCCGGTCCATTGCCCGGTGGTCAGTGCCAGACATTGAACAGCGGCACCCTGGCCGGCGGACCACAAAACAACGTCAGTCGCTACTGCGAAAACGACGGGTTCACCACCGCAAACTCCTGGGGCTACCGTGGTCGTGCCATCTGGGAATACAACGACGTGTTCGCCGGTGTGAACCTCAAGCCGAACGTGGCCTGGTCTCATGACGTGGAAGGCTACTCGCCTGGCCCTGGCGGCAACTTCGAGGAAGGCCGCAAAGCGGTGAGCCTGGGTGTGGATGCCGAGTATCAGAACACCTACACCGCGAGCCTGGCCTACACCAACTTCTTTGATGGCAAGTACACCACCGTCGATGACCGCGATTTCGTTGCGCTCAGCTTCGGCGTGAACTTCTAAGCACTGCATTATCAGGACGAACACACCTATGAAAATAACAAAGAGTCTGTTCCACGTCGGTGTTCTGGGGCTTTCGCTGCTGGCGACCGGCGTCATGGCGGCGGTCCCTGCGGCCGAAGCGGACAAACTGGGCAAGAGCCTGACGCCGATGGGCGCCGAAATGGCGGGTAACGCCGACGGATCGATCCCGGCCTGGAAGCCGATGGCGAAAAACGCCGGCACCGCCGACAGCAAAGGTTTCCTGTCCGACCCGTTCGCCAGTGAAAAGCCACTGTTCACCATCACCGCGCAGAATGTCGACCAGTACAAGGACAAACTCGCACCGGGCCAGTACGCGATGTTCAAGCGCTACCCGGAAACCTTCAAAATGCCGGTCTACCCGTCCCATCGCGGCGCGACCGTGCCGGATGCCGTGTTTGCCTCCATCAAGAAAAACGCCACGTCCACTAACCTGGTGTCCGGCGGCAACGGTCTGGAGAACTTCGAAACCGCCATTCCATTCCCGATTCCGAAGACCGGCGTCGAAGTCATCTGGAACCACATCACCCGTTATCGCGGTGGCAGCGTGACCCGTCTGGTGACCCAGGCCACACCGCAGCCGAACGGCTCGTACAGCCTGGTGTACTTCCAGGACCAGTTCGTATTCCGCGACAAGATGAAGGATTACGATCCAGCGAACCCGGGCAACATCCTGTTCTACTTCAAGCAGAAAGTGACCGCGCCGGCACGTCTGGCCGGTGGTGTGCTGCTGGTGCACGAAACCCTCGACCAGGTGAAAGAGCCACGTTCGGCGTGGGTCTACAACGCCGGTCAGCGTCGTGTGCGTCGCGCACCACAAGTGTCCTATGACGGGCCGGGTACTGCAGCCGACGGCCTGCGTACCTCCGACAATCTGGACATGTACAACGGTGCGCCGGATCGTTACGACTGGAAACTCGAAGGCAAGAAAGAGATGTACATCGCCTCCGACGCCTACAAACTCGACTCGCCGCAACTCAAGTACGACGACATCATCAAGGCCGGTCACATCAACCAGGACCTGACTCGTTACGAGCTGCGCCGGGTCTGGCATGTGGTGGCTACCTTGAAGGAAGGTCAGCGTCACATCTATGCCAAGCGTGACTTCTACATCGACGAAGACACCTGGCAAGCAGCGGTGATCGACCACTACGACGGTCGTAATCAACTGTGGCGTGTGGCGGAAGCTCACTCCCAGAACTACTACAACGTCCAAGTGCCGTGGTACACCCTGGAAACCTTGTACGACCTGCAATCGGGCCGCTACCTGGCGCTGGGCATGAAGAACGAAGAGAAATCGGCGTACGACTTTGGCTTCACCGCCACTACCAGCGACTTCACCCCGGCCGCGCTGCGCCAGGATGGTGTTCGCTAAGCTGCCCTGAACAGAGGCCGCATCCTCGAAAAACGCCCCGACTGGTTCGGGGCGTTTTTTTTACGGCCATAACAATTCCTTGTAGCAGCTGTCGAGCCTCGCAGGCTCGACAGCTGCTACAAGGTGAGTTCAGATCAGGCATTGCTTGTATTCTTTTTGTAGCCATTTGTAGCAATAACCTTCATTCCCTCTTCGTTTACCGCTAGGCTGCGGACATCTGCAACGCCGCCAACAGCATTTCAAACAAGAGCCGGCCATGACTGATCTGTCCCCACCCCCGGGCCCTGCAAGCGTTGCCGTCGCGGCACTGGACGGGCGTTTTTTTCGGCCTCCGTTGCCTGATGGCCATGTCCTGCGACCTCGTCTGTGCGAGCGCCTGAGTGCGGGCCTCGGCGGCAGGTTGTTGCTGGTCAGCGCTCCGGCAGGGTTTGGCAAGAGTTCGTTGGCGGTGGAGTTCTGTCAGGGCTTGCCGGCTCACTGGCAAAGTCTGTGGCTGGGGTTAAGTCCGCGAGACAGCGATCCCGGACGTTTTCTTGAGCGGATGCTCGAAGGCCTCCAGGACTTTTTTCCGCAACTGGGCAGCCAGTCCCTGGGGCTGCTGAAAATGCGGCAGCGGCACCAGCCGTTTGCCTTTGAGGAATGGCTGGACGGTTTGCTCGATGAGTTGGCCGTGCACCTGTCAACGAATACGCCCCTGCTGTTGGTGCTGGATGACTACCATCTGGCACAGGGTCCGGTTCTCGATCGCTGCCTGCAATTTTTCCTCAATCACTTGCCTGACGGTTTACTGGTGATGGTCACCAGTCGACAGCGGCCGGACTGGCATCTGGCGCGCCTGCGGCTGTCGCGGCAATTGCTCGAGTTGAATGAACAGGACTTGCGCCTGACTCACGATGAAGCCTTGACCCTGCTCGATCGGCACAGCAGTTCCTTGCGCGGCGAAGCGCTGGAAAGCCTCATCCAGCGCAGCGAAGGCTGGGTTGCCGGGTTGCGTTTCTGGCTGTTGGCGGCGTCTGAAGCAGGCTCCCAGGGGGCTTTGCCGCAGACCTTGCATGGCGGGGAAGGGCTGATCCGCGATTATCTGCTGGAAGAAGTCATCGATTGTCTGCCTGCCGAGGTGCAGTCGTTCCTTTACGACACCGCCCCTCAGGAGCGCTTTTGCAGCGAACTGTGCGATGCCGTTCGCGAAGCCCATGACAGTGCCGAGATCCTGCGTTTTCTGCTGGCCCACCAGGTGTTCCTGGTGCCACTGGATGAAAACGGTCACTGGTATCGCTACCACCATTTGTTTTCCGACCTGTTGCGCACCCGGCCTACCGCTCAAGCGATGGTGCCGGCGGCCAGCCTGCACCTGCGCGCCTGTCGCTGGTTCAATGCCCAAGGGCTGCTCGACGAGGCGGTGGAGCAGGCGCTGCGTGCCGGGCACCTGGACGTCGCGGCGAACCTGGTGCAGAACCTCTCCGAAGAACAATTGCTGGCCGAACAGAACGTCGGCATGTTGCTGCGCTGGAAAATGGATTTGCCCGACAGCCTGCTGATCAGCACCCCACGGCTGATTGTGCTGTACAGCTGGGCCTTGGGGCTGGCTTGTCAACTGGACGCCGCCGAGGAGTTGGTCAGTCATTTGAGCCGCTTCCTGCCGGCCCCATCGGCCACTGCGCAGAAATCCATGCTGGCGCAATGGCTGGCCCTGAGCGGGATCATTGCTCGCGGGCGCGGCAATCGTGAGTTGACGCTGCGCTATTGCACCGAAGCGCAGGAGAGCCTGCCCGCTAAACGCTACGGGCAACGCCTGATGTGCCTCTCGACCCTGTCCAACCTGGCCATTGCCGACGGCGACTTGTGGCGTGCCCGCGAGTTGAACCGAGAATCTCTGGAGTTGGCGCAACGGGTCGGCAACCCACTGTTCGAAGCGCTGGCCCATTACGATCGCGCTCGCGTACTGCAAGCGCGAGGGGAAATCCTGCGTGCACTGGATGAGGTGCGCCAGGGGCTGCAACGGCTGCAACCGTTATCCCCGCAACGACTTTATGCCGTGCGCGCCCGACTGATTCTGTACGAAGGCTTTTTGCTAGCCCTGCGCTTGCAGCCCCAAGCTGCGCGGGCACGCTTGCAAGCCGGTTTGAATGAGGCACGCGCCTGTCGGGACATCAGCGTATTGATCGGTCACTGCGTGATCGCCAGGCTTGAGGGCAGCAGCGGCGAATTCGCCAAAGCCTTCGCCGAACTTGCCGAAGCCGAGCGCCTGATGCACATCTGGGATGTGCCGCCGATCTACTACCTGGCGATGATTACCCTGGTCAAATGCGAACTCTGGCTATCGCAGGGGCGCACCGACCTGGCCGAAGCCTGGCTCGCTCGCTTGGGGCAGACCTACAACGGCGAACACGCGGCAGCCCCTCCAGAGTTCCATCCGCAACTACCGCTGCATATCGAGTTGCAACAGGCCTTGCTGGAGGTCATTCAGGGGCAGCCGATGCTGGCCGAAGGACGATTGAACGCGTTGCTTGAGCATGGGCAGCAAACCGGCAGGCAGCTGCTCAGCGTGATGGCGCTGACTCAAAAAGTGACGTTATTGCTTGGGAATGGGCGTGAACCCGAGGCCCGCAAGGCCCTGGGTCAGGCGCTGGAAGCGGCGGTCGGTGGAGCGCTGCAACCGTTTGACCGGTTGTTGGCTGAACATCCGGACTGGCTGCGTACCCAACTTCAACTCGGTGTGCCGACGCCCGTTTCGCAGAGCCTTTCAGAGCAGCTTCCGGCAGTGTCAGCCCGTCCGGCGGAGTCATCCGCCGCAGCGGAACAACTCAGTACGCGGGAAATGGCCGTCCTGCGACTGATTGCCCAAGGCTGTTCGAATCAGGAAATCAGCGATCAGTTGTTTATTTCGCTGCACACGGTGAAAACCCATGCCAGCCATATCAACAGCAAGCTTGGGGTTGAACGGCGCACGCAGGCGGTCGCCAGGGCGAAAGAGTTGGGTGTATTGCAGTAATCACCGATTAAAGACCTCTGGCACAAGGTGGGCCTTGCGATCAGAGGTTTCGGTCATTTCTCCTCGGAGGCAGTCACTCCGGGGCGTTTGCCTCACGTCGATTCAGGGCTTCAGGATCGACAGTAAGCCCAGGGAGCAGTCATTTTCGGTTTTACTGGCAATGGACTGTTGCAGGTTGTCAGCCAGCACTTCCTTCATTTTTTTTCTGGGCAGCGTTGCATTCAACTCCAGTAGCTTTTGAAGCGCCGGGGCGGGGACGCCGCTGGATTTTTCATAGAGGCTTTCTGCGCTGCCTTCGCTCATGATCGCGAAGCCAGTCGTGGCTTCGATTGGCCCACGGTACAACCTGAGTCGCGACGCCGCTTTATGGTCAGTCAGAAACAGGGCGGTGTTGGCGAGCTCGCCGTTTTCCGGATGAGAAAGGGCCTGAAGTTGTCCGTCCGCATCAGCGCTTGCGATAACGCCATCGCCCAAGTGGCCTGCCAGGTAGCGGCCTCGTGAGTAAGCGACGAATGACAAGTTGCAGGCCAGGTCATTGATCTCGCCGCCAAGTTTTGCAGATTTACGCCTGAACGCATCGAGGCAGCGATTAACCAGACGCTGGGCTGCCTTCGCGTTGTGTTTGTCCATGTTTTGCCAGAGGCTTTCAAAGTTTTTGCAGACAAAGGCCAGGGTCGCCGTGACCGCTACCTGGGCGCCGATTGCAGAGCTGGCTCGGGAGCCGGCCCCATGGGCCAATGAAATGCAGGTCACCTCGTTGGACTCTCTGGCCGCGACATAGTCCTGGCAAGAGGTTTGCGTCTTGAGGTGCGAGCGTCCTGCCACAAAAGCGCAGGTCGTTTTACAGCTGAAGTCTATCGGGATCTCAGGCATGGTTCAGACCTGTGCCCAGGCTTCGATACCTTTAATGTCCTGATGAAGGAGATAGTCTTCTTGCATGGGATTATCCTTTTTGGGCTGAGCGTTAGAAAAAACGCTTCAAGAGTCGTTTGAACCAGGCATTGGCTTCCTGCCGTCTTGTTTCAAAACTGGCGCGGCGCGAGGATAACCTATCAATTTTGCGGATCACAACCGCAGTACCCAGCCCTGGCACCAGGATTTAACCCATGCAAACCCCCAATACTGCCCTCATCCGCGAAACCTTCCCCGTCGGCCCCTTGCAGTGCAACTGCACGATCATCGGCGATCCGATCACCAAAAAGGCCATCGTGGTCGATCCGGGCGGTAACCACGAACTGATCCTCGCGCGGCTCGACGCATTGGGCCTGAAGGTGGTCAGCATCATTCACACCCATGCTCACCTCGACCACTTTCTGGCTTCCGGTCAGTTGAAGGAAAAAACCGGTGCTACCCTGCACCTGCATAAAGAAGATCAATTTCTGTGGGACAACCTGGAGATGCAATGCCAGATGTTCGGTGTGCCCTACACCCCGGTTCCGCCGCCGGATCGCTGGTTGGCCGATGATGAAGAACTGGCCTGCGGCTGTGGCGTGGCGTTGCACACGCCGGGTCATACGCCGGGCTCCATGAGCTTTTGGTTTTCAGAAGCTAAGCTGCTGATTGCCGGTGACACGTTGTTTCGTCGCGGGGTAGGGCGCACGGATTTGTGGGGTGGCGATCAGGCGACCATCGTGCGGTCGATCAAGCAGCGGCTGTACACCCTCGATGAAGAGGCGACGGTGGTGACCGGGCATGGTCCGGACACACGTCTTGGCGATGAAATGCGCGAGAATCCTTTTGTACGGGCTTAATTGTTACGGACGGAATTTTTGTCCGCTGAAACGATCCAACGCCCGCAAAGGTTTAATGCCTTGTCCGTTGCACCACAGAATGCAAAAAAAGTAGGAGCTCTACATGTTCACCAAGCAGCGTTTGATTATTGTCGCTACGGCTGTGGCCTTGCTGTCTGGCTGCGCCTCGCCTAACCCTTACGACAACCAGGGCCAGGCCGACGGTGGTTCCACGGGCATGAGCAAAACCGCTAAATACGGTGGCCTCGGCGCTCTGGCCGGTGCTTTGGCCGGTGCCGCGATCAGTCACGATAACCGTGGCAAGGGCGCGCTGATTGGCGCCGCGGTGGTCGGTGCTTCCGCCGCCGGTTACGGGTATTACGCCGACCAGCAAGAGAAAAAGCTGCGGGCCAGCATGGCCAACACAGGGGTGGAAGTGCAGCGCCAGGGTGATCAGATCAAACTGATCATGCCGGGTAACATCACCTTCGCCACCGATTCGGCGAACATCGCCTCGGGTTTCTATCAGCCGTTGAACAACCTGGCGGGCTCGCTCAAAGAGTTCAGCCAGAACCAGATCGAGATCGTCGGCTACACCGACAGCACCGGCAGCCGGCAGCACAACATGGACCTGTCCCAGCGTCGGGCCCAGAGCGTGGCGACTTACCTGACGTCCCAGGGCGTGAGCGGTGCCAACCTGTCGGCTCGCGGCGCCGGGCCGGATAACCCGATTGCCAGCAACGGCGACGCCAATGGCCGGGCGCAGAACCGCCGGGTCGAGGTCAACCTGAAGGCGATTCCGGGTCAGCAGTATGGTGGTCAGCAACAGCAAGGTACGGTTCAGCAGTATCCATAAGCGTCTGACTGAACCCCAGGCGTAAAAAAGCCCGCTCGATCCTCAACAGATCGGGCGGGCTTTTTTGTGCCGTCAGTCAGGGCCTCTTCGCGAGCAAGCCCGCTCCCACAGGGGAGTGCATTCCAAATGTGGGAGCGGGCTTGCTCGCGAAGAGGCCCGAACTGGCAACTAAACCATCAGCAACAAAAAAGCCCTCGGACAATCACTTGTCCGAGGGCTTTTTCATGTCGCGCGAAACCTGATTACTTCTTCAGGCCGTAATGCTCATCGAGCATGCCCGGCGCGTTCGGGGCTTTGGGGGCGTAGTCGCGAGGCGGCTCCTGATTACGCGGCGGCGTCAGGCGTTCCCGTGGGGCGGCTGCCGCATCGGCGTGCAGCGAAGCCAGCAGGCGTTGGCGGGTTTGCTCGTCCAGGGCCAGGCGGTTGGCACCCTCGGCGAGGTGATCCTGCACTTCCTGATAGCTCTGAGTCAGCTTCTTGACCAGTGTTGCAGTGCTGTTGAAGTGGGTAACCACCTCGTTCTGATAACTGTCGAAACGTTCCTGAATGTCATCCAGCTGACGTTGCGTGCTGCTAGGCGCGGCATTCGGCACCAGGCGAGCGATCAGGAAACCAATGGCGACACCCACAACCAGGGCAAGAGTCGGTAACAACCAAACTAAGAGCGAGTGTTCCACGAGTCCTTCCTCTATAAACGGCTTTGCTTTACGTTAACGGCTCGAACCTGCGCTGTATACCGCGATTCACTCGCAATAGATTGGCACAGACAATTTGCTAGACGAGTCGACCCGATTCGAGGTCACGGAGTTCCTTCCTTGCTTATGCGCGAAACCCCTGTAGTGATTGATGGCCCGGTGGGTCAACTGGAAGCACTTTACCTGGAAAACGAGCAGCCCCGCGGCGTGGCGCTGATTTGCCATCCAAACCCGGTGCAGGGCGGCACCATGCTCAACAAAGTCGTCTCGACCTTGCAGCGCACCGCCCGCGATGCCGGTTTGATTACTTTGCGGTTCAACTACCGTGGCGTCGGTGCCAGCGAAGGCACCCACGACATGGGCACCGGCGAAGTCGACGACGCCCAGGCCGTTGCCGAATGGTTGCGGGCCAAACACCCCGAGTTGCCGCTGACGCTGTTCGGCTTCTCCTTCGGCGGTTTTGTTGCAGCCAGTCTCGGCGGACGTCTGGAAGCCAAGGGTGAGCCGCTCAATCACCTGTTCATGGTTGCGCCTGCGGTGATGCGCCTGGGCGATCAGGATCAACTGCCGCAGCAAGGCGAACTGACGCTGATCCAGCCGGAAACCGACGAAGTCATCGATCCGCAGCTCGTTTACGACTGGTCCTCGAAACTCGAGCGCCCCCATGAGCTGCTGAAAGTGGCAGAATGCGGACACTTTTTTCATGGCAAGCTGACCGATCTCAAGGATCTGATCCTGCCGCGTCTTTCGAATTGATTGCAGTCTGACAAGCGATTACCCATGACGACTCGTACCCGTATCCTCACCGGCATCACCACCACCGGCACGCCGCACCTGGGCAACTACGCCGGCGCGATCCGCCCGGCGATCATCGCCAGCCGTGACAGCAATGCCGATTCGTTCTACTTCCTGGCCGACTACCACGCCCTGATCAAATGCGATGACCCGCTGCGCATCCAGCGCTCGCGTCTGGAAATCGCCGCGACCTGGCTGGCCGGTGGCCTGGATGTGGACCGCGTAACCTTCTATCGCCAGTCCGACATCCCGGAAATCCCCGAGCTGACCTGGCTGCTGACCTGCGTTGCCGCCAAGGGCCTGCTCAACCGCGCCCACGCCTACAAGGCTTCGGTGGACAAGAATGTCGAAACCGGCGAAGACCCGGACGCCGGCATCACCATGGGTCTGTACAGCTACCCGGTGCTGATGGCCGCGGACATTCTGATGTTCAACGCCCACAAGGTGCCGGTCGGTCGTGACCAGATCCAGCACGTGGAAATGGCCCGTGACATCGGCCAGCGCTTCAACCACCTGTTCGGCCAGGGCAAAGAATTCTTCACCATGCCCGAGGCGCTGATCGAAGAAAGCGTCGCCACGCTGCCAGGCCTCGACGGTCGCAAGATGTCCAAGAGCTACGACAACACCATTCCGTTGTTCAGCAGCGCCAAGGAAATGAAGGACGCGATTTCGCGGATCGTCACCGACTCCCGCGCGCCGGGCGAGGCGAAAGATCCGGATAACTCGCACCTGTTCACCTTGTTCCAGGCCTTCGCCACCCCGGCGCAGTCCGAGGAATTCCGCAGCGAATTGTTGCAGGGCCTGGGTTGGGGTGAGGCGAAGAATCGTCTGTTCCAGTTGCTCGACAGCGAATTGGGCGAATCCCGCGAGCGTTATCACCAGTTGATCGAACGTCCGGCGGACCTGGAAGACATGCTGCAGCTCGGCGCCAAAAAGGCTCGTTCGGTGGCGACACCGTTCCTTCACGAACTGCGTGAAGCGGTTGGCCTGCGTTCTTTCGTCGCTCAGACCCAGGTCGCGGCGACGACCAAGAAGAAAGCTGCGAAAGCCGCGCGTTTCGTCAGTTTCCGTGAAGACGATGGCAGTTTCCGCTTCCGTCTGCTGGCGGCCGACGGCGAACAACTGCTGCTGTCGCGCAACTTCGCCGACGGTAAAACCGCAGGGCAAGTGACCAAGCAACTGCAATCGGGCCAGCCATTGGACGTGCGCAGCGAAGACCTGAGCTTCAGCGTCTGGCTCGAAGGCGAGTGCGTTGCCGACAGCCCGGCCTTTGCTGACAGCGCCGCCCGCGATGCTGCCATCGAGACCCTGCGAGTGGCTCTGACGCCGGTACAGGAATAAATCAGCGGCTCGGCCCGACCAAGGGCTGATTGCCATTCCCACGGGCCGTCGCTACAGTGACGGCCCGTTTTTGTTGCCTTGCTAACGAATTATGACGCCCCTAGAACGATATCAAGCTGATCTGAAACGCCCGGAATTCTTCCATGACGCCGCGCAGGAAACTGCGGTGCGCCATTTGCAGCGCCTGTACGACGATCTGGTCGCGGCCTCGCAGAGCAAGCCGGGCCTGTTCGGCAAACTGTTTGGCAAAAAAGACGCGGCACCGATCAAGGGCCTGTACTTTTGGGGCGGCGTTGGTCGCGGCAAGACCTATCTGGTCGACACCTTCTTCGAAGCGCTGCCGTTCAAGGAAAAGACCCGCACTCACTTCCACCGCTTCATGAAGCGCGTGCATGAAGAGATGAAGACCCTGGGTGGCGAGAAAAACCCGCTGACCATCATCGCCAAGCGTTTCTCTGACGAGTCGCGAGTGATTTGTTTCGATGAATTCTTCGTCTCCGACATCACCGACGCGATGATTCTTGGCACGCTGATGGAAGAGCTGTTCAAGAACGGCGTGACCCTGGTCGCGACGTCGAACATCGTGCCGGACGGTCTGTACAAAGATGGACTGCAACGTGCGCGCTTCCTGCCAGCGATTGCGCTGATCAAGCAGCACACCGAGATCGTCAACGTCGACAGCGGCGTCGATTACCGTCTGCGTCACCTCGAGCAAGCGGAGCTGTTCCACTTCCCGCTGGATGATGCGTCCCACGAAAGCCTGCGCAAGAGCTTCCGCGCCCTGACGCCGGAATGCACGGCAGCCATCGAGAACGATGTGCTGATGATCGAGAACCGCGAAATCCGCGCCTTGCGCACGTGCGATGACGTGGCCTGGTTCGACTTCCGCGAACTCTGCGACGGCCCGCGCAGCCAGAACGATTACATCGAACTCGGCAAGATCTTCCACGCCGTGTTGCTCAGCGGTGTCGAGCAAATGAGCGTCACCACCGACGACATCGCCCGGCGCTTTATCAACATGGTCGACGAGTTCTACGACCGTAACGTGAAGCTGATCATTTCCGCTGAAGTCGAGCTCAAGGACCTCTACACCGGCGGTCGACTGAACTTCGAGTTCCAGCGCACCCTGAGTCGCCTGCTGGAAATGCAATCCCACGAATTCCTGTCCCGGGCCCACAAGCCGTAGGATTTGGGAAAATGAAAAAGGTCTGCATCTGCAGGCCTTTTTTGTAGATGTGCTGATCCCCACTCGCTGCTACAGGTAGTTGTATCAGTCTTCCAGGAGGAAGCTGGCCAGTTCATCTTGCCGCTGGCAGCCGATCAGCAACCACAGCAAGACCCGAGCTTTACGCGGGCAAAGAAATCCAGCCATCGATACACCTTTGCGGATCAAGTCCATCTCGCCGCCAATAAAGCCGTAGGAAGATTGCGCGGTGGACCCGGAACCGGTCCGGGTTGCAACGATCACCGGGATTTTCCTGGCGATCTTTTCGATAACATCCGCCCAACTCTGCGAAACATGTCCGGCACCGAAACCGCCGAGCACCAGCCCGTCATAGCCCAGTTCAAGGATGTTCTCCAGTAACAGCGTGTCGGCAGAGAGCGACGCCTCCAGCATCGCAACCTTCTGCGTCGTCTGTTGCGGCAAAGGTAAAACCGTTCGCGGGGTTGGTGGGCGCAAATAGCGGGTGATGTTTTCCACAAGCATTCCGCAGGGACCAAAGGCTGGAGAGGAAAACGCCTGCAATGCCAGCGAATCGGTTTTACGCACGCGGCATGCCGCGTGAATCTGCCCGTTCATGACCACCTGAACGCCTCGCAGTCGACTGTTTTCAGCCAGTGCAACCCGGCAAGCATCCAGCAGATTCGCCGGACCATCAGCCCCTGCCTGCGCCGCCGAACGCATGGCGCCGGTCACGACCAGCGGTTCGTCGTGCTCCCACAAGTAATCAAAAAACGCGGCCGTTTCTTCAAGGGTGTCCGTGCCTTGGGTAATCACAACCCCGACGGCACCTTGCTTGATCTGAAAGTTGGCCCAGGAAAGGACACTCAGCAAAAACTCGAAATCCAGTGAGGCACTGGGCAGTAACCCGAGCGTTTCGACGTTGACCCGGGCCAGTGCCGTCAGCTCCGGTACCGACGCCAGCAGGGTTTCGCCGCTGACGGTCGGGACAACACCTTCGCCAGCGTTCCGGGCTTGCATGCTCACGGTGCCGCCGAGCGCGGCTATGGCCAGTTGGGGCAGGTCCATGTGATACCTCGCTTGTTTGTAATGAGAAGTGGCTGTATCCGGCTTCGAGCCCGGATACAGCCGGCTGGCAGCGTGCATCAGTTGGCGATCAGCAGTCCGATAATCGGAATGATCAGCAAAGTGCTGATGGCCATGGACAGGACATTACCGATGTAGGCATGCATGTACGCAGGCACTCGCTGGGCAATGGCGCAAGCCAGGGGCGGTGCAATCAGTGCGCCCAGCAGTGCGCTCGAGAGGATCACCTGCCAACTGCCGCCATACGTCAGAACGGCCGCCGGCACCACGGACACCAATGGAACGTAAGTGGGATACCAGCCGCGTGACATCCATTGCCGACGCCAGATCACCACCCCCAGCGCTGAGGTCAACGCCTGGGCACCGATCAATTGGGGCAGCAGGCCCGAGCCGTATACCGGGCTCATCGGATTCCAGGTGTAAGCCAGCAATACACCCAGCAACAGGCCGAGGCTGGCCAGCTCATTGCCAAAGAACGGCGCTTCCGAAAAATCGGCCAGCACCCGGCGCAAGCTCCAGATCACCCCGTAGTCGGGCGTTTTGGTATTGACGGTTGCGGGCGAAGGGGCGGATGGCTTCTCGCAGGGCTCGGACTTCACCAGGCTTGGCAGGTAACGGCAAAGCACAAAAGCGAAGACGCTGGCGACTGCCATGCCCAAGACATTGCCGATGACGACAGGCAAGCCCAGGGGATTGCACACGTAGTTGACGAACAGCAGGCACGTCGGCGTGACCAGCACGGCACCCATGAATGCGCCATTGATCGTGACCTTCCAGCCACCACCAAACATCAGCACCATCGCCGCGGGCAGCGAAACAAACGCGGCAAACGTCGGTTGCCAACTGGTTGCGGTGACCGTCCAGCCCCACAGCAGGTTGCTCAGCAACAGTCCAAGCAACGAACTGGTCACCAGCCACGGCCACAATCCAGTCCCATAGGAAATGGCAAAACCTTGCCAGGTTTTTCCCGTGCGATTCGCCCAGTAGGCCAGATAGGCGCCGGCCAACAACCCGATAGAGGCGAACTCGTGCTTGTAGAACGCCACCTCGCTGATGTCGCCCAGCACCCAGCGCAACCACGCAGCCGGTTCGGGAAGCTTCGAGACCATGTCGCTGTAGCTTGGCCAATGCGCTTCCCAGACGGAACGGTGGGTGAATGAAAGCCAGAAAATCAGCAGTGCCGTGCCGATCATCAGCAGGATGATCGCAAGATCCAGTGGCGATCTGGCGCCAGGCCGGTTTTTTTCGATTGTGATGTTCATCGGTTAGCCCCCTTGTCAGCGCGGCAGGCAAGGGTGCTGGGTGTAACCGAGCATCTGATCGTAGAGATCGGCGCGACGATCGCGATGCAGATCGTTCAAATTGTTCCAGATGGGCGCGCTTCGGGAGCTGGTCAGGTCGATATCGGCAAACAGGATTTGTTCCTGGTCCGCTGACGCCACGGCGCCAATCGGCCAGCCATTCGTACCGGCAATCAGTGAGCAGCCCAGATAACGGGCTCCTCGTTCTTCGCCGATCCGGCTGGCGGCGGCGATAAACACATTGTTGACGTGTGCGGCGGTCATGGTCAGGTACGACGCCATGCACTTGCCGGCCTCGTCGAACAGCGGTGGCGGTGTCCATACCCAGTTGTTCAGGCTGCAAATGATGTCCGCGCCTTGCTGAGTCAGGATTCGCGGCACTTCCGGGAACCAGATATCCCAGCAGATCAACAGGCCGATACGACCAATAGGCGTATCAAACACCGGAAAGCCCAGGTCGCCTGGCGTGAACCACAGCTTCTCCAGATTCCACAAATGGGCTTTGCGATACTTGCCGATAAAACCGTCAGGCCCGACCAGAACGCCGGTGTTGAACAGCCGCATGCCGTCACGCTCAGGTAATCCGGCGACCAGGTAGACTTTGTGGTTGCGGGCGAAGTCCATCCAGATTTTCACACTCGGTCCGTCGGGAATGGCCTCCGAATGGTCGAACGCGTCCTGCCGGTTGCTGAAGAAATAACCTGTGCTGGAAAGCTCGGGCAGCACGATGAGATTGGCACCGCCATTTACCGCCTCCAGTGCCAGTTCCAGACCATGACGCAAATTACCTGCACGTTTTTCCATGCCGACTTGTGGGTCGAATTGCACAACTGCTACACGAACAGGACTTGTTGGCTCGCTCATTCGGGATGACCTCTTTTTATTGTTATTCACGCTGTTTAATTGCGTGTTTATTAAGAGTTGAAATGGCGTTTTTGCGTAAGTCAGCGGCTTCCGTTTGAGCTGTAGTCCGTGTCCGAAGATCGCGCAGGGCAGAGCGCCCGGGTTTCCCTGCCGGGGCGCAAGATGGCGTAATAGAGCGGTTTTACGCAGGCAGAACCAACGCGCAGGCGCATTGGTTCGGGCAAGGTCTCAGGTGCGGATGCGGTATTGCGGGTAGTCGCTCATGCAGAATCCGCCATTGAACACCGCTGCGGTTTTATTGCAGATATGAATCACCGCATCCACGGCGCCGCGAAAACAGGGCTCTGTCCAGCCGGCATCGACCGAAAACGATTCTCCGCAAAAATACAGGCCGGACAGATGTGAGAAATCCCGGTTGTACTTCATCAGGCTCACTGCGTCGTAATAAGTGCCGGGCCTGTATAGCTTGGCGCAGCCCAAGGCGTTTCTGTCCGTCATCCAGCGTTGGACCAACGCTTGTTCAGTTTGAATATAGGGAGAAATCCTCTCCTGGATATTGGCGCAATTCATCAATATCCGGTCGAGTTCCTCTACGCACTTCGCCACCAGTTCCTGGTCGTTGAACAACGCCAGTTTGGTGGCGTCATCCTCCCATGTGTAACTTAATAATATGCAGTCGTATGGATAATTCTCGTTGTAGCGATAGCTGTAAACGTCATGAATGAAACTGTCGGTCACAATGGCTTGGGGGATTCTGGTGTTACTCGAAAGGAATGACTTACTTAACGGCGCATACACTTTGCAGCTGGTTTCCCAGTGCGCTGTTTTGTAAGCGTTGATCATTGCGAACGGCAACATGTGCTGATTGAAGTTTTCGAGCCGGACACCCGTTTCGATCAGCCATGAAGGCAGGGTCATGATGACCGCGTCAAAATCATTGAACAGTTCCTGCGATTGACAGGGCTGGCTGAATTTCCACGTGTAGTAGACGCGTATTTTTTGATCGTCCAGTTTCTTCAGTTTGTTGACGGAAGAATCGGTGAAAAAACCGTCGCCCCTTTCAAGGCAATGTTCGTAGAACGACTTGTGCGCGCTGTCGGTGTTCATGAACAGCAAGCATTCGTCCAGCGCCGCAAGACCGATGTAGCGCGGACTGTCGAAAGGCAGGCCCTTCGCGTCGAGAACAGCATCGCTGTGCAAGTAAGGCGCGGGAAGCGGTTCGCCGCACGAATCGACCCGGCCGTGAACGAGTTGCAGGCGGGTGCTGAATCCGAAAATGGCGGTGCGCAGCGGGTAGAGCGCGCACACGTCATAAAAAGCGCCCCAACTACCGTCGCCGATGCCTATCGAATAGAACAGGGTTGATTCGTGCAAGGTCATTCCGACTCCGCCAAAATCCCCAGGTTTGTCTTTATCCCAGGTGTCCAGCACCGGCATACAGACCAGCTCGCGAAACGAAACACGCTCGTATCTTTCGACGATTGCCGCCCAGACAGCTTCCCATTCCGGCGTGGCGTAGATCGGCGCAACCTGGCGAGTCATCCTGGCGGCAAAGGTTTTCCACTTGGCATAAACCGTTTGCAGCGCCTCGTCGGGTGGAGGGGTCAAGCCGTCTTTGTTCGTCCAGATCAACATGTGCGGATCCGCACGACCACCTAGGCTGCCTTCCTGTAGATAGATGCCTGTCGAACTCACCCACTGGCTTCCCGGGTTGGGGAAATCCGATAGCGCCAGGTCAAATGCCTTGGCGTAATAAGCCATCAGCGATCGACCCTCTTTAGGTGGTTCGTTTTCCCTATTGAAGAATGGCAAGCGCATGGCGCCCATCTCGAAAGGAGTGTGACTTTCTTTTATTGAATGGCGGCCATGGACGGTCAGGTGTCTGCCGCCGATGCGTGTCGATTGTTCTATCAGTGTCACGTCGGTAAAACCGCAACGGTAAAGTTCCCGGGCGGCAGTCAGTCCGGTAACACCTGCGCCGATGATGCATATTTTATGCGTTGGATTGGTTGCCTTTGCGACGCCATGTTCCTGTTCGATTAACGCCCGGTAGTCAAAGCACAAGTCCGGTGGATTGGGGAATCGACCTGCCCAGTTCTTTTTAGTCTGGAGATTGTCGGTGTTGTCGTTACATGAAAGAGGTTGGGGAGTGATGTCCGTAGTCATTATTGATCTTCCCTGAAGTGCGGTTCAGTTGGCGGGAAGAATATATTGGCGATTCGAGAAAGCAGCTCGCAAGAGTACAAAGGACTTGTCCGGTGCTCTGCATTCCGTTTTTCATGTAAGGGAAATAATCACTTTATCGTTATCTTTAAACACAGTTGGTACAGGCAGTTTAATTCGCAAGCAGGCGCCGCTTGGCAATTACGTGGCGGCGCCTGTATCAACCGTTAGGCTGCTTGTTGAAACTGCTGCCGATACTGGTTCGGCGAGAGCTCGGTGTGCTGGCGGAACAGGCGCGCAAAGAAACTTGCATCGTCATAGCCGACTTCATAGCTGATGGTCTTGATGCTCTTGCGGCTGCCGGACAGCAGGCCCTTGGCGGTTTCGATGCGCAGTCGTTGCAGGTAATGCAACGGCTTGTCGCCGGTGGCGGTCTGGAAGCGCCGCATGAAATTGCGGATGCTCATGCCGTGTTCGCGAGCCACGTCTTCGAAGCGGAATTTGTCGGCGAAGTGTTCTTCGAGCCAGTGCTGGATCTGCAGGATGATCACATCCTGGTGCAGCTTCTGACCGCCGAAACCGATTCGTCCCGGCGAGTAGCTGCGCTGCACTTCATAAAGAATGTCCCGCGCCACGGCCTGGGAGACGTTGGCGCCGCAGAAGCGTTCGATCAGGTAGATGTAAAGGTCGCAGGCCGAAGTGGTGCCGCCCGCGCAATACAGGTTGTCGGCGTCGGTCAGGTGCTTGTCCTGATTGAGCTGAACCCGTGGGAAGCGTTCGGCAAACGCATTGAAGAAGCGCCAGTAAGTGGTCGCCTCCTTGCCGTCGAGCAGTCCTGCCTCGGCCAGCCAGAACACCCCGGTGGCTTCGCCGCACAGCACTGCGCCGCGAGCATGTTGCTGACGCAGCCAGGGTAGGACTTGTGGATAACGTTGGCAAAGCGTGTCGAAATCGTCCCAGAAGGCTGGAAGGACAATGATGTCGGCGTTTTCCAGGCCGCCATCCACCGGCATGATCACGTCACTGAAGCTGTTCACCGGTTTGCCGTCGGGGCTGACCAGGCGGGTTTCGAATGCCGGAGTCAGGCCTTGGCCCAGTTGTTTGCCGTAACGCAGGCTGGCCAGGTGGAAAAAATCCTTGGCTTGCATGAGGGTGGAAGCGAAAACCCGGTCGATAGCCAGGATGCTGACGCGCCGCAAGGGCGTGGAGACTTGGTTAGACATAATTCAACTTTATTCTTATAGGGGAAAGTGGTCACCAGACGGCTGGATCGTCTTATTTTTTGTCGCATGTGTCCAGTGTCCTGTGCCGGAGGCGAGGCATAGTCTTTGAGGATCAATTCCGGCTAACAATAACGACAGGTGCCGCATGATCCCCAGAACCTTGTTCAGTTCCGAGCACGAACTTTTTCGCGACAGCGTACGAACGTTCCTCGAAAAAGAGGCCGTGCCGCTCCATGGGCAATGGGAAAAACAAGGCTTTATCGACCGCAAACTCTGGAACAAGGCAGGGGAGGCGGGGATGCTCTGTTCGCATCTGCCGGAAGAATACGGTGGCCTGGGTGCTGACTTTCTCTATAGCGCGGTGGTGATCGAAGAGATCGGTCGTCTCGGCCTGACAGGTATCGGTTTTTCCCTGCATTCGGACATCGTCGCGCCTTACATCCTGCATTACGGCAGTGAAGCGCTGAAACACAAATACCTGCCGAAACTGGTGTCTGGCGAAATGGTCACGGCGATTGCCATGACCGAGCCGGGTGCCGGTTCCGACCTGCAAGGGGTGAAAACCACCGCGGTGCTTGATGGCGACGAGTATGTGATCAACGGTTCGAAGACCTTCATCACCAACGGGTTTCTCGCTGACCTGGTGATTGTCGTGGCCAAGACCGATCCGAAAGCTGGTGCAAAAGGCACCAGCCTGTTTCTGGTGGAGGCCAACACCCCGGGCTTCGCCAAGGGCAAACGCCTGGAAAAAGTCGGCATGAAGGCCCAGGACACTTCGGAACTGTTCTTCCAGGATGTTCGGGTGCCCAAGGAAAACCTGTTGGGGCAGGCCGGGATGGGCTTCGCGTACCTGATGCAGGAATTGCCTCAAGAGCGTCTTACCGTGGCCATCGGCGGGCTTGCTTCGGCTGAAGCTGCGTTGCAATGGACGCTGGATTACACCCGCGAGCGCAAGGCATTCGGCAAGGCAATCGCCGACTTCCAGAACACCCGCTTCAAACTGGCGGAAATGGCGACCGAGATTCAGATCGGTCGGGTCTTCGTCGATCGCTGTCTGGAGTTGCACTTGCAAGGCAAGCTCGACGTGCCGACCGCGGCGATGGCCAAATACTGGGGCACAGACCTGCAATGCAAGGTGCTCGACGAGTGCGTGCAGTTGCATGGCGGTTACGGTTTCATGTGGGAATACCCGATCGCCCGGGCGTGGGCGGATGCGCGGGTACAGCGGATTTATGCGGGGACCAACGAGATCATGAAGGAGATTATTGCGCGGTCGCTTTGATTTGCAGCGACTGTCAGGCCGCTATCGCGAGCAGGCTCGCTCCCACACTAGACCGAGTTCTCTTAGAGATACGCGATCGAGTGTGGGCGCGGGCTTGCTCGCGAAGGCTTTTTAGTTATCGATCAAGGAGCCGGGTTCGGGTGATCCTTGTGAATCGCCTCAATCCCCTCCAGCACTTCATCGGAAAGTTTCAGATCGAAGCTGGCAAGGTTGCTTTCAAGCTGCTCCATAGTGGTCGCGCCAATGATGTTGCTGGTCACAAAGGGTTGCTGCGTGACAAACGCCAACGCCATTTGCGCCGGGTCCAGGCCATGTTCACGCGCCAGTGCCACATAACGACTGCACGCGGCTTCCGACTGCGGGTTGAAATAGCGGCTGAAGCGGCTGTAGAGGCTCAGGCGACCTTTCGGCGGACGCGCGCCCCCTTCGTACTTGCCCGACAGGAAACCGAACGCCAGCGGCGAATAGGCGAGTAGGCCGCACTGTTCGCGGATAGCGATTTCCGCCAGGCCGACTTCGAAGCTGCGGTTGAGCAGATTGTACGGGTTCTGGATCGACACGGCGCGCGGCCAGCCACGGGCTTCGGCCAGGGCGAGGAAGCGCATGGTGCCCCATGGCGTTTCATTGGACAGGCCGATGTGGCGGATCTTGCCGGCCTTGACCTGTTCGTCCAGCGCTTCGAGGGTGTCCTCCAGCGGCGTGAGGTTGGCTTCGGTCTGGTGTTTGTAGCCGAGTTGGCCGAAGAAATTGGTGCTGCGTTCCGGCCAATGCAGCTGGTAGAGGTCGATGTAGTCGGTCTGCAAGCGCTTGAGGCTGGCGTCCACGGCTTCGGTGATGTGCTGGCGGTTGTGTCGCAGGTTTTTGTCGCGGATGTAGTCGATGGTGTTGCCGGGGCCGGCGATCTTGCTGGCCAGGATCCAGTCGGCGCGATCACCACGGCTTTTGAAGTAATTGCCGATGTAGCGCTCGGTGGTGGCGTAGGTTTCGGCCTTGGGCGGCACCGGGTACATCTCGGCAGTATCGATGAAATTGATCCCGGCACTCTTGGCCCGTTCAATCTGGGCGAAGGCTTCAGTCTCGCTGTTTTGCTCGCCCCAGGTCATGGTGCCGAGGCAGATTGCACTCACGTTCAGATTGGTTCGGCCTAGCTGGCGATAGTCCATCGGGTGCTCCTTGGGCAAAACAATCATAAAAGCAGGTTGAATTATTTTTCGCAATCTGCATAATTGCGCACCTCTTTCTGCAGTGGAAGTGATGCGCCGCCGCCGAAGAATCTTGCCGTTGAACGGACGCGCCGACCCGAGCCCCCGAAAGCGTCTGTATCCGGCTGCCTTTGACTTGTCAAAGTACGCACTATTCAGTAAGATCCGCCGTCTAATTTACAGGGCGGCCCCTGAGGCTATAAAGAATGAAAACTTTTACTGCTAAACCGGAAACAGTACAGCGCGACTGGTTTGTCGTCGACGCTGCAGGTCAGACCCTGGGTCGTCTGGCCACCGAAATCGCGAGCCGTCTGCGTGGCAAGCATAAAGCTGAGTACACTCCTCACGTTGACACCGGCGATTACATCGTCGTTATCAATGCCGAGCAGATTCGTGTAACCGGTGCTAAAACCACCGACAAAATCTACTACTCCCACTCCGGTTTCCCGGGCGGCATCAAGTCGATCAACTTCGAGAAGCTGATCGCTAAAGCCCCTGAGCGCGTGATCGAGACCGCGGTCAAAGGCATGCTGCCTAAGAACCCGCTGGGTCGCGACATGTATCGTAAGCTGAAAGTCTATGCGGGCGCTGTACACCCTCATACTGCTCAGCAGCCCCAAGAACTGAAGTTTTAACGGAATAGTTCATTATGTCGGCGACTCAAAATTACGGCACTGGCCGTCGCAAGACCGCAACCGCACGCGTTTTCCTGCGTCCGGGTACTGGTAACATCTCCATCAACAACCGCACCCTGGAGAATTTCTTCGGCCGCGAAACTGCCCGCATGGTAGTTCGTCAGCCGCTGGAACTGACTGAGACTGTCGAGAAATTCGACATCTACGTCACCGTGATCGGTGGTGGTGTAAGTGGTCAAGCTGGCGCAATCCGCCACGGTATCACTCGCGCACTGATGCAGTACGACGAAACCCTGCGTGGCGCTCTGCGCAAAGCTGGCTTCGTTACTCGCGATGCACGTGAAGTTGAACGTAAGAAAGTTGGTCTGCGTAAAGCGCGTAAGCGTCCGCAGTACTCGAAGCGTTAATTCGCTTTTACGTTCAAAAAAGAACGCCCAGTTTCCTTGCGAAGCTGGGCGTTTTTTTATGGGCGCGATTTATCAAAGAATTGCTCTGTGACAACTTGCCACAGCCGTAGAAGCCCTATACTGCAAGGCTTGGCAGTTAAGCCCCTTGGTAATTACCTTGTCAGAATTGGGGCTTTTCATTACCATTCGGCAAAATTTTTATAAGTTCAGATTTTTACTTAGTAGACGCCTGATTTAACAGGCCACAAAGCTGATGGGAGAGGACTGAATGAGCAATGACGGCGTGAATGCAGGCCGGCGTCGCTTCTTGGTAGCAGCCACATCCGTGGTGGGTGCTGCAGGAGCGGTGGGGGCTGCGGTCCCGTTCGTGGGGTCATGGTTTCCCAGTGCCAAGGCGAAAGCCGCAGGTGCACCGGTGAGGGTGAATGTCAGCAAGATCGAGCCAGGCCAGCAGATGATTGCTGAGTGGCGTGGTCAGCCGGTGTTCATTGTCCGCCGTACCGAGGAAATCCTGGGGAATCTGAAAAAGATCGAGGGCCAGCTGTCTGACCCGACCTCCAAGAACTCGACACAACCGACCTATGTCGACCCGGAAACGCGTTCGATCAAGCCAGAGGTTCTGCTGCTGATCGGTATCTGCACGCACCTGGGTTGCTCGCCGACCTTCCGTCCAGAAGTGGCACCTGCGGATCTGGGCAAGGATTGGGTAGGTGGTTATTTCTGCCCTTGCCACGGTTCCCACTACGATCTGGCTGGCCGCGTCTACAAGTCGCAACCTGCGCCTTTGAACCTGCCAGTTCCCCCGCATTCCTATGAGACCGATGACATCATTGTCGTTGGCGTCGATACGGAGAAAGCGTGATGAGCAAGTTCATGGATTGGGTTGATGCGCGCTTTCCCGCGACCAAAATGTGGGAAGACCATCTCAGCAAGTACTACGCCCCGAAGAACTTCAACTTCTTCTATTTCTTTGGTTCCCTCGCACTGCTCGTTCTGGTTAACCAGATCGTTACCGGTGTCTGGCTGACCATGAGCTACACCCCGTCGGCGGAAGAAGCGTTTGCTTCCGTCGAATACATCATGCGCGACGTCGAGCACGGCTCGATCCTGCGCATGCTGCACGCAGTCGGCGCTTCGATGTTCTTCATCGTCGTTTACCTGCATATGTTCCGTGGCCTGCTTTACGGTTCGTACCAGAAGCCGCGTGAGCTGGTATGGGTGTTCGGCATGCTGATCTACCTGGCGTTGATGGCTGAGGCCTTCATGGGTTATCTGCTGCCGTGGGGCCAGATGTCCTACTGGGGTGCCCAGGTGATCATCTCGCTGTTCGGTGCGATCCCGGTCATCGGTGACGACCTGACCCAGTGGATCCGTGGTGACTACCTGATTTCCGGTATTACCCTGAACCGCTTCTTCGCCCTGCACGTTGTTGCCTTGCCGATCGTGATCCTCGGTCTGGTGGTGCTGCACGTTCTGGCGCTGCACGAAGTCGGTTCGAACAACCCGGACGGCGTGGACATCAAGAAATTCAAAGACGAAAACGGCGTACCGCTGGATGGCATTGCCTTCCACCCGTACTACACCGTGAAAGATATCGTCGGCGTGGTGGTGTTCCTGTTCATCTTCTGCTCGATCGTGTTCTTCTTCCCTGAAATGGGCGGCTACTTCCTCGAGAAGCCGAACTTTGAAGTGGCGAACGCCTTCAAGACTCCTGAGCACATCGCTCCGGTCTGGTACTTCACACCGTTCTACGCGATTCTGCGGGCGGTTCCGGACAAGCTCCTGGGCGTTATCGCCATGGGCGCGGCCATCGCTGTGCTATTCGTCCTGCCATGGCTCGATCGCAGTCCGGTCAAGTCGATGCGCTACAAAGGCTGGCTGAGCAAGATCTGGCTCTGGGTGTTCTGCATTTCGTTCGTGATCCTGGGCGTGTTGGGTGTTCTGGCTCCAACGCCAGGCCGTACGTTGCTGTCGCAGGTATGTACCTTCCTGTACTTCGCCTACTTCATTCTGATGCCGTTCTACACCAGGCTCGAGAAGACCAAACCGGTTCCGGAAAGGGTGACTGGCTGATGAAAAAGCTATTTGCTGTACTGATTCTTGCGGCGATGCCTGTACTGTCTTTCGCATCGACATCGAGTGGCCCGGAGCTGGAAAAGGTCGATATCGACGTTTCCGACAAGGCTGCCATGCAGGACGGCGCACGTACGTTCGCCAACTATTGCATGGGCTGTCACAGCGCCAAGTTCCAGCGCTACGAGCGTGTTGCCGATGACTTGGGCATTCCGCATGACCTGATGCTCTCGAAGCTGGTGTTCACCGGCGCCAAGATTGGCGACCACATGAGCATCGGCATGCAGCCGGCTGACGCCAAGACCTGGTTCGGTGCGGCACCGCCCGACCTGACCCTGGTCGCCCGCGTTCGTGGCACTGACTGGCTCTACGGTTACCTGAAATCTTTCTACGAAGACCCATCGCGTCCTTGGGGCGTGAACAACAAGGTATTCCCGAACGTCGGGATGCCTAACGTTCTGGTCGGCCTGCAGGGTCGCCAGGTGGTAGGCTGCAAGCAAGTTCAAGTCGTCGAAGACGGCAAGAAGCAATACGATCCGCTGACTGGCACGGCTTTGACTCATGAAGCTTGCGACCAACTGACCGTATTGCCGAAAACCGGCACGCTGAACGAAGAGCAGTTCGACGAGAAGGTCAAGAATCTGGTGACCTTCCTGGCCTACTCGGCCAACCCGGTGAAGCTGCAGCATCAGCGCATCGGTACCTATGTGTTGCTGTACCTGGCGTTCTTCTTCGTATTCGCATACTTGCTCAAGCGTGAATACTGGAAAGACGTCCATTGATATTGCTGTAAAATTGCTGTCAATCGCGCGCGCCCAGGGGCGTCTCTTAAGGTGTAACGAGCCTGGTGGTCCAGGCGTTACGGGAGGCGCCCTCTGGGCGCGCGCGTTTTTCCGTTTCCGATAATTTCAACAAGCGAGGAGGACCGCCATGGGCGTGACCAATCGGTTGGCCTGTTACTCCGACCCCGCCGACCACTATTCCCACCGAGTGCGTATCGTACTTGCAGAGAAGGGTGTCAGCGCCGAGATCATTTACGTGGAAGCTGGTCGCCAGCCGCCTAAACTGATTGAAGTGAACCCTTACGGCAGCTTGCCCACCCTGGTCGATCGTGACCTGGCGTTGTGGGAGTCGACCGTGGTGATGGAATATCTGGATGAGCGTTACCCGCACCCGCCTTTATTGCCGGTTTATCCCGTGGCGCGTGCCAACAGCCGTCTGCTGATTCATCGTATTCAGCGTGACTGGTGTGGTCTGGTGGATCTGATCCTGGATTCCCGATCCAAGGAAGCAGCCCGTGTCGTTGCTCGTAAAGAGTTGCGCGAAAGCCTGACTGGCGTGTCGCCGCTGTTCGCCGACAAGCCGTTTTTCCTCAGTGAGGAACAAAGCCTGGTGGATTGCTGCCTATTGCCAATACTCTGGCGATTGCCGATTCTGGGTATTGAACTGCCGCGGCCTGCCAAGCCGCTGCTTGATTATATGGAGCGCTCGTTTGCGCGTGAGGCTTTCCAGGCGAGTCTGTCTGGTGTCGAACGCGATATGCGCTAAGGCTTAAGGAGCCGCTATGAACTCCAGTCGACCTTATCTGGTCCGCGCGCTCTACGAGTGGATTGTGGACAACGATTGCACCCCGCACATGCTGGTCAACTCCGAGTATCCGTCGGTGCAGGTGCCTCAAGGTTTTGCCAGTGACGGACAGATTGTCCTGAACGTATCACCGGCAGCCGTGCGTCATTTGCACATGGACAACGAAGCGGTCAGCTTCGAAGGGCGTTTCGGTGGCGTGCCACACACCCTGTACGTGCCCATCGCATCGATCCTGGGCATTTACGCTCGGGAGAACGGTCAAGGCATGGTGTTCGATCTGGAATCGCCTATGGAAGACGACGAAGAGATCGAGCCGGATGACGATATTCCGCCACCCGACAGTGAGCCACCGCGTCCCAGCGGTCGACCCAGTTTGAAAGTGGTGAAGTAATAAAAAAGGCGATCCGAAAGGATCGCCTTTTTTATTACGTGTAGGAGCACGGCTTGCCGGCGATGGCGATCCTGAGATCGTCATCGTCGGCAGGGTTGGTTCAGTCGATGTATTCGAACAGCTTCACGATTTTCTGCACGCCGGAAACGCCCTGTACCAAATTGGTGGCTTGGGCCGCTTCCTGTTTGGTCAACAGACCCAGCAGGTAGACGATGCCGTTCTCGGTGACAACCTTGATGCGCGAGCCCGGAATGTTCGGATCGGTAAGCATCTGGGTCTTGATCTTGGAGGTCAGCCAGGTGTCGTTCTGACGAGCCAGGAAGCCGGAAGGTGGCAGGACTTGCAGTTCGTTGTGGACTGTCTTCACGCGCTGAACAGCCGCAGCGGCCTGTTCAGCCTTGGCCTTGAGGTCGGCACGCGGGGTTTGTCCGGCAAGCAGCACGACGCCATTGAAGCTGGTGACGACGATGTGCGAGTCGTTATCCAGGGCGGGATCGGCCTTGGCAATGTTCACGCCGACCTTGGTGTCGATCAGAGAGTCGTCGATCTTGCTGCCGAAGGTGCGCGTGCCGCGGTCATCTTCAATCGGTGCTTCGCGGCTGGCTTTAACCACCGAGGTGCAGCCGCTGATGCCGAGGCACAGGGTCAAGGCCAGAAGGCCTAGGCGATTAGGGGTCATTCTTCACTCCCGAACAATTGGCTGTCGATCAAATCGCAAAGGCAATGGATCGCCAGCAGGTGGACTTCCTGAATACGTGCGGTGACGTTGGCCGGTACGCGAATCTCGACGTCCTCGGGCAATAGCAGCGACGCCATGCCGCCGCCATCACGACCGGTCAATGCTACGACAACCATTTCGCGATCATGTGCGGCCTGGATCGCTTGAATAATGTTTGCCGAGTTGCCGCTGGTGGAAATCGCCAGCAATACATCTCCCGGCTGGCCGAGGGCGCGGATCTGTTTGGAGAAGATTTCGTTGTAGCTGTAGTCGTTGGCGATCGAGGTAATCGTCGAGCTGTCGGTGGTCAGCGCAATCGCTGGCAAGCTCGGGCGCTCGCGCTCGAAGCGGTTGAGCAGCTCGGACGAAAAGTGCTGGGCATCCCCGGCAGAGCCGCCGTTGCCGCAGGACAGCATTTTGCCTTCGTTGAGCAGGGCGTTGACCATCACCTGGCTGGCTTGCTCGATGTGCGGTGCAAGTACGTCCATCGCCATTTGCTTGGTATCGATACTGGCCTGAAAAAGCTGGCGAATTCGGGATTGCATGTCCATCTGTGTGACCTTAATTAGCGCGGCTACTCGGCACATGAATGTGCAGCCCGCAAAGCAAAGAGCAAAAGTGTTGGGTGAAAGTGTCCGGTTCGGGGCGCGCGCGATCAGCTGTCGAAGGCATTCTGCAACCAGTTCAACTGATCGAGGTTGCTGTCGATGGCAACCACGTCGAAACGGCAAGGGGAATTGGCCCAACGCGACTCGCGCTGAAGAAAGTGCTGCGCGGCAATTATCAGTTTCTGCCGTTTGCGCTCATCGATGCTGCCGAGCGCGCCACCCCATTGAGTGTTTTTTCTGTAGCGGACTTCAACGAATACTACTGTATCGCCATCAAGCATGACCAGATCAAGCTCGCCGCGTTTGCACAACCAGTTCTGCGCCAACAGGCGCAGACCTTGTTGTTGAAGATGCTCGAGCGCATGGCGCTCGCCATCTTTACCGCTTTGCTGGCGTGATCTGTCGGGCATCAGCGCGGAGTATCCGGGAGGCGTTGAACCTGACCGCTGACAAACTGTGCCCACGGCAACTGGCGCACGACTCGCTGGTTCTGAGTCATGCCCAGGCTGCCCGACTGACCTTCGATGCGGCTGTCCGGCAGAGCCTTGAGTTGGCCCAGGCGTGGTGCCAGGCTGTAAGCATCGACACCCATCGCGTACAGGCGGCCCAGGCTGCCAGCAGCTTGTGGCCATTGAGCGGTGACCTGTTTGCGCAGCGGATCGTTGGTTTCCAGCAACCATGGGGTTTCGCAGAAGCGAATGCCGTTCATGTCGTTGTACTGGTTCACATCGCCGCTGGCGCTGAACACGTGGGAGGTGGCATAGACCGGCACGTCGCCGGCGTACTGGAAGTTCAGGGTCGGCTTGATCTGCTGGGCCTGCTGAGGTGTTGCAGCGAGGAAGATGAACTCGATGTCCTGGCGACGCGAAGGTTGGGCGGCTATCTGCCCGCCAACGGTGCTTTGCAGGCTCTTGGCACGACCTTCGCTCTGACGCAGCTGGAACATGTCGGCAATCTGCTGGGCCAGTTGAACCGGTTGATCGACACGTTCGGTTGCGACGATGCTGCCACCGTTAGCCTGCCAATCCTGGCTGAATGCTCTCAAGACGCGATCGCCCCATTCGCCTTTCGGCACCATGATGGCTGCGCGATGCAGGCCATCGGCGCGAGCACGGCGGGACACTTCGCGGGCTTCGTCTTCTGCCGCAAGACCAAACTGGAACAGTTGGGCCGGACCTTGTGCGCCTTCGCTGTAATTCAGCGCCAGGGTGGTGATCGGCAGTTGCGGGCGAGCGCTGAGCTGTTTGACCAGCGGTTTCTCCAGCGGGCCGATGACCAGTTGCACGCCGTCGGCCTGGGCCTTGCGATAGAACTCATCGAGGGATGTCAGACGCGTGCTGTCATAGAACTCGATGGCTGGCGGCTTCTGCCCGGCTTGTTGGGCCTGGTAGTGAGCAGCCATGAAACCTTCGCGCAGTGCCCTGCCGACCGAGGCCAGCGGGCCATCTTGTGGCAGCAGCAGGGCGATTTTGCTCAGGGGCTGGCTGGCCAGTTCCTTGAGCTTGGTCAGTGGCAGCGGCAATTGAATGGCGGCGGGGTGCTTTGGATTCTGGGCGCGCCAGTTGTCGATCGCGGCTTGCTGTTGTTCCAGGGTGCCGGCAGTTTTCACCGCCTGCGCCAGGCCCATCCAGCCGCCGAGGTCGTCGGTGGCGCTCGGCTGCAATTGATCGGTCGGCAGCGAGGCGATCAATGTCCAGATCGCTTCGTGGTTTTTGCTGGCGGCTTCACCTTCAAGCATTGGCGCGATGAAGATGCGCTCCCGTGCGGCGGCCAGTGTCTGGCCATCGGCTTCAAGGGCGCGGGCATGGACGGTACCGGTGCGAACCTGTTGCTCGACCGGCAGTTCGCTCAGGCGTTGCAGGCTCGGATGACTCAAGGCTGTCAGCGCCGCTTTGGGCTGATTGCGAACCATGGCCAGTTCAGCCGCCAGGGTACTGGCGAAAACCTGTGGGCCAGGCTTGAGTGTTTCGACGGGGACTTGTTGCAGGATTTGCGCGGACTGGCCGGCATTCCCCTGGCGATAGGCCAGGTCTGCCGCGCTCAGGCGCAACAGGGAGGCTTTTTCCGGGTCTTTGCTTTCAGCGGCCTGTGCGAGCAGTTGCTCGATACTGGCATCCGGGGTCCGTGGAAGTTCGCCAAGGCTGGAGGAGGGCGAGCTGGCGCAAGCCGCCAGCAAGGCAGCAAGGCAGAGGGCAGTGAACAGCCGCAGGCAAGCGATCATGTAGTGTTCCTGATACTCGATCAAATTAGCGTGGAATTGTACCCAAGCACTGGCCGGGGCGCGATGTTACTGGTGTGAATCGATCAATTTAGCTCGTGCAAATGTTGCGGCACTGCACAAAAGGCTGCAAAACCGAGGGTTGCTTGCGCGTATCGCGAGCGTCGCGACGCGCTACAATGGCGGCTTTTACCGATAATGAGGTGTGCGCTTTGACTGCTCCAGGTGCTTTGAATTCCGCTGCTGGCTCGCTTTATGTGGTGGCGACGCCCATCGGCAACCTGGACGACATCAGTGCGCGTGCGCTGAAAATCCTGCGCGACGTCGCCCTGATCGCCGCCGAAGATACCCGTCACTCCCAGCGATTGATGCAGCATTTCGGCATTCCTACACCGCTGGCGGCCTGCCATGAACACAATGAGCGGGATGAAGGTAGCCGCTTTATCACTCGTTTGCTTGCCGGCGACGATGTGGCGCTGATTTCAGATGCTGGCACGCCGTTGATTTCCGATCCGGGTTATCACCTGGTGCGTCAGGCTCGTGCTGCGGGTATCAATGTGGTGCCGGTTCCGGGCGCCTGTGCGTTGATCGCGGCGTTGTCGGCGGCGGGTTTGCCGTCGGACCGTTTCATTTTCGAAGGCTTTCTGCCGGCCAAGGCTGTCGGTCGGCGCGCCCGTCTTGAGTTGGTAAAGGAAGAGCCGCGCACGCTGATTTTTTATGAAGCCCCGCACCGGATCCTTGAGTGCCTTCAAGACATGGAGTTGGTGTTTGGTGGCGAACGTCCGGCGTTGCTGGCGCGTGAGCTGACCAAGACGTTCGAAACCCTTAAAGGTTTGCCACTGGCTGAGTTGCGCGAGTTCGTCGA
Source organism: Pseudomonas sp. ES4 (assembly GCF_050586665.1). NCBI lineage: Bacteria > Pseudomonadati > Pseudomonadota > Gammaproteobacteria > Pseudomonadales > Pseudomonadaceae > Pseudomonas > Pseudomonas sp. ES4. The sequence continues at coordinate 368,881 of NZ_JBOBDO010000001.1, read as the reverse complement.
ATCAGACAGCAATCAGCAGCGTGGTGAATGCGTGGTGCTGGTGGCGGGTTGGTCTGCCCCCGAGACCGAGGATGCCGTCAGCAGTGAAGCCATGCGCATTCTGAATCTGTTGCTTGAAGAAATGCCGCTCAAGCGAGCCGCAGCGTTGGCGGCGCAAATTACCGGCGAGCGCAAGAATGTGCTCTATCAGGTCGCGCTGGATAAACAGAAGGGCGAATAGAAACCGACGTGCAGGCGCAGTCCAAGGCGTTTAGCGCTTGTCCTTCGGCCGCTCTGCCGTTAATCTTCGCCGCGGAGAGTCGATCGGACAGTCGCTGCCCTCTATGAAAATTAGGGGGGGGAGGAAAGTCCGGGCTCCATAGGGCGAAGTGCCAGGTAATGCCTGGGAGGCGTGAGCCTACGGAAAGTGCCACAGAAAATAACCGCCTAAGCGCTTCGGCGCCGGTAAGGGTGAAAAGGTGCGGTAAGAGCGCACCGCACGACTGGCAACAGTTCGTGGCTTAGGTAAACCCCACTTGGAGCAAGACCAAATAGGGTCCCAAGGCGTGGCCCGCGCTGGGACCGGGTAGGTTGCTAAAGATGTCCAGTGATGGCCATCGTAGACGAATGACTGTTCAAGACAGAACCCGGCTTACAGATCGACTCTCCACCTTTTTCCTCTCCCTGCTTTAATCATTGAGCAGGGCGCCTGTAGTAGCTTTTTCCCTCCTTACAGAATCAACAGCAGAAGCACTTTCCTAATACCGAAAAAATCTTACTCTTAACAAACTACTTTAACTTTCGAACGCAGCTTTCAGTGCTGATTCAAGTTATTGAGCAAGATGATGCGCCAAATTCTCGCTACCCCTCCTTTTACGCTCCTAAATCTCAGTTCTGTAAGGGTTTTCCTTTAATCCGCGCCTTGACGGTGCGGTGGCCGCATTCCTATAGTGTGCGCAAGTGGCGGAAAGTGGCATGAAGTGGGTTTTTTGAGCTCAAAACGCTAATATTTGGAGAAACGCTGACGTGTTTCGCGGAGCTAACGCTATCAGTCTCGATGCAAAGGGCCGTCTCGCTATGCCGAGCCGGTACCGTGACGAGCTCGTTTCGCGTAGTTCCGGTCAGTTAATCGTCACAATTGATGCCGTTGATCCGTGTTTGTGTGTTTACCCCCTCGATGAGTGGGAAATTATTGAAACCAAACTGCGCGCACTGCCTTCGCTTCGCGAAGAGAACCGCCGCCTGCAACGTTTACTGATTGGTAATGCCGTCGACCTCGAGCTCGATGGCAGTGGTCGTTTTCTGGTTCCGCCGCGTCTTCGTGAATATGCCAAGTTGGATAAGCGCGCGATGTTGGTAGGCCAACTGAACAAGTTCCAATTGTGGGACGAGGATGCCTGGGATGCGGTTTCTGCCGCTGACCTGGCTGCCATTCAACAACCGGGCGCCATGCCTGATGAACTGCGTGATTTGATCCTGTGACTATTGATAGCGGCTTTAACCACATCACCGTACTGCTCGACGAAGCCGTGGAGGCTCTCGCCGTACGTCCTGATGGCTGCTATCTGGACGGTACGTTCGGGCGCGGCGGACACAGCCGGTTGATCCTCAGTCAGCTCGGCCCCGAGGGTCGGGTACTCGGGTTCGACAAGGATCCTCAAGCGATTGCCACCGGGCAAACGCTAGCGGCCGAAGACGGCCGCTTTGTCGTTGTGCAGCGCAGCTTTGCCGAGCTCGGTTCGGAAGTCGCCGAACGTGGTCTGGCCGGCAAGGTCAGCGGCGTTTTGCTCGACCTCGGCGTGTCCTCGCCGCAGCTCGATGACCCTGAACGCGGCTTCAGTTTCCTCAACGATGGCCCGCTGGACATGCGCATGGATCCGTCCCGCGGGATCAGCGCTGCCGAATTCGTCAACACCGCCCCGGTGGAAGAAATCGCCCGTGTATTCAAGCAATACGGCGAAGAGCGTTTTTCCGGCCGCATGGCCCGTGCCGTGGCCGAGCGTCGCGACATCAAGCCGTTCGAGCGCACTGCCGATCTGGCTGAAGTCCTGAAAGTCGCCAACCCTGCATGGGAAAAGGGCAAGAACCCGGCGACCCGTGCGTTCCAGGGCTTGCGTATTCACGTCAACAACGAACTGGGTGATCTGGAAGCCGGCCTCGAAGCCGCACTGGAATGCCTGGAAGTCGGTGGCCGCCTGGTGGTCATCAGCTTCCACTCGCTGGAAGACCGCATCGTCAAGCTGTTCATGCGCAAACTGGTGAAAGGCGAAGCCGACAACCTGCCGCGTAATCTGCCGGTCCGTCACGTCGCCTTCGAACCAATAATCAAAATCCATGGCAAAGCGCAGTCCGCCTCCGAGGCCGAACTCAAAGCCAACCCACGTTCCCGTAGCGCCGTCATGCGCGTCGCGGAGAAGCTGCGGTGAGCAAGCTTTTCGCCAAGCCACTTCCCGGCGGAAGCTTTTTCATGTTTCTGCTGTTTATTGGCGTGCTCGTGTCGGCCATCGGCGTTTCCTATAGCGCCCACTGGAACCGTCAACTGTTGAACTCCCTGTACAACGAGTTGAGCGTGCGCGACAAGGCGCAAGCGGAGTGGGGCCGTTTGATTCTCGAACAGAGCACCTGGACCGCCCACAGCCGTATCGAAGTCCTGGCGACCGAGCAACTGAAGATGCGCATTCCTGGCGCCGCTGAAGTGCAGATGGTGGCGCCATGATGAAACTCGAGGGCGCTCTCTTTCCATGGCGGTTCCGCCTGGTACTGGGTTTGCTCGGCGTCATGGTCGCGGCGATTGCCTGGCGCATTATCGATCTGCAGGTGGTCGACCGTGCCTTTCTTAAAGGTCAGGGCGATGCGCGCAGCGTTCGTCATATTCCGATTCCGGCTCACCGTGGTCTGATCACCGACCGTAACGGCGAGCCTTTGGCCGTGAGTACCCCGGTCACCACCCTTTGGGCCAATGCCAAGGAAATGCAAACGGCCAAAGAGAAGTGGCCTGCACTGGCGGCTGCCTTGGGGCAGGACCCGAAAGCCCTGGCCGAACGTCTCGAAGCCCAGGCCAACAAAGAATTCATTTACCTGGTGCGCGGGCTGACCCCCGAGCAAGGCCAGTCCGTGCTCGATCTGAAAGTGCCGGGCGTTTATGGCATCGAAGAATTCCGCCGTTTCTACCCGGCCGGTGAAGTCACTGCCCATATGGTCGGTTTTACCGACATCGATGACCACGGTCGTGAAGGCGTCGAGCTGGCCTACGACGAATGGCTGGCCGGGGTTCCAGGCAAACGGCAGGTGATCAAGGATCGGCGTGGCCGACTTATCAAGGATGTTCAGGTCACCAAAAACGCCAAGGCCGGAAAGCCCTTGGCGTTGTCCATTGACCTGCGTCTGCAATACCTGGCCAACCGTGAGCTGCGTAATGCAATCATCGAGAACGGCGCCAAGGCCGGCAGTCTGGTGATCATGGACGTGAAGAGCGGCGAGATCCTCGCCATGGTCAACCAGCCGACCTACAACCCGAACAACCGTCGCAACCTGCAACCGGCGATGATGCGTAACCGCGCGATGATCGACGTGTTCGAACCGGGTTCGACCATGAAAGCGATCTCCATGAGCGCCGCGATTGAAACCGGGCGCTGGAAGCCGACCGATACCGTCGAGGTTTATCCGGGCACCTTGCAGATTGGTAAATACACCATCAAGGACGTCTCCAAATCCGAAGGCCCGGTGCTCGACCTCACCGGCATCATGATCAACTCCAGTAACGTCGGCATGAGTAAAGTCGCGTTCGATATCGGCGGCGAAACGATTTTCCGCCTGGCGCAAAAAGTCGGCCTCGGCCAGGACACCGGCCTCGGCTTCCCGGGCGAGCGCGTCGGCAACCTGCCGAACTACCGCGAATGGCGCAAGGCTGAAACCGCCACGCTGTCGTACGGCTACGGTATCTCCGTGACCGCGATCCAGTTGGTCCACGCTTTCTCGGCCCTGGCCAACAACGGTCGCCTCGCGCCGCTGACCCTGATCAAAACCGACAAGGCACCGCAAACCACACAGGTATTGCCGGAAGCTGTCGCGAAGACCATGCAAACCATGCTGCAACAAGTGATCGAAGCCCCGCGCGGTGTATTCCGTGCGCAAGTGCCGGCGTATCACGTGGGCGGCAAGTCGGGTACCGCGCGCAAGACGTCGGTCGGCACCAAAGGCTACGCCGAGAATTCCTACCGCTCGCTGTTCGCCGGCTTCGGCCCGATGAGTGATCCGCGCTATGCCATCGTGGTGGTGATCGATGAACCGTCCAAGGCCGGTTACTTCGGTGGTCTGGTATCGGCCCCGGTGTTCAGCAAAGTGATGTCCGGGACCTTGCGCCTGATGAACATCACCCCGGACAACCTGACACCTACTCAACAAGCGAACGCAGCACCGGTCGTTCCGCTGAAAGCCAATGGAGGGCGAGGCTGATGTCTCTGAGCTTGAACAAGATTTTCGCCCACGCCGGCCGCGATCTGTTGATCCGCGAACTGACCCTGGACAGCCGCAACGTGCGGGCAGGCGATCTGTTTCTCGCCGTCCCTGGCGGCAAGTTCGACGGACGCGCGCACATTGCCGACGCCCTGCAACGCGGCGCTGCCGCTGTGGCGTATGAAGTCGAAGGCGCGACCGTATTGCCGATTACCGATGTCCCGCTGATTCCGGTCAAAGGCCTGGCGGCGCAGCTGTCGGACATTGCCGGGCGTTTTTACGGTGACCCTAGTCGTCACCTGAACCTGATCGGCGTGACCGGCACCAACGGCAAAACCAGCGTGACGCAGTTGGTTGCACAAGCCCTGGATTTGCTCGGCCAGCACTGCGGCATCGTCGGCACGTTGGGTACCGGTTTTTACGGCGCGCTCGAAAGCGGCTTGCACACCACGCCGAACCCGATCGCCGTGCAGGCAACCCTCGCCGACCTGAAAAAGGCCGGTGCCAAAGCCGTCGCCATGGAAGTTTCTTCCCACGGTCTGGATCAGGGGCGCGTGACCGCACTGGCCTTCGATGTGGCGGTGATGACCAACCTGTCCCGCGATCACCTGGATTACCACGGCACCATGCAAGCCTACGGCGAAGCCAAGGCCAAGTTGTTTGCCTGGAATGATTTGAAGTGCCGGGTGGTCAACCTCGACGACGATTTCGGCCGCCGACTGGCCGCTGATGATGGTGAGTCGCGCTTGATCACCTACAGCCTGGAAGACTCCAGGGCCTACCTTTATTGCCGTGAAGCGCAGTTCGATGACGAGGGCGTGCGCGCCACGCTGGTCACGCCGCAGGGTGAGCATCATCTGCGCAGCACCTTGCTCGGTCGCTTCAACCTGAGCAACGTGCTGGCCGCGGTCGGCGCCTTGCTGGGTCTTGACTACGCGCTAGACGAAATTCTCAAGGTCCTGCCAAAACTCGAAGGCCCGGCCGGACGCATGCAGCGCCTCGGCGGCGGTACTCAGCCGCTGGTGGTGGTCGATTACGCTCATACACCGGATGCGCTGGAAAAAGTCTTGATGGCCCTGCGTCCTCACGCCAAAGGTCGTTTGCTGTGCCTGTTCGGTTGCGGTGGTGATCGCGATCGCGGCAAGCGTCCGCTGATGGCTGAAGTGGTCGAGCGTCTGGCTGACGGCGTGCTGGTGACCGATGACAACCCGCGCACTGAAGACCCGGCAGTGATCTTCGACGACATCCGCGCCGGTTTTACCGCTGTGGATAAAGTCACCTTCGTCGCAGGCCGTGGCCAGGCGATTGCCCAATTGATCGCCAACGCTTCGGCGGATGACGTGATTGTCCTGGCCGGTAAAGGTCACGAGGACTATCAGGAAATCAACGGCCAGCGTCATGCTTTCTCCGATCTGATCGAGGCCGGTCACGCCTTGACCGCATGGGAGGTGGCCCATGCTTAAAGCCTTGAAACTGAGCGAACTGACCGGCGCGCTGAATGCCCGCCTGGTTTCTGCCGATGCCAGCTTCGACGGCGTCAGCATCGATAGCCGCGCGATCAAGCCAGGCCAACTCTTTATTGCCCTGGCCGGCCCGCGTTTCGATGGTCATGACTATCTCAATGACGTCGCCGCAAAAGGCGCCGTGGCGGCGTTGGTCGAGCGTGAAGTCGCCGACAGCGCACTGCCGCAGTTGCTGGTCAAAGATACGCGTCAGGCGCTGGGGCAACTCGGTGCATTGAACCGTTCGGCTTACACCCATCCTGTCGCGGCCATCACCGGTTCCAGCGGCAAGACCACGGTCAAGGAAATGCTTGCCAGCATCCTGCGCACGCGCGGTCCGGTGTTGGCGACCCGTGGCAACCTGAACAATGACCTCGGCGTACCGCTGACCCTGCTCGAACTTGCACCGGAACATACCGCTGCGGTGATTGAGCTGGGTGCTTCGCGTCTCGGCGAAATCGCCTACACCGTCGGCATGACCAAGCCGCACGTGGCCGTGCTCAACAACGCTGGGACCGCCCACGTCGGCGAGTTCGGCGGGCCGGAAAAAATCGTTGAAGCCAAGGGCGAGATTATTGAAGGGCTGGATGCCGATGGCGTCGCCGTTCTCAATCTTGACGACAAGGCGTTCGACATCTGGAAGACCCGCGCTGCCGGTCGCAAAGTGCTGACCTTCGCCCTGAGCAATGTCAGTGCCGATTTCTACGCCAGCGATCTGGACCGCGACGCTCGCGGTTGCCCGGCTTTCAACCTGCACAGCCCTGAAGGTATTGAGCGCGTTCAACTGAACCTGCTCGGCACCCATAACGTCGCCAATGCCATGGCCGCCGCCGCCGCCGCCCATGCACTGGGCGTGTCGCTGTTCGGCATCGCCACCGGTCTGGGCGCGGTGCAACCGGTCAAGGGCCGCACCGTCGCGCAACTGGCCAGCAATGGCATGCGCGTAATTGATGACACGTATAACGCGAACCCCACCTCCATGTGCGCCGCCGTTGATATACTCGCCGGCTTTTCCGGCCGCACCGTTCTGGTGCTCGGGGATATCGGCGAGTTGGGCGATTGGGCGGAGCAGGGGCACCGCGATGTGGGCGAGTACGCCCGCGGCAAGGTTTCCGCGCTTTACGCCGTCGGGCCGATGATGGCTCACGCCGTGAACGCTTTCGGTCCGCAGGCCTTTCACTTCAGCACGCAGGCTGAACTGATCGAGTCCCTGGGCGCCGAGCAAGACACAAACACCACCATTTTGATCAAGGGCTCGCGCAGCGCCGCGATGGAAAACATCGTCGCCGCTTTGTGCGGGACCAGCCTGGAGAAACATTAATGCTGCTGCTGCTAGCGGAGTATCTGCAACAGTTCTACAAAGGCTTCGCGGTCTTTCAGTACCTGACCCTGCGCGGGATTCTCGGTGTGCTGACCGCGTTGGTTTTGTCGCTGTGCTACGGCCCGTGGATGATCCGCACGTTACAGAATCGTCAGATCGGTCAATCCGTTCGCAACGACGGTCCGCAATCGCACCTGTCCAAGTCCGGCACCCCGACCATGGGCGGCGCGCTGATCCTGTCGTCCATCGGTGTCAGCACTTTGCTGTGGGCTGACCTGAGCAACCGTTACGTGTGGACCGTGCTGCTGGTGACTTTGCTGTTCGGCGCGATCGGCTGGGTCGACGATTACCGCAAAGTGATCGAGAAGAACTCCCGTGGCCTTCCGAGCCGCTGGAAGTATTTCTGGCAGTCCGTGTTCGGCCTGGGCGCGGCGATCTTCCTTTATATGACCGCAGCGACACCGGTAGAAACCACCCTGATCCTGCCGATGCTCAAGGACCACAGCATTCCGCTGGGCATAGGTTTCATTGTCCTGACTTACTTCGTGATCGTTGGCTCGAGCAACGCGGTCAACCTGACCGACGGCCTCGACGGTCTGGCGATCATGCCCACCGTAATGGTCGGCGGCGGGTTGGGGATCTTCTGCTACCTGTCGGGTAACGTGAAATTCGCTGAATACCTGTTGATCCCGTATGTACCGGGCGCAGGCGAGCTGATTGTGTTCTGCGGCGCCTTGATCGGCGCGGGCCTCGGGTTTCTCTGGTTCAACACATATCCGGCTCAGGTGTTCATGGGCGACGTCGGCGCACTGGCGCTGGGCGCGGCACTGGGCACTATTGCGGTGATCGTCCGCCAGGAAATCGTTCTGTTCATCATGGGCGGCGTGTTCGTGATGGAGACCCTGTCCGTCGTCATCCAGGTTGCCTCCTTCAAGTTGACCGGTCGCCGTGTGTTTCGCATGGCACCGATTCACCACCACTTTGAACTCAAGGGCTGGCCCGAGCCGCGTGTGATCGTCCGTTTCTGGATCATCACCGTGATTCTCGTACTGGTTGGCCTTGCCACCCTGAAGCTGAGGTAGAACGAGTGTCTCTGATCGCTTCTGACCACTTCCGCATCGTTGTCGGCCTCGGCAAGAGCGGCATGTCCCTGGTTCGCTTCCTGGCGAACCGGGGCACGTCGTTTGCTGTTGCCGACACGCGGGAAAATCCACCGGAACTGGCCACGCTCAAGCGTGACTATCCGCACGTGGAAGTGCGTTGTGGCGAGCTGGACGTCGAATTCCTGTGCCGCGCCGACGAGCTCTACGTGAGCCCCGGCCTGGCGCTGGCGACCCCGGCCCTGCAGGCTGCCGCCGCCCGTGGCGTGAAATTGTCCGGTGACATCGAGTTGTTCGCGCGTAACGCGAAGGCGCCGATCGTCGCCATCAGCGGTTCCAACGCGAAAAGCACCGTCACCACACTGGTCGGCGAGATGGCTGCGGCGGCCGGCAAGCGTGTCGCCGTCGGTGGCAACCTCGGTACGCCGGCGCTGGACCTGCTCAGCGACGACGTCGAGCTGTACGTGATGGAACTGTCGAGCTTCCAGCTCGAGACCACCGATCAGCTCAACGCCGAAGTGGCGACCGTGCTCAACGTCAGCGAAGACCACATGGACCGCTACAGCGGCCTGCCGGCTTATCACCTGGCCAAGCACCGGATCTTCCGGGGTGCCAGGCAGTTTGTGGTCAACCGTCAGGATGCCTTGAGCCGTCCGCTGATTGGCGAAGGCCAGCCATGCTGGACCTTCGGTTTGAGCAAGCCCGATTTCAAGGCATTCGGTATCCGCGAAGAAGACGGCGAGAAGTACCTGGCCTTCGAATTCCAGAACCTGATGCCAGTGCGCGAGCTGAAAATTCGCGGTGCCCACAACCAGTCCAACGCCTTGGCGGCATTGGCCCTGGGCCACGCCGTCGGCCTGCCGTTCGACGCGATGCTGGCGAGCCTGCGCACCTTCGCCGGGCTCGAGCATCGCTGCCAGTGGGTCCGTGACCTGAATGGCGTGAGCTACTACAACGATTCCAAAGCCACCAACGTCGGTGCCGCACTGGCGGCCATCGAAGGCCTGGGCGCGGACATCGACGGCAAACTCGTGCTGATCGCCGGTGGCGATGGCAAGGGTGCCGAGTTCAAGGACTTGCGTGATCCGGTGGCGGCCAACTGCCGCGCCGTGGTGCTGATGGGGCGTGACGCCGAGCTGATTGCTCAAGCCATCGGCGATGCCGTGCCACTGATTCGCGTCAACTCGCTGATCGAAGCGGTCGAGCAATGCCGCGCCATCGCAGAGAAGGGCGACGCCGTGTTGTTGTCGCCGGCCTGCGCCAGTTTCGACATGTTCAAGAATTACGAAGACCGTGGTCACCAGTTCGTCCGCGCTGTGGAGGACCTGGCATGAGCCTGATGAACATCATCAAGCCCTACCCGTCGCCGATCATCACCGGGCGCGGTATCGACCTCGACTTCCCTATGCTCGCCGGCTGCCTGGCCTTGATCGGCCTCGGGCTGGTCATGATTGCCTCGGCATCGACCGAAGTGGCGGCTGTGCAGTCGGGCAGCGCGCTGTACTACATGATTCGCCACCTTATCTACGTGGTGCTGGGCCTGGGTGCCTGCATCGTCACCATGATGATTCCGATCGCCACCTGGCAACGCCTGGGCTGGCTGATGCTGATTGGTGCGTTCGGTTTGCTGGTGATGGTGATCATCCCGGGGATCGGCCGTGAAGTGAACGGTTCGATGCGCTGGATCGGCTTCAGTTTCTTCAACGTTCAGCCTTCCGAGATCGCCAAGGTGTTCGTGGTGATCTACCTCGCCGGCTACCTGGTGCGTCGTCAGAAAGAAGTGCGTGAAAGCTGGATGGGCTTCTTCAAGCCGTTCATCGTTCTGCTGCCAATGGCGGGTCTGTTGCTGATGGAGCCGGACTTCGGCGCCACTGTCGTGATGATGGGCGCTGCTGCGGCGATGCTGTTCCTCGGCGGGGTCGGGCTGTTCCGTTTTTCCCTGATGGTTGTCCTGGCGGTCGGGGCGGTGGTGTTGCTGATTCAAGTGCAGCCGTATCGAATGGCGCGCCTGACCAACTTTGCCGATCCGTGGGCCGACCAGTTCGGTGCCGGTTATCAGTTGTCTCAAGCGTTGATCGCTTTTGGTCGCGGCGAATGGCTGGGCGTTGGCCTGGGCAACAGCGTGCAGAAACAGTTCTACCTGCCGGAAGCCCACACCGACTTCGTGTTTTCGGTCCTGGCCGAAGAACTGGGTGCCGTCGGTTCTTTGTGCACGGTAGCGCTGTTCGCCTTTGTCTGTATTCGCGGGATGTACATCGGTTATTGGGCCGAGAAGGCCAAGCAGTTTTTCGCCGCCTACATCGCGTACGGCTTGTCGTTCCTATGGATTGGTCAGTTCCTGATCAACATCGGGGTGAACGTCGGTCTGCTGCCAACCAAGGGTCTGACCCTGCCGTTTCTCAGTTACGGCGGTAGCTCGTTGGTGATCTGCTGTGCCTGTCTCGGCTTGTTGCTGCGCATCGAGTGGGAAAGTCGAACCCACTTGGGCAGCGAAGAGATGGAGTTCCATGAGAGTGACTTCGCCGAGGAGCCGACCCATGGGCGCTAACGTATTGATCATGGCGGGCGGCACCGGTGGCCACGTGTTCCCGGCGCTGGCGTGTGCTCGCGAATTCCAGGCCCGTGGTTACACCGTGCATTGGCTGGGGACACCGCGTGGCATCGAGAACGAACTGGTCCCGATGGCCGGCATCGAACTGCATCGGATCAATGCCAGCGGATTGCGTGGCAAGGGCAAATTGTCCCTGCTCAAGGCCCCATTCATGTTGCTCAAGTCGATCTGGCAGGCTCGGGCGATCATTCGCCAGTTGCGGCCGGTGTGTGTCGTCGGCTTTGGCGGTTATGTGACCGGTCCCGGTGGCGTTGCCGCCAAACTGGCTGGTGTGCCGGTGATCGTTCACGAGCAGAACGCCGTGGCCGGTACCGCCAATCGGTTGCTGGTGCCGTTGGCCGCCCGAGTCTGTGAAGCGTTCCCCGACACCTTTACTCTGTCGGGCAGCCGTCGGACCACCGGTAACCCGGTGCGCACCGAGCTGTTCCTCGAAACACCGCGACAGGCTCTGGCCGGTCGCAAGGCGCGTTTGCTGATCCTGGGTGGAAGCCTGGGCGCAGAACCGTTGAACAAGTTGCTGCCTGAAGCCCTGTCGCAAGTCGCCCCCGACCTGCGCCCGGAAGTGTTTCATCAGGCCGGCAAAAACCACGATGAAGTGACTGCAGAGCGCTATCGCGCGGCTGGCGTCGAGGCGCAAGTGCAGCCTTTCATCAAAGACATGGCCCACGCCTATGGCTGGGCCGACCTGGTGGTGTGCCGCGCAGGCGCGTTGACCATCAGTGAACTGGCCGCCGCCGGTCTGCCCTCGATGCTGGTGCCTTTGCCCCACGCGATCGACGATCACCAGACCCGCAACGCCGATTATTTGGCCCGTGAAGGCGCTGCCTTCCTGATGCCGCAAAGAACGACTGGCGCAGCGGATCTTGCCGCACGCCTGACAGAGGTCCTGATGCAACCACAACGACTCACCGACATGGCTACCGCGGCACGCCGCCTGGCCAAACCCGATGCAACCCGTAACGTGGTCGATACCTGCCTGGAGGTGGCCCATGGTTGAGAATCAGAAAGCCATGCCGCAACCGGAAATGCGCCGCATCCGTCGCATCCATTTCGTCGGGATCGGCGGCGTGGGCATGTGCGGCATTGCCGAAGTGTTGTTGAACCTGGGCTATGAAGTGTCCGGTTCCGACCTGAAAGCTTCACCGGTGACCGAGCGTCTCGAGTCCTTCGGCGCCCAGATCTTTATCGGCCACCGCGCCGAGAACGCCGCGAACGCCGACGTACTGGTCACCTCCAGTGCCGTGAACACCTCCAACCCGGAAGTCGCCACTGCCCTGGAACGCCGCATCCCGGTGGTGCCTCGCGCTGAAATGCTGGCTGAGCTGATGCGCTACCGCCACGGCATCGCCGTCGCCGGTACCCATGGCAAAACCACCACCACCAGCCTGATCGCTTCGGTGTTCGCCGCCGGTGGCCTGGACCCGACATTCGTGATCGGTGGCCGTCTGAATGCCGCGGGCACCAATGCCCAACTGGGCACCAGTCGTTACCTGATCGCTGAAGCAGATGAAAGCGACGCCAGCTTCCTGCACTTGCAGCCGCTGGTGGCCGTGGTCACCAACATCGACGCCGACCACATGGCGACCTACGACGGTGACTTCAATAAACTGAAGAAAACCTTCGTCGAGTTCCTCCACAACCTGCCGTTCTACGGTCTGGCGGTGGTGTGCCTGGACGATCCGGTGGTGCGTGAAATCTTGCCGTTGGTAAAACGTCCGACCGTGACTTATGGCTTCGGCGACGACTGCGATGTGCGTGCGATCAATGTGCGTCAGCAGGGCATGCAGACCTTCTTCACCGTGCTGCGTCCTGATCGCGATCCGCTGGATGTCTCGGTGAACATGCCGGGCAACCACAACGTGTTGAATGCACTGGCAACCATCTGCATCGCCACCGATGAAGGCGTCAGCGATGAAGCCATCGTCCAGGGCCTGTCCGGGTTCCAGGGTGTCGGTCGACGCTTCCAGGTCTACGGCGAACTGCCAGTAGACGGTGGCAGCGTGATGCTGGTCGACGACTACGGTCACCACCCGACCGAAGTTGCCGCGGTCATCAAAGCCGTGCGCGGTGGCTGGCCGGAACGCCGTCTGGTGATGGTCTACCAGCCGCACCGTTACAGCCGCACCCGTGACCTGTACGACGATTTCGTCAATGTATTGGCCGACGCCAACGTCCTGTTGCTGATGGAAGTCTACCCGGCCGGTGAAGAACCGATCCCGGGCGCCGACAGCCGCAAGTTGTGCAACAGCATCCGTCAGCGCGGTCAGCTCGACCCGATCTACATCGAGCGCGGTGTCGATCTCGCGCCGGTGGTCAAGCCGCTGCTGCGTGCTGGCGACATCCTGCTGTGCCAGGGCGCCGGTGACATCGGTGGTCTTGCTCCAAAACTGTTGAAAAGTCCGTTGTTCGCTGGCGCCGTTGCTGCGCCGAGTGTGGGGAAGTTGAAATGACTGCTGCTTACGCCAACCTCGTCTCCACTGTCGCGCCGAAAGATTTCGGCCGCGTCGCCGTGCTCTTCGGCGGCAAGAGTGCCGAGCGTGAGGTTTCCCTCAAGTCGGGTAACGCGGTTCTCGACGCGCTGCTAAGCGCCGGTGTGGACGCGTTCGGTCTCGACGTGGGCGATGATCTGTTGCAGCGCCTGCTGAACGAAAAAATCGATCGCGCCTTCATCATTCTCCACGGTCGTGGCGGTGAAGACGGCAGCATGCAGGGCCTGCTGGAATGCCTGGGTATTCCGTACACCGGCAGCGGCATTCTTGCTTCGGCGCTGGCCATGGACAAGCTGCGGACAAAACAGGTCTGGCACAGCCTCGGTATTCCGACGCCACGCCATGCCGTACTGAGCTGCGAGGCCGATTGTATTTCGGCGGTGACGGAACTGGGCTTCCCTTTGATCGTCAAACCGGCCCATGAAGGTTCAAGTATCGGGATGGCCAAAGTGACCTCCACGTCGGAGCTGATCGACGCGTGGAAAGCGGCCAGTACCTACGATTCGCAAGTGTTGGTCGAGCAATGGATTCAAGGTCCGGAGTTCACCATCGCCACCCTGCGTGACCAGGTGTTGCCACCGATTGCCCTGGGCACGACGCACAGCTTCTACGACTACGACGCCAAGTACGTGGCTTGCGATACCCAGTATCGGATTCCGTGTGGCCTGGACAGCAACAAAGAAAAAGAACTGATGGACCTCACGGCGAAAGCCTGTGAGGCGCTGGGTATCGCCGGTTGGGGCAGGGCTGACGTGATGCAGGACGCCGACGGGCAGTTCTGGTTTCTGGAAGTCAATACCGCACCGGGCATGACCGATCACAGTCTGGTGCCGATGGCGGCTCGTGCTGCCGGTCTGGATTTCCAGCAACTGGTTCTGGCGATTCTGGCCGCAAGCATTGAGCCGCGAGGTTAAGACCATGCAAGGCGCACAGCTGAGACATCAGCCCTCCGCACCGACCGGCCGCAAGCCGGTACCGCGGGGTGCCAGCCGAATGGTGGCCAAAGAGCCGATGTCTGCGCGCCTGCCGAAAGCCAATTTCGGTTTTCTGAAAAGCCTGTTCTGGCCGGTGCTGCTGGTCGCACTGGGTTTCGGTACTTACGAAGGCGCGCAGCGTTTGTTGCCGTACGCCGACCGGCCGATCACCAGGATCAACGTGCAGGGCGACCTGAGTTACATCAGCCAGCAAGCAATACAGCAACGGATCGCCCCGTACGTGGCGTCGAGCTTCTTCACCATCGACCTGGCGAGCATGCGTACCGAGCTGGAAACGATGCCATGGATTGCCCACGCCGAAGTGCGTCGGGTGTGGCCGGATCAAGTGGTGATCCGCCTGGAAGAACAACTGCCGGTGGCCCGTTGGGGCGATGAATCGCTGTTGAACAACCAGGGCCAGGCGTTCACCCCGCGCGAGCTGGCGAACTACGAACATTTGCCACAGCTGTTCGGCCCACAACGGGCCCAACAGCAAGTGATGCAGCAATACCAGGTGCTGAGCCAGATGCTCAGGCCGTTGGGCTTCTCGATTGCGCGCCTGGAATTGCGCGATCGAGGTAGCTGGTTCCTGACCACCGGCGCCGGCAGCGCGGGCCCGGGAATCGAACTGTTGCTGGGACGCGGCAACCTGCTGGAAAAGATGCGCCGTTTCATTGCCATCTATGACAAGACGCTTAAAGAACAGATTACGAACATTGCGCGCATCGATCTGCGCTACGCCAACGGCCTCGCTGTTGGCTGGCGGGAACCTGTAGCGCCCACGACAGCCCAACCCGCTGTCGCGAAGAATTAAGAAGAGGCAGGACCATGGCAAACGTGCAAAGCGGCAAAATGATCGTCGGTCTCGATATCGGCACCTCCAAAGTGGTGGCGCTGGTCGGCGAGGTCTCGGACGACGGCACGCTGGAAATCGTCGGGATCGGTACCCATCCGTCCCGTGGCCTGAAGAAAGGCGTGGTGGTGAACATCGAGTCCACCGTGCAATCGATCCAGCGCGCGATCGAAGAGGCGCAGCTGATGGCTGGTTGCCGCATTCACTCGGCGTTCGTCGGCGTGGCCGGCAATCACATCCGCAGCCTGAACTCCCACGGCATCGTGGCGATTCGTGATCGCGAAGTCAGCTCCGCCGACCTCGAGCGCGTGCTCGACGCCGCCCAGGCTGTAGCGATCCCGGCTGACCAGCGCGTGCTGCACACCCTGCCGCAGGATTACGTGATCGATAACCAGGAAGGCGTTCGTGAGCCTCTGGGCATGTCGGGCGTACGTCTGGAAGCCAAGGTTCACGTGGTCACCTGCGCCGTCAACGCCGCACAGAACATTGAAAAATGCGTGCGTCGCTGCGGCCTGGAAATCGACGACATCATTCTCGAGCAGCTGGCTTCGGCCTACTCGGTCCTGACCGACGACGAGAAAGAGCTGGGCGTGTGCCTGGTGGACATCGGTGGCGGCACCACCGACATCGCGATCTTCACTGAAGGCGCGATCCGTCACACCGCAGTGATCCCGATTGCGGGCGACCAGGTGACCAACGACATCGCCATGGCGTTGCGCACTCCGACCCAGTACGCCGAAGAAATCAAGATTCGCTACGCCTGCGCCCTGGCCAAACTGGCCGGTGCCGGTGAAACCATCAAGGTCCCAAGTGTCGGCGACCGTCCACCGCGCGAGCTGTCCCGTCAGGCCTTGGCCGAAGTGGTCGAGCCGCGTTACGACGAACTCTTCACGCTGATCCAGGCCGAACTGCGTCGCAGTGGCTACGAAGACCTGATCCCGGCCGGCATCGTGCTGACCGGTGGTACGTCGAAGATGGAAGGCGCAGTCGAACTGGCCGAAGAAATCTTCCACATGCCGGTGCGCCTGGGCGTGCCGCATGGCGTCAAGGGCCTGGACGACGTGGTCCGCAACCCGATTTATTCCACTGGCGTTGGCCTGTTGATGTACGGCCTGCAGAAGCAGTCCGACGGGATTTCCTTCTCGGGCATCAGCAGCCGCGACAGCTACAGCAATGAAGAACCGAAAGCCGCCTTGCTCGATCGCATCAAGAGCTGGGTACAAGGCAACTTCTAACGAAGCAGATTCAAGCGACAAGTTTCAAGCGGCAAGCGGTAAAAGCAGCAAAACGCAGTAGGCGAAAAAACTAGAGAAATGAAAGGAGAGGGAAAATGTTCGAACTCGTAGACAACATCCCCGCAAGCCCGGTTATTAAAGTTATCGGTGTTGGCGGAGGCGGCGGCAACGCCGTCAACCACATGGTCAAGAGCAACATTGAAGGCGTTGAATTCATCTGCGCCAACACTGATGCCCAAGCGCTGAAAAGCATCGGCGCGCGGACCATCCTGCAACTGGGCACCGGCGTGACCAAAGGTCTCGGCGCTG
Source organism: Pseudomonas sp. ES4 (assembly GCF_050586665.1). Classification (NCBI taxonomy): domain Bacteria; kingdom Pseudomonadati; phylum Pseudomonadota; class Gammaproteobacteria; order Pseudomonadales; family Pseudomonadaceae; genus Pseudomonas; species Pseudomonas sp. ES4. Next base: position 352,053 of record NZ_JBOBDO010000001.1, on the reverse strand, counting down.
GCGCCAACCCTGAAGTAGGTCGTCAGGCCGCTCTCGAAGATCGCGAGCGCATTGCCGAAGTCCTGCAGGGCACCAATATGGTGTTCATCACCACTGGCATGGGCGGTGGTACCGGTACCGGTGCTGCGCCGATCATTGCTGAAGTGGCCAAGGAAATGGGGATTCTCACCGTTGCGGTGGTGACTCGTCCTTTCCCGTTCGAAGGTCGCAAGCGCATGCAGATCGCCGATGAAGGCATCCGTCTGCTGTCTGAAAGCGTCGACTCGTTGATCACCATTCCCAACGAGAAGCTGCTGACCATCCTTGGCAAGGACGCAAGCCTGCTGTCCGCATTCGCCAAGGCCGACGATGTACTGGCCGGTGCCGTTCGCGGTATCTCCGACATCATCAAGCGTCCGGGCATGATCAACGTCGACTTTGCCGACGTGCGTACCGTGATGAGCGAAATGGGCATGGCGATGATGGGCACTGGCTGCGCCAGCGGTCCGAACCGTGCACGTGAGGCCACCGAAGCGGCCATTCGCAACCCATTGCTGGAAGACGTGAACCTGCAAGGTGCACGCGGCATCCTGGTGAACATCACCGCCGGTCCTGACCTGTCCCTGGGTGAGTACTCCGACGTGGGTAGCATCATCGAAGCTTTCGCTTCCGAGCACGCGATGGTCAAGGTCGGTACCGTTATCGATCCGGACATGCGCGACGAGCTGCACGTAACAGTAGTAGCCACTGGTTTGGGCGCAAAAATCGAGAAGCCTGTAAAGGTCATCGACAACACCATGCACACGTCCGTGGCTTCGCAGCCGCAGCAACAAGCGTCTTCGCGTCAGGAAGCGCCTGCTGTGAACTACCGTGATCTGGACCGTCCGACCGTCATGCGCAACCAGGCTCAGGCCGGTGCTGCGACTGCCGCGAAGATGAATCCGCAAGATGATCTGGACTACCTGGACATCCCGGCTTTCCTGCGTCGTCAGGCCGATTGATGGAATGTATCAGGGCTATGAAGGTGATTGGTGTTCAGCAAAGGTCTGGTCTGCTATCATCGCCAGCCTTTGTTGATACCAGTTCGCAATTTGCGCTGAAGCGGCCCAAGCCATGATTAAACAACGCACACTGAAAAATATTATCCGTGCTACAGGTGTAGGCCTGCACTCCGGGGAAAAGGTATACCTGACCCTCAAGCCCGCACCTATCGACACCGGCATTGTGTTTGTTCGTGCCGATCTCGACCCTGTGGTGCAGATTCCTGCCCGCGCGGAAAACGTTGGTGAAACCACGATGTCGACCACATTGGTCAGTGGTGACACCAAAGTGGATACGGTGGAGCACTTGCTCTCGGCCATGGCTGGCCTGGGCATCGATAACGCCTACGTCGAGCTCTCCGCGTCTGAAGTTCCGATCATGGATGGTAGCGCTGGACCTTTCGTATTCCTGATTCAATCGGCCGGCCTGGAAGAACAGGACGCACCGAAGAAGTTCATCCGGATCCTGCGGGAAGTGACAGTGGAAGACGGCGACAAGCGCGCCACTTTCGTCCCTTTCGAAGGCTTCAAGGTGAGTTTCGAGATCGATTTCGATCACCCGGTTTTCCGTAACCGCACACAAAGTGCAAGCGTGGATTTTTCCAGCACTTCGTTTGTAAAAGAAGTCAGCCGCGCCCGTACCTTTGGTTTCATGAGTGATATCGAGTACCTGCGCAAGCACAACCTCGCACTCGGCGGCAGCGTTGAAAACGCTATTGTGGTCGACGCGGATGGCGTACTGAACGAAGACGGCCTTCGCTATGAAGACGAATTCGTGAAGCACAAGATCCTCGATGCAATTGGTGACCTCTACCTGCTGGGCAATAGCCTGATTGGTGAGTTCAAGGGCTTCAAGTCCGGACATGCATTGAACAACCAGCTGCTGCGCAAGTTGATTGAGCAGACAGATGCTTGGGAAGTCGTGACTTTCGAAGACGCCAGCACTGCACCGATCTCTTACATGCGTCCAGTTGCGGCCGTGTAAGTAAAAACCTCTCTAGTTTTTAAAGGCTACCTTCGGGTGGCCTTTTTTTATGCCTGGAAAGTCGATCGTTCCCACGCATTGCGATGATCGTTCCCACGCTCCGCGTGGGAATGCCTCAAGGGACGCTCCGCGTTCCAGCTCTCGAAAGGGACGCGGAGCGTCCCGGGCTGCATTCCCACGCGGAGCGTGGGAACGATCATCCTGCGACTACCCGATTACGCCCACTTTCCTTGGCCTGATACAGCGCCTTGTCCGCTGCAAACAATAGCTGTTCGAGGCTGATGTCGGTGGAGGTGGTCCAGGTGCTGATACCGATACTGACAGTAATCGGCGACTCGGCACCTGCCACCCGCGGCAACTGCTCTACGGTCGCGCGGATGTGTTCGGCAATCTGTTGCGCACCCTGGCTATCGGTTTCCGCGAGAATCACCGAAAACTCCTCACCGCCATAACGGGCGACCAGGTCAGCGGGTCGTCTCACATTGTCGGCGATCACCTTGGCCACCGAGCGCAACGCATCATCGCCAGCCTGATGCCCATGACGATCGTTGAACGCCTTGAAATGGTCGGCATCAATCATCAGCAGCGACAAAGGCTGGCCGGAACGTTGAGCGCGGAACCACTCATGCCGCAGCACCTGATCCAGCGTTCGGCGGTTGGCCAGGCCGGTCAAGGGATCGGTAGCCGCCAGTTGCGCCAGTTCCTGTTCGGCGTGGTGGCGCAGGCGCAGTTCGCGGCTGAGCAGCCAGGTCAGCCAGAGCAAGCCGATGCACAGCGCCATCGTCGCAACGCTAACCACCACCGCCGTACGCTTCCACGAGGCAAACACTTCATCACTGGACAGTGCAACGATGACGATCAACGGCAAGTTGCCCACCTTGGAGAACGTGTACAGGCGTTTGTCCTTATAGCGGCTTGAAACACCGGTGAAGCTGCCGTTGCCTTCTTTGACGATGCGCTGGAAGTTGGGACGGCTGCTGAAGTCCTTGCCAATCAGCTCCTCGGCCAAGCGGGGCTCCTGGGCCAGAAGAATCCCGTCCGAGCTGATCAGGTTGACCGAGCTGTCACGACCGATGCTCAAGCTGTTGAACAGTTGATCGAAATAACTCAAGCGCATGGCAGCTTCGGCCACGCCAAGAAATTCGCCTTGTGAGCCGCTGATTCGGCGACTGAAGCTGATTCGCCATTCATGTTCAGGTTGGCTGGAACGGAAGGGACGGCTGATGAGCATGTTCGTGTCGCGATTGTTCACGTGCGACTGAAAGTATTCGCGGTCGGCAAAATTGCCCTTTCTGGGTTCTACCGAGGCCGAGTCGGCGATCACGTCACCCTTGTTGTCCAGCAACAGAATGTCGCCCTTGTGCGGCGCGGCAGTGGCACGGTCAAACAAGGCCAAATGGCGAATGGCAGGAGAAACGTTCTTGAGGTCTTCACGCTGGGAGGCAGCGATCAAGCCGAGCAAGGACACGTCATAGAGTTCGACATTGCGCAGCACGTCGGCGTCGATCAGTTGCACAATGTTGGTTGCTGCGCGAGTGGCCGACTGTTCAGCATTGGCGCGTTCGCGAATGAGCAGGAACGCGACGATGCTCAATATCGCAATCACCAACAGCAAACTGCCGAGAACCAGGAGCCGCTCCGATCGCGTCGACCGGACCGGGTGGTGAGATGTCGCACTGCTCACACTCATGGTTCTACTTCTGCTAATGAGGCGTTATTAAAGTGTTTTGCAAGACTCAGGCAGAATCCCGGAAACCATTTGCGTTCGGTGCGCCTGTATAAATCCCGAGTAAAAAAAAGGCCAGCAAAACATGCTGGCCTTTTGCTTATTGAAGCTTAGAAGACATTGAGCGGGTAGTCGACGATCACCCGGTATTCATCGGTGTCCTGATCCAGCGCGCCATAGCCGTTGCCTCCACGGTTGGTCGCCCATTGCAGGCGCAGCGCCAGGTTTTTGGCCTTGCCGCCCTGAACCACGTAGTTGAGGTCGATGTCACGTTCCCAGTGCCTGGCGTTTTTGCCGTCAGCGCTGTACCACGAGGCATAACCGGGACTGTCCGGATCGACCTTGGTCAGGTCCAGTTCACCTCGGGAGTAAGAGATCGCCGAGGTCAGGCCGGGGAGGCCGAGCCCGACAAAGTCGTAGGCGTACTTGAGTTTCCAAGAGCGTTCGTTCGGGCCGTTGAAGTCCGAATACTGCTGGGAGTTGTCGAGGTAGACGCTGTCGCCCTGGCTGATGTAGTCGAACGGCGTGTTGCCGTTGACCCGCTGATAGGCCGCGGTAACGCTGTGATCGCCGACCCCCACGGTGAAATGCAGGCTGTAGGTATTGTTGTCGATGTGGCCCAGCAGCGCATCGCCGGTGTCTTGCGTGTGATAGGCATGCAGGCCGGGGTTGAGGCTGACCCGATCGTTCAAGGCGTAGGTGTAATCCAGGTCGTAGTAATACTGGTTCCAGATGTCCTTGAGTTCGGAAGCATAGACGCTGCTGGTCAACCCCGGCAGGCCGCTCCAGGCCACGCCGGCCCAATTCAGGTGCTTACTTTCGTCACCGTCGGCCAGGCTGCCGTAGGACGTGCCGATTCGGGTGTGTCCACTCTGGTTGTAAGGCTTGGTGAAACTCGCCTGGCCACCTTCAATCATCCAGCCGTCAAAACGGTGGTTGGTCAGGCTGACGCCGCGAAAGGTCTGGGGCAGCATGCGGGTTTCGCCGCCGGCGATCACCGGGTTGGCGAGAAACAAGTCACCGGCCTTCAGTTCGGTATCGTAGGCACGCATTTTCAGCGTGCCACCCGCCGTCGAGAACGAGCCCGGCGCTTTGCCGTTGCCATCGCTGACCGGCAGGATGCTCGACCCATCGGTACCGCCACCGCCGTCGAGCTTGAGCCCGAGCATCGCGTGGGCGTCAACGCCGAAACCGACGGCGCCTTGGGTGTAGCCCGAGTCGAAGAGGCCAAGGAAACCCTGGCCCCATTCAATGTTGTCGTCCGTCTGCTGCAGGCGGTTGCGGTTCATGTAGTAGTTACGGGCGTTGAGGTTGAGGCTCGATCCTTCAACGAAACCTTCGGCGTTTGAGTCGTCTGCGGCGTGAGCAGCAGGCGTCACCGTTGCAGCGATTGCAATGAACAACGGGCTGAATCTGAGAGGGAAACGCACTAGCGGTAAAGCTCCTTGGGTCAACTTAGAGCCTCATTGTCTTGAGACTCAGGATGTTTCTTGTTAGGGGAGACGAACTAAAACTGATTAAAACCACAACGAAAAAAAGCCGCTGATAGCAGCGGCTTGAAGACAACTTTTCAAAGGAAAGAGCCGATGAAAAGTGTCGAGGGAAACAGAGCGATATTGAACAATCAGCTTTCTTTCTCAATCGGTGGTCGGGCCTGAGTGCTCGACGCTTGAGGGGTTTGCGCAGCTTCCTGAGCCTTGGCCGTCATTTCGTTGTGAGTCTGTTCGAATGCAGCCGCGCGTGCGGAGTTTTGCGCGACGAACGTCTGCGACTCTTCAGCGATGGCGAACGGAGACAGAAACAAAGAGGACAAAACGAAAGCGCTGGCAATACCCATAGTGTTGGACATCTTTAAAACCTTCTTGCTTGGCAAGTGCTGTTTGGTGCGGCAAAGATAAGGGGGTTTTGCGAGGGGAAAAAGAGCGGATTCATGAAAGGACTGTTGCGCTTAAGGCAACAGTTGACCACCGATCGTTCCCACGCTCTGCGTGGGAATGCCTCAACGGACGCTCCGCGTTCGGCTTGGAATGGGACGCGGAGCGTCCCTGGCTGCATTCCCACGCGGAGCGTGGGAACGATCATTTGGCGGGGTCAGACCGGGAGATGGATACCGAAGGTATTCATGCCGTGATCACTGCGCACAAAAACATCCCCACCATGCATCAGCGCAATGGCCTTGAAGTCTTCGATAATCAGAACGCGCATGACCCGCCTCAGTCTGTGGTCGCCAGCGCCGGTTGAGGTGCTGATGCTGGTGGGAGAGGGTGCCGATGGAATAGCCGCTCGAGCCACAAGTATATGACCGGCGTGGTGAACAGCGTCAGCGCCTGGCTCACCAGCAAGCCGCCAACCACCGCAATCCCCAGCGGCTGGCGCAGTTCGGCGCCGGTGCCATAGCCGAGCATCAGTGGCAGGGCGCCGAGCAGGGCGGCGAGGGTGGTCATGATGATCGGTCGGAACCGCGTCATACACGCCTCATAGATCGCCTCTTCGGGAGGCAAGCCACGGTTGCGTTGCGCTTCCAGCGCGAAGTCGATCATCAGGATGCCGTTCTTCTTGACGATGCCGATCAGCAGCACCAGCCCGATCAGCGCCATGATCGAAAAGTCCTGGCCGCAGATCCACAGCATGATCACCGCCCCCAGCCCCGCCGAGGGCAGCGTCGAAATGATCGTCAGCGGATGCACGAAGCTTTCATACAGAACGCCAAGAATGATGTACACCGCGACCAGCGCCGCCAGAATCAGCCAAGGCTGACTGGCCAGCGAACTCTGGAACGCCTGGGCCGCGCCCTGGAAATTGCCACTGATGGCCACCGGCATGCCGATGTCGGTCTTGGCCTGGTCGAGCATGATCACCGCATCGCCCAACGCGACGCCGGGCGCCAGGTTGAACGACAGGTTGGCCGCCGGGAACATCCCGTCATGAGCGATAGATAACGGGCCGATGGTCGGCGCTTCGAATTTCGCCAGGGCCGACAGCGGCACCATTTCCCCGCTCAGGGGCGAGCGCAGGTAGAAATAGTTGAGGCTTTCGGCCTTGCCGCGCTGCTTGGTGTCGAGTTCCAGAATCACGTTGTACTGGTTGGTCTGGGTCTGGAACTCGTTGATCTGCCGTTGACCGAAGGCATCGTACAACGCTTCGTCGACATCGCTGGCGGTCAGGCCGAAACGCGCTGCGGCGCTGCGGTCAATGCTGATGTGGGTGATGCTGCCGCCCAGTTGCAGGTCGTTGGAAATGTCGCGGAACGCCGGGTTGGCGCGCAGCTTTTCCGTCAGGCGCTGGGTCCAGGTGCTCAGGAGTGCCCCGTCGTTGCTCTTGAGCACGTATTGGTACTGCGCGCGACTCGGACCGGAACTGAGGTTGATGTCTTGCCCGGCGCGCAGGTACAGCACGATGCCCGGGACTTTCATCAGTTGCGGGCGAATCCGGTCGATGAATTGGCTGGCGGACACGTCTCGATCGCCGCGCTTTTTCAGCGAAATCCAGAAGCGGCCGTTAGCGATGGTCTGGTTGCTGCCCGCAACGCCGACCGAGTGTGAGAACGTCTCGACAGCGGGGTCGGCGGCAACGATTTCTGCCATTGCCAGGTGTTTTTTCACCATGTCGCCGTAGGAAATATCAGCGGCTGCTTCGGTGGTGCCAAGGACGAAACCGGTGTCCTGCACGGGGAAGAAACCCTTCGGAATGAAAATGTACCCGGCGACCGCCAAGCCGAGGGACAGGCCGAACACACCGATCATCAACTTCTGATGGGCGAGGGCCCGGCGCAGGCCTTTTTCATACAACGCCAGTAACCGCTCGCCGAAGCCCGATTGGCGGTGTTGCGGCGCACGCATGAATAGCGCGGCCAACGTCGGTGCCAGCGTCAGGGACACCACCACCGAAATCATGATGGTCGAGGTAGCGGTCAGGGCGAACTCCTTGAACAGTCGCCCGACCACGCCGCTCATGAACAACAGCGGAATGAACGCCGCCACCAGCGAGAAACTGATCGATACCACGGTAAAACCGATCTCGCCGGCACCCTTGATCGCCGCCTCGCGCCTGCCGTCGCCGGCTTCCAGGTGACGGTGAATGTTTTCCACCACCACAATCGCATCGTCCACCACAAACCCGACGGACACCACGATCGCCACCAGCGTCAGGTTATTCAGGCTGAAACCCATGAGGTACATCAGGGCAAAACTGGCGATCAGCGACACACCGAGCACCGACGCCACGATCAGGGTTGCCGACAACTGCCGCAGGAACAGCGCCATCACCGCCACCACCAGCAGGATCGCGATCAGCAGGGTGATTTCCACTTCATGCAACGACGCGCGGATGGTCTGGGTGCGGTCGACCAGCACGTTGACCTGCACCGAGGCCGGCAGCATGGCCTCCAGCGCCGGCAGGGCTGCTTGAATTCGGTCGACGGTCGCGACGATGTTGGCTCCCGGTTGCCGGAAAATCACCAGGTTCACCCCCGGCTTACCATCAGCCCACGCCTGGATGTAGGCGTCTTCCGAACCGTTGACGACTTTGGCCACATCCTTGAGATGAACCGGTGCGCCGTCCTTGTAGGAAACAATCAGCTGACCGTATTCCTCGGGATGGAACAACTGGTCGTTGGTGGACAAGGTCGAAATGCTCGACTCGCCGTACAACGCCCCTTTGGCCAGATTGAGGCTGGTCTGCTGGATTGCCAGGCGAATGTCCGCCAGGGTCAGGCCGATGGCAGCGAGTTTGTCTGCTGACGCCTGCACCCGGATCGCCGGACGTTGCTGACCGGTGATGTTGATATTGCCTACACCGTCGATCTGGCTAATCTGACGGGCGAGCAGGGTTTCCACCAGGTCACTGACTTCGGTGCCGGGCATTTGCGGCGAGTGGATGCTGAGGATCAGCACCGGGCTATCGGCCGGGTTGACCTTCCTCCAGTTCGGCAGGTTCGGCATGTCCTTGGGCAGTTTGCCGGCGGCGGTGTTGATCGCGGCCTGGACTTCCTGCGCGGCGGTGTCGATGCTTTTGTCGAGGGTGAATTGCAGGGTCAGGATGGTCGAGCCCAGGGCGCTGCTCGAGGTCATCTGGGTCACGCCGGGGATGGCGCTGAATTGCACTTCAAGCGGCGTGGCCACCGACGAGGCCATGGTTTCGGGGTTGGCGCCGGGTAATTGCGCGGCCACCTGGATGGTCGGGAATTCCGCTTCCGGCAGTGGTGCAATCGGCAGTCGCGGGAAGGCGATGACACCGAGCAGCACCAAGGCAAAGGTCAGCAGGACCGTCGCCACCGGATGATCGATGCACCACGCGGAGATCGAACCATGGCCCTTCATGGTTTTGGCTCCGATTGCACCACTTGCGGTGGATCGGTCACGACCTGCACGGTCGAACCCGGTTTGAGCCGCGACTGGCCGTCGCTGACCAGTACGTCGCCCGGATTCACGCCTTTGATGAGGTCCTGGCCGCTGCCTTGATGAATGATCTGCACCTGAACGGCTTCGACCTTGTCACCCTTGACCCGGTAGACGAAATGTTGATCGAGGCCACGTTGTACGACGGTGGGCGGCACTACCAGCGCATTTTTATCCAGTGCTGTCTGAATCTTTACCGTTACCAGCAGGCCCGGCCAGAGTTTCTGTGCGGGGTTGGCGAATTCGGCTTTGGCGCGGATGGTCCCGGTGTTGGCGTTGATCTGGTTGTCGATCAGGGTCAGGCGACCTTCGCCCAGCAGGTTGCCGGTTTCCCCATCGGTGTCGGCACCGATGTAAGCCTTGACCGGCGTGTGCTGTGGATCGTTGATCAGGCCTTGCAGGGTCGGCAACATGTGTTGCGGCAGGGAAAACTCCACGGCGATCGGGTCGATCTGGGTCACCGTGAAGAGGCCTTGAGCGTCGGTCATGCGCAGGAAGTTGCCTTCATCCACCGTGCGAATACCGACGCGACCTGTTACCGGGGAGCGAATCTGTGTGTAGGAAAGCTGCACTTGAGCGGCGTCGATCGAGGCCTGGTTGCCTTGGGCGGTGGCTTTGAGTTGGTTGACCAGGGCTTGTTGCTGGTCGTAGGTCTGCTTGGAAACCCCGTCGTCCACGCTCAACAGTTTGTAGCGCTTGAGGTTGACCTGAGCCACTTGCAGTTGCGCCAGGCTTTCGCCAAGTTGCGCTCGGGCCTGCTCGAGGCTGGCGCGGATCGAGCGGTCGTCGATGGTGGCGAGCAGGTCGCCTTTGTTCACCCGTTGGCCTTCCTTGACCAGGATTCTGGTGAGGATGCCGTCGATTTGCGGACGCACCACAACGCTATGCAGGGACAGCACCGAGCCGATGCCGCTGACGTAGCGTGGGACGTCTTTTTCGATGACGTTCACTACCCGGACGGGGATCGCAGAGGGTGCGGTCAGTTTGGTGGCCGCGGGTTTGTTGGCGTACCACAGGCCCAGCGCTGCCAGGACGATCAGAAGGGCTGTGAGCAAGGCGGGGTTTTTCTGAATTCGCATGCGAGTGGGGCGCCGGGGCTGTGGGTCGGTTTTTTTTCAGGTTTGTATCTTCCTTTATAAACCTGTTCTCCGGTCAGGGAGGTAAATGCTAACTGACGGCGCTGTCAGTTTTGACCTCTGCGGGGCGATGCCGATCCTTCCTGATGAACACCTACACTCAGCCTTCCGAAGGGGCGGGTGGATCAAGATTAAGAGCTGCAGGCGAGCTAACGCTCGGCCTGATGAGTGGTGAGGAGCGAAAGGCGAACACCGATCCCTTGTGGGAGTGAGCCTGCTCGCGATGGCGGCCTGACAGCCGACCAATGTCGCGCAGATGGATACTGTTCAATTGGGTCCGGGCGGGGTTCCGACGAAGGCGTCAGGTCAGTCAACGCAAAACCCGACGGACTCGCTTGCTGCTTGAAGCTTGCAACTCCCGAGACAGGTATACTGCCGCCTTTCGCGGCTCGCTGATCGGGCCCGACTCTATTGCATCACCCGGAGCTTTCATGACTTCCCCGACACAACCGCCGGTTGCCGACGCTTTGAGCGACGACCAGGCAGACCTGCCAGACAGCGTCGACTCCAGCGCAGACAGCGAAACCAAAGCCGCGATCCCGGCGTTCAAGTTCCCGTTCAAGCCGGGCGACCTGGCCGCCGCGAAGAATGCCAGCCAGCCCTGGTACAAGAACGGCGCCAAGAACGGCCATACCAAGACCCCGGGCGCAGCGCCTCCTGGCACTCGTCGCTCGATGGGCAAGCGCTGACGGTCAGGCATTTTGTTGCGCGGTAATTGTTCTGTCTGTCATTGAGATAGTTCCCACAAGGATGAGCGATTCGTCCTCTGGGAAAGTCGGTGGCCTCTCGTCGAAGATTCATGCCCGTGAATTTTCGATGCAGGCCACCAAAAATGTCTCTGGTAAAAACCCTCTCTTTCCTGTCGCTGGTGGCCCTGACCACTGGCTGCATGTCGACTGTGCCCGATCCACAAATCCGTTTCGGTGTCGAAGCGCTGGTTCCGCCGTTCGAGAGCCGTAACGACAAGGGTGAGCTGGTCGGATTGAATATCGAGTTGGGCAACGCGCTGTGTGCCGAACTCAAATCCCGCTGTGTCTGGGTTGATCAGGATTACGCGACCAACCTTCATGCCCTTGAAGCCAACCGTTTCGACGTGATCATGCCGATGACCGCCACCCCTGCGCGTCGTGAGCAGGTTGATTTCACCGAAAACCTGTATCCCTTGAGTAACCGTCTGGTGGCTCGCGTGGGCTCGAATCTGCAGCCGGATGCGCAATCACTCAAGGGCAAGCGTATCGGCGTGCTTGCGGGCACAAGCCGCGAGGCTTTCGCCAAGGCTCGCTGGGCAGCGGCCGGGGTGACGGTGCGCAGTTTCAATTTCAACAACCAATTGGTCGACAGCCTGCTCGCGGGTGATATCGATGCCACCCTGCAAGACTCCGTTGAAATTACCCACGCGTTATTAAGCCTGCCCCAAGGGCAGGCTTTCCAGTTTGCCGGAGCCCCTGTCAGGGACCCGATGCTGGGCAGTGGCGTGGCCGTGGCCGTGCGAAAAACCGACACTCTGCTGCGCGATAACTTGAATGCGGCGTTGGAGCGTCTTAAGCAAAATGGCCAGTATCAGGCAATTACCCAGCGTTATTTGCCGCCCGCAGTGCCAGACTCACCACGCTACTTTGCGAATGAGGAAGGTCTGGCATTTTCCGATGCGGTGCAGGTCGGCGAGACCCTTTACCTTTCCGGGCTGCTCGGCCTCGGGGCTGATGGCGAATTGGTGAAGGGCGGCATCGGCCCGCAGACGACCCAGGTCATGGAGAACTTGCGAACCGCGCTGCAACGCAACGGTTCGTCCCTGGCTCAAGTGGCCAAATGCACGGTCATCCTTGCCGACATAAGGGACTTTTCCGCCATGAATGCTGTGTATCGCAGTTTCTTTGCGGCAGATCGTTTGCCCGCACGTACGACGTTTGCCGGCAAGTTGGTCGAGAACGCGCGGGTAGAAGTGGAATGTCTGGCAGTGACGGCCAGCTAATCTTCTTGGCGACGAATCACTGCGCAACGGTATTGCGCAGTGATTCCGAGACTGGCGCCTCAGGCCACCCGCAACGAAATAAACGCATAGTTCGCTGGCGTATCTGTTGCCACTTGCGCACCCGTCGCCTGCACTTGCCCGGCGATGTCTTCGCCCGATACATGAAACAACCAGTCAGCGCCTGACCCGACCAATGGCTGCGCCGCAACCTGATCGATGCCCCTCGCGAACGCCGTCATGTCCGGCAGGTAAGCGGTAAACCCATCACCCTTCAACGCTGTAGTCCGAATCCCCAGCAACGCGCAAATCGCTTCCTTGGTCCGAATGTCATCGCGATCGGCCTGACGGGAGCGCTGGATTAATCCAGCCAGTTCCTGATCGACCAATTCACTTCCCACAATCAGTTTCGGTCCCTTTTCCCACGACTCGGGCGGACATTCTTTCGCCGCAGTGTTCAGGGGAATATGCGGATTGATTTCCATCGGGTAGATGCGGCACACCAGCGGCCGGCGTTCATAGATGCGGCAGAGGTTGTCTTCGTCAAGATTCCGGCAAGGACCGACGTTGTAAGCGGCAAAAGTGATGGCTATGTACGCCTCGGAAACGCCGCTTCGAACCTTCACTGAGCGGCGTTCGGCATGTTCACGCTGCTGCTCTGGCAAGCCCAGGCCATTGCCCAGGAAACCTTCCACCAGCACGATCACTTGACCGCCATCGGCCGCCCACATCCGCGCTTCGGGCAGGGTCAGGGGCACGTGATGGTCGTTGCAGCATTTGCCACAGCCTACGCAGGAAAACGTCGTATTCATTGAACGGCCAGTTGCATTGAAGAACATGAAAACGGCGACAGAATGTCGCCGCAAAGGCCGCTATCGAAGCAAGTTATGCGCCAGTCACTGCGCCTTGGCGGTTGGGCGGATGGAGTCCCATTCGGTGACGTAGGCGGTTTTGCTTTTCTTGTTATAGAGACACAGTTCGGTGCCTTGCTGGCCTTTCATGTGTTTTTGCGGGTATTGGCCTTGCAACAGCAGTGCGGTGTAGCCAACCCGGTCATCGAACTGCGCGGCATTGCCCACGGGTTTGGCATTTTTCAAGCCGCTGGCCTTAATGCAACTGGCGAGTACGGTTTTGTCGTAGGCGGCCCAGGCGTCGGGGCTGGATGCGTGAGCCTGAAAGGCGAGAGCGGTGAGGCAGAGGAAGGTCAGGCTTGCGGCTTTCATGGGGCGGGCATCCTTGGGGTGTTTTGGCCAAGGTTGGAGTATGCCTGATGGTTTCAGGTTGAATGTGTCGGCCCCCTCGCCACAGTCAGGCCGGAACCGGTTCCCGGCGGACCACGCGCATCCCGGCACTTTCATACAGCCGCTGCGCCCGAAGGTTGTCTTCCAGCACCTTCAAGTCGACGAAACCCTCGCGCCGTTGCTGAAAAATGTTGAAAGCATGTAGCAGCAACGCGCGTCCCAAACCTTGGTCCTGAGCTCGTGGATGGACGACCAGGTTCTTGATGTAGGCGCTGGTCCAGCACTGGCACACCCCAACGATGCCTTCGGCATCCAGAGCGATGAAACACAGGCTCGGATCATATTCAGGATCGGTTTCAAAACGCTGTTGCCACACGTCCAGCGCCGGCACGCGACCGCCACCTTCCTGATAGCCCAATTCCATCAAACGATGAATGGCTTCAGCCAGATCGGGGCGGTATTCGCTGAGGACGATTCCCTCAGGCCAAGTGATTGCGGGCACAACCTCAGCGAGGTTACGCCGCATCAGAAAACAGAAGTCCTTGCTCAAAGCCTCAATGACCTTGTTCAGCGACCGCCTTGGCCGCTTCGATCAGGCACTTGGTCAGTTCTGGCGAGGAGAACTTGGTCAGCACTGCGTTCGCGCCGGCAAGACGGGCCTTTTCGCTGTTCATCGCGCTGTCCAAAGAGGTGTGCAGCAGCACATAGAGGTGCGAGAAGTCGGGGGTTTCGCGCAGGGTTCGGGTAAATGCGTAACCGTCCATCTCCGACATTTCGATGTCCGAGACGATCAGGTTGATTTGCTGGGCCGTGCCTTGCAGGTCCAGCAGGCAGTCGATGGCTTCCTTGGCACTGCGGGCGGTGTGGCATTGCAGGCCGAGGTTGCGCAGGGTGTGCACAGATTGTTGCAACGCCACCTGGCTGTCGTCGACCACCAGAATCCGCGCGTTGCCGAGTACTTCGGCATCTTCCATGCTCAGTTCGGTCGGCGCCGTTTCGATCTGCGCCGGGGCGATGCCATGGATCACTTTTTCGATGTCCAGTACCTGTACCAATGTGCCGTCGACCGAGGTCACGCCAGTGATGTATGAACGCACGCCGCCAGAGCCAAACGGCGGCGGGCGGATGTCGGTGGTCAGGCAGTGGACGATCTTGCTCACGGCTTGAACGTGCAAACCCTGCTTGGAGCGGCTGACATCGGTGACGATCAGGCAGCCACCGTTCGGATCTTCCAGCGGTCGTTCGCCGATGGCACGGCTGAGGTCGATCACTGATAACGACGCGCCGCGCAAGGTGGCGATGCCTTTGACGTGGGGATGCGCCTCCGGCAGCTTGGTCAGCGGCGGGCAGGGAATGATTTCGCTGACTTTCAGCAGGTTGATCGCCATCAGCTTGCCGCTGCGCAAGGTAAACAGCAGAAGCGAAAGTGAATCTGCGCGGGCTTTGTTTGAAGACATAAAAACCTTCTTTGGAAAAAGGTGATGGGCAGTCGCGAGGATCGCCAACAGCTATCGATGCCGGGTTATCGACTTGTTACGGGCAGGCTTTAGGGTTATTCCGTCGCCAGCCCGGTCAGTGCGATTCCTGTAGCAGCTGCCGAAGGCTGCGTCCGGCTGCGAAGCAGTCGTAAATCCAGTCCCCCCGGTGCATCAGATACAACACGGTGAATGGTTTGGCGAGGACTTCGTCCTCGAACGCAGCCTTCGGCAGCTGCTACACGGGATCGGGTTACTTCATACCCAGGCGTTTAGCCATCCTTCCAAGATTTGCCCGATCCAAGCCTAGCTCGCGCGCTGCGCTCGCCCAATTGTTATGGTGCCGTTCCAGGCAGGCGTTGATCAGTCGACGCTGATAATCCTCGGTCGCCGCCCGCAAGTCTCCCGAGACCAAAGCCGCAGGGCTGTCTGGGGCCGGCTCGGTTGCAAGCTCAACGCTGCCATTGGGCAAATCCAGATCCGCCGCGCTCAAACTCAGAATCTTCGGCCGCTCCTTGCAGTTACCCAACGCCTTCAAGGCACTGCGGCCAATCAAGTGTTCCAGCTCCCGCACATTGCCCGGCCATGTATAGGCCAGCAATGCCGCCTGCGCATCGCTGGTCAGGCGCAGGCTGTTGAGGCCCATGCGCGAGCGGTTTTGCTCCAGGAAGTAGCCGCTGAGCAGCAGCACATCCCGCCCACGGTCACGCAACGCTGGCACCAGCAGCGGATAAACGCTCAGGCGGTGATAGAAGTCGGCGCGGTAGCGGCCGCTACGCACTTCCTCGGCCAGGTCGCGGTTGGTCGCGGCGATCAGTCGTACGTCGACCAGATGCTCTTTATCCGACCCCAATCGCTGCAGCTGACCGCTTTGCAGGACGCGCAGCAATTTGGCCTGGACGGTCAGGGACAGCTCACCGACTTCATCGAGAAACAGTGTGCCGCCATTGGCCAGTTCGAACTTGCCGCGCCGATCGTTCATCGCGCCGGTAAAGGCGCCGCGGACGTGGCCGAACAATTCGCTCTCCACCAGTGTGTCCGGCAGCGCGGCGCAGTTGAGGCTGATGATCGGCTTGTCAGCCCGGGGCGATGCGGCGTGGATGGCTTGGGCGACCAGTTCCTTGCCGACTCCGGTTTCGCCGGTGATCAGCACGGTAAGGTCGCTGCCGCCCACCAGGTTGATTTCTTCCACCAACCGTTTGTGCGCCTTGCTCTGGCCAATCATCTCGCGGTTCTGCTGGCCGCTGGCCTGTCGGTAAACCTCGGCACGCTGATGTTCGTCTTCGACACGATTGGCCAGGCGTTCGATGCGCTCGGCGGCGTTGACGGTGGCGGCGGCGAGGCTGGCGAAAGCTTCCAGGGCGTCCAGTTCGATCGGTTCGAAGCGCTCCGGATCGAGGGCGTCGAGGGTCAGCAAACCCCAGGGACGCTCATCGATAAACAGCGGGCAACCCATGCAATCGTGGACTTCCAGATGTTCATCGAGGCCATCGACCAATCCGTCGTAAGGGTCGGGCAGGTCGCTGTCGGCGGCAAAACGGGTCGGGCCGTGGCTGCTGAGCAGCGCTTCGAAACGCGGGTGTTCGCTGACTTTGAAGCGTCGGCCGAGGGTGTCGGTGCTCAACCCGTCGACGGCCAGTGGCACCAGCCATTCGCCATCAAGGCGCAGCAGGGCAGCAGCGTCGCACGGTAGCAAGGCGCGCATGGCTTCGAGCAAGCGTCGATAGCGCTCGCCTTCAGGGAGTTCGCGGGACAGGTCAGCGACCAGTGGCAGCAGGGTGGTGAGCAAGGCTTTTGCAGTCATAGTGACTCCGTGTAGTCGGTATGACTATAAGTCAGGGTGTGTCGATATGACTATCAAGAATTTAACTTATTGATTTATAAGGTTTTAATTTCTGGCACGAAAACTGATAACTACAAGACAAACAGTTAGCAATCCAAGTAGTTCAGGAGTCGCCTTATGCTTAGCGTTCAAGACCGTGCAATCGTCAAATCCACTGTGCCCTTGCTGGAAAGCGGTGGCGAAGCATTGATCACGCATTTCTACCGCATGATGCTGTCCGAGTACCCGGAAGTTCGCCCGTTGTTCAACCAGGCTCATCAGGCCAGCGGTGATCAGCCGCGTGCCCTGGCCAACGGTGTCTTGATGTATGCGCGGCACATCGACCAGCTCGACCAGTTGGGCGACCTGGTGGCCAAGATCATCAACAAGCACGTGGCGCTGCAAATCCTTCCGGAACATTACCCGATTGTCGGTTCATGCCTGCTGCGAGCCATTTCTGAAGTGCTGGGTGAAGAGATTGCCACACCTGAAGTGATGGCTGCCTGGGGGGCTGCTTACGGTCAACTGGCCGACATCCTGATCGGCGCCGAAACCAGCATCTATGACCAGAAGGAACAGGCACCGGGCGGCTGGCGCGGGGCACGGGAATTCATCGTGGTGGCCAAGGTCGACGAAAGCGAGGAAATCACCTCGTTCTACTTTGAACCAGCCGACAAAGGCCCGATTCTGGCGGCAGAGCCAGGCCAGTACATCGGCATGAAACTGATCCTCGATGGCGAAGAAATTCGTCGTAACTACTCGCTGTCGGCCTTGACCAACAAGGGCCAGTACCGGATCAGCGTCAAACGTGAAACCGGTGGCCGCGCCTCCAACCACCTGCACGATCATTTGCAGGTAGGCTCCAGCATCCAGCTGTTCCCGCCAGCGGGCGAATTCACGCTGACCGACAGCGACAAACCGCTGGTGCTGATCAGCGGCGGCGTCGGCATCACTCCGACCCTGGCAATGCTGGAAGCGGCGCTGGCGACTGAACGGCCGGTGCATTTTATCCACTGCGCACGTAACGGTAGCGTTCACGCCTTCCGCGACTGGATCGATGGCTTGGCCGAGCGTCATCCGCAACTCAAACGCTTTTATTGCTACGACGAAGATGACGGCGTGAGCCCGGCGGCGGACAAGGTTGGGTTGTTGAGTCAGGAGCAACTGGGCGAGTGGTTGCCGCAGCAGCGCGATCTGGACGCGTACTTCCTCGGTCCTAAAGGCTTCATGGCGGCGGTCAAGCGCCACCTCAAAGCGCTGGGTGTGCCGGAGAAGCAAAGCCGTTACGAGTTCTTCGGGCCGGCGTCGGTTCTGGAGTAACCACTAAAGCGAGAAACCTGTGGCGAGGGAGCTTGCTCCCGCTGGGCCGGGAACCGGCCCCGCTCTACCTGAAAAGAAGGGACTGCTGCGCAGTCCAGCGGGAGCAAGCTCCCTCGCCACAATTAGCCCTTCAGTTCTTTCAAATGTTTGTACACCGTTGCCCGCCCCATGTTCAGCACATTCGCCACATAGTTGGAGGCGCTTTTGCCTTTGAAGGCGCCTTCGGCGTGCAGTGCCAGCACCAGTTCGCGCTTATGGTCACGGGTCAACAGGTTCAGGCTCAGCTGACGCTCGCGCAGCCAGGCGTGCAGGAACGTATTGATCCGCTCCTGCCAGTCATCGCGAAACAGCGAATCGGGCTGCGGAATCAACTTGCTTGGCGACAGGAACAGATCCAGCGCTGCCTTGGCATTCTCGAACAACGAAATATTCAGGTTTATGCACAGCACCGCCAGCGGACGACCTTCGCTGTCGCGCAGGACACTGCTCAGGCTGCGAATCTTCTGACCATCCCAATTGAGCTTTTCGTACGGCCCGATGTTTCGTTCGCTGATCTCCTCGCTGAGCATGTCCTCTAGCGACGAGTCATCACCGATTTCCCGTTTGGACAGGTTGTTGGCGATGTAATCGACCTTTTGGGTACGCAGGTCGTGCAGTACCACCTCGGCGTGAGGAAAGAACAACGTGGCGATGGCATCGGCGATCGCGCGGAAATTGTCCAGCGGCGAACTCTTCAATGCAGAGTCGTTACCGACTGGTTCTTGTTCTTGGGCGTTCATAAAGTGGAGCTCCGGACAGCATCGGCGCCCCGTCAAAAAAGGGCGCTGGAAGTTTGCCGCAATCGTGTCAGCACGTCACCTGCGTCCGAACGTCAGCCCAGTCGAGCGGGGGCGAGCATTTGGGTGTTCAGACCGAAACGAGTCAGTTGTTCGGGCAAGGCTTCACCGCGGACCAGTGCAGCGCTGGCCTGGCCCATGGCCGGCGAGGTCTGGATGCCATAACCGCCTTGTGCCGCTACCCAGAATAACCCCGGCACCTGCGGATCGAAACCGCACAGCAAATCACCGTCACTGACGAAACTGCGCAAGCCGGCCCAGGTGCGGGTCGGACGCCGGATGGTCAGGGTGGTGGCTTCTTCGATCTGGTAGATGCCCAACGCGATGTCCAGCTCTTCGGGCTGCACATCGTGCGGTTCCACCGGGTCGGCGTTGGCGGGCGAGCCGAGGAACATTCCGGCGTCGGGCTTCATGTAGAAGGATTCGTCGAGGCTGACCAGCATTGGCCAATCGTGGATGTCCACGCCCTCGGGGCCGGCGAAGATGAACGCGGCACGGCGCTTGGGTTGCAGGCCCAGTGGACTGGCACCAGCGAGCTCAGCGATTTTGTCGGCCCAGGCGCCTGCCGCGTTGATGATGATCGGGGCACTGTAGGTCTGACCGTTGGTTTGCACGTGCCACACACCTTCGGCGTCGCGGGTGAGACTCATGACTTCGCTGTCGGTATGAATTTCGCCCTTGTTGCGTCGGATACCGCGCAGGTAACCCTGGTGCAAGGCATCGGTGTCGATGTCGCTGGCGGTCGGGTCGTAAATCGCACCATGGACTTTTTCCCGGCGCAGGATCGGCAGGCGTACGCAGGCCTCGTCGGCGCTGAGCAACTGCATCTGCGGCACCGTGGCTTTGGCGCTCAGGTATTGATTATTCAGTTCGGCCGGGTCACCGGTGAAGTCCACGGTCATCTCGCCACGCGGGGTCAGCAGCGGGTGCTCGCAGAAACCGGCCGGCGGCGCGTCGAAGAAATCGCGACTGGCCTGAGTCAGCGCCCGAACCTGCGGGGTACCGTAGGCGGCGGTGAACAGTGCGGCGGAACGTCCGGTGGAGTGGTAAGCCGGATGGGATTCGCGTTCGAGCACAATCACCCGGGCGTGCTGCGACAACCAGAAACCGGTGGAAGCACCGGCAATCCCGCCGCCGATGATGATGAAATCTGCCTGGCTCATGAACGTCTCCTGATGGGGCGTAAATGCCGAATGTGTCGATTTGTGGTGTTAGTGCTGTAGGCGGTAGATGGCATTGGCCAGTGCGATGTCTTCCAGGCCCAGGCCAATGGAGCGGAAGAACACATGGCGGTCGTAGCCAGGGCGCTGGATTTTTTCGCTGAGCAGGTCGGGCAAGTCGCCGATGATCGCGTTTTTGTCCCAGCCATATTGTTCACCGGCAATCAGCATCTCGCCGGCCGAGCCCGGGGTGGTCAGGCGATAGTCGCAGAACACTTGCATGTCATTGAGGCTCTGCGGCGGCACCTCGTGGGCACGCGGTGCGTTGGTGCTGATGGAAGTGATCAGCGCCGGTTTGCTCAAGCTCGACGGGTCGATCACCGGGCCTGCGGACGAGGTGCAGAGCATGATCACGTCGGCGTCTTGAACTGCTGCTTCAAGACTGTCGAGGATGCTCAGGCGCGGATCGAGGCTTTTGAGCTGCGCCAATACCTCGGGATTTTTGTCGCTCAGGCTCGGCGAGTAGAGGCTGATGCTCTGCCAGTCGCGCAGGCCTTTGACGTAGTGCACGTGCGCCTGGGCGACCTTGCCGCTGCCGATAATCGCCAGGCGCTGCGCCTTCAGCGGGGCGAGGGCGTCGACCGCCACGGCGGTGGTTGCGGCGGTGCGTGCCGTGGTCAGTTCACCGGCATCGCAGAGCAACAGCGGCTGGCCGGTCTGCATCGACATCAACAGCGTCCAGGCGGTCACCAGCGGGCCTTGTTCACGCACGATGTACGGCGAGGTCTTGACCCCGTAAACGCCGTCTTCGGCCAGCACGCCCAGGTAGTTGATGAAGTCGCCAGCGCCCTGTGGAAACTCCACCAGCTGCTGCGCCGGTTGTACGGCTTGGCCGGCGGCCAGGTCGCGGAACAGCTTGCGCAGGATCTGCGGCACGTCGACCTGCGCCAGCAGCTCACGAGCTTGAGGTTGGGTGATCACGTAAGGCGTACTGGGCATGGTCGGCTCCGGGAGCTGAAAGTAAACTAATTTGTCTATTATGGACATTTAGTTGTCTCGAGCAAGCCTGTTGAAAAAACTGGACGAAAAAAAAGCGCAGTCCGTTTCCGGCTGCGCCTCTTTTAGTGCGACCCGCGTTACGGGCGCTTGCGCTCAACCGCTCGCAGCAGATGCGTCGGTGGCGTTTCGCAGCTGATCTTGCGACCCAGCAGCGCCTCGATGGACGGTAGCTGGTAGGAGTCATCTTCACCGGCAAAACTGATGGACACGCCATCGGCGCCGGCACGACCGGTACGGCCGATGCGGTGCACGTAGTCGTCCGGGACTTCCGGCAGGGTGAAGTTGATCACGTGGCTGATACCGTCGATGTGAATGCCGCGACCGGCCACATCGGTGGCGACCAGGACGCGGATCTTGCCTTCGCGGAAACCTTCCAGGGTCTTGATGCGCTTGTGCTGCGGCACGTCGCCGGACAGTTGCGCGGCGTTGACGCCATCGCGCACCAGGCGTTCTTCGATGCGCCGCACTTCATCCTTGCGGTTGGCGAACACCATCACCCGCTCCCAACCGTTGTCGTTGACCAGGTTGTAGAGCAGTTTGTATTTGTCGGCACCGGCGACCGCGTAGATGTGCTGCTCGACGTTTTCGCTGGCCACGTTCTGCGACTCGATCTCGACGATCGACGGCTCGGTGGTCCATTGCTTGGCCAGGTTCATCACGTCTTCGGTGAAGGTCGCGGAGAACAGCAGCGTCTGACGCTCGTTCTTCGGCGGAGTCTGGCGAATGATCTGACGCACTTGTGGGATGAAACCCATATCGAGCATCCGGTCGGCTTCGTCCAGGACCATGACTTCGACCATGTCCAGGTGCACGTCGCCGCGCTGGTTGAAGTCCAGCAGACGGCCCGGTGTGGCGACGAGGATGTCGCAGTGACGGGCTTCGAGGTGCTTGAGCTGCTTGTCGAAGTCCATGCCGCCGACGAACGTCATGACGTTGAGGCCGGTGTACTTGGTCAGGTCGGCCGCGTCCTTGGCGATCTGCACCACCAGTTCCCGGGTCGGCGCGATGATCAGCGCCCGCGGTTCGCCCATGTAACGCTCTTTCGGCGGTGGGGTTTGCAACAACTGGGTGATGATCGAAATCAGGAAGGCCGCGGTTTTGCCGGTGCCGGTCTGGGCGCGCCCGATGGCATCTTTGCCGGCCAGGGTGAAGCCGAGGACTTGTGCCTGGATCGGCGTGCAATACGGGAAGCCCAGGTCCTGGATGGCGTGCATCAATTCGGGGGCAAGTTTGAAATCGTGGAAACGGGTTTTGCCTTCCTGGGGTTCGACGGCGAAGTCTTCGAGTTTCCAGGGGATAACCGGTGCTTTGGGCTTGGGTTCGCGACGCGGTCGGGCAGGTTTCGCAGCTTCGCTGCCCGGTTCTTCAGAGGCCTGGGCCTCAACGGGTTGGACGGCCGGTGTGGTGATCGGCTCGTGCTTCGGTACCGCTACGGTGGCGGTCCGGCCAGACTGACTACCGTCGGTGCGGTGGCTGGGGTGGTGAGACGGAGCGCTGGAGACTGGCGCGAGCTGCTCAGTCTCGCTTTTACCGAACATTTTCTTGAGTGCTTTGAGCACGGTCATCTCATCGATTGGTTAAGGAACATACGCCGGCCAGTGTAATGCAAGAATCGGGCGCGGCGTAGGGGGATGGATCAATGGGTTGCTTTTCACATAAACAGTTAACGCAAGCGCTCGGCGAGCCAGACACTAATGTCGCGAATTTCCTCGGGTAACACTTCATGACCCATTGGGTATTCCTGCCATGTCACGGTGACACCATGCTGCTTTAGATACTCATAAGCGGTGCGGCCCATGGAGTTTTGAACGACGTCATCGTACTGGCCGTGCAAAGACAGCACGGGAATGCGCTGCTGGCTGGCGGAAAGCTCCAGTTCATCGCTGAAGGTCGGCGCATAAGTCGAGAGGGCAAGTACGCCACCCAGCGGTCCCTGCCATTTCAGGAAAGCGGTGTGCAGCACCACCGCGCCACCCTGGGAAAAACCTGCCAGAAAGATTCGCGAGGCGTCTATTCCGCTGGCGCGCTGCTCCTCGATCAAATCAAAGACTCTTTGCGCGGACGCTTCCAGCTGCTCGCGGTTGATCGCGCGCGCCGGGCTCATGGCCAATATGTCGTACCAGCTCGGCATCTCGTAGCCACCATTGATGGTCACGGCGCGGGTCGGTGCCTGGGGGAGAACGAAGCGGGTGGTCAGCAGGGTTTCCTGTAACGCCTCGGCCACCGGCAGGAAGTCGTAGCGATCGGCGCCCAGGCCGTGCAGCCAGATAACGCAGGCGTCTGCGGGCTTGACGGGCTGAAGAATCAAGGGCTCGGTCATGGTTGCTCCAATATTGTGCAGGCGCGCTCATTGAGTGCGAGGTCTGAGGGCGTGCCTGGTTGATCAGTTAAGAAGATGTCGCAAGGCTACAAGTTTTGCTATTGACCTGTCGCGTAATCGCTTCAGCGAGCGGTCTGGTACGGGCTTTGCTATGGGGAAACGGTGCAACCCATCTCGCGCCTTGCGGTAACACTATCAGTGTACTGCTGGCGGTGGGATAGCAAAGAATCCGGTGATGGATGTTCGCCAGTGGCCGCTACGGGCTTCGCGAACGTGAAAGGGCTACAGCCCGTTCGGCCGATTGGTGAGAAGTGAGTTGTCCATGATGTGGATTTTCTCCTACTAGACTCATAGCGCAGGTCTTACGTCGGTTGACCCCAAAAAAAGCCAACACGGGTCAACAACGCCTCATAAGGGTGCGACTGGACTCAAGCTCCGACACAACAAGAGCAAAACTGGAGGTTTGAATGAAGATGTTGAAATCCACCCTGGCTATCGTGACTGCAGCCGCAGTACTCGGTGTCAGTGGGTTCGCTCAGGCGGGTGCAACCCTGGATGCAGTGCAGAAGAAAGGTTTCGTACAGTGCGGCGTAAGTGATGGTCTGCCGGGCTTCTCGGTTCCAGACTCGACTGGCAAGATCATCGGCATCGATGCCGACGTCTGCCGCGCTGTGGCCGCTGCCGTATTCGGCGACGCGACCAAGGTCAAATTCAGCCAGTTGAACGCCAAAGAGCGCTTCACCGCGCTGCAGTCCGGCGAAATCGACGTGCTGTCGCGTAACACCACCTGGACCAGCTCCCGCGATTCGGGCATGGGCCTGGTGTTTGCCGGCGTGACGTACTACGACGGCATCGGCTTCCTGGTGAACAACAAGCTGGGCGTGAAGAGCGCTAAAGAGCTCGACGGCGCCACCATCTGCATTCAAGCCGGTACCACGACCGAGCTGAACGTTTCCGACTACTTCCGCGGTAACGGTCTGAAATACACCCCGATCACCTTCGACACCTCCGATGAAAGCGCCAAGTCGCTGGAATCCGGTCGTTGCGACGTGCTGACCTCCGACAAATCCCAGCTCTACGCACAACGCAGCAAGCTGGCGACCCCGACCGACTACGTCGTTCTGCCGGAAACCATCTCCAAGGAGCCTCTGGGCCCGGTCGTGCGTAAAGGCGACGAAGAATGGTTCAGCATCGTCAAGTGGACCCTGTTCGCGATGCTCAACGCTGAAGAAATGGGCATCACCCAGAAAAACGTTGAAGCTGAAGCCAAAGCCACCAAGAACCCGGACGTTGCTCGTCTGCTGGGCGCTGACGGTGAATACGGCAAAGACCTGAAAGTGAAGAAAGACTGGGTCGTGCAGATCGTCAAGCAAGTGGGTAACTACGGTGAAGTGTTCGAGAAAAACCTCGGCAAGAGCACTCCACTGGCCATCGACCGCGGGCTGAACGCTCTGTGGAACAACGGCGGCATTCAATACGCACCACCAGTGCGCTGATGGTTCTATCACCCGGTGGGCCAACCACCGGGTGATGTTCTGTTCCATTCTTTGCGGGGCACTTCATGCAAAATTCAATCGGCGCACCAAAGCAGAGGCTCAGCCTCAGCGATCCAAAAGTGCGTGCGTGGCTATTTCAGATCATCACCATCGTGGCGGTGGTCTCGATGGGCTGGTATCTGTTCGACAACACACAGACCAACCTTGAGCACCGGGGCATTACCTCCGGTTTCAGCTTTCTGGAGCGCAGTGCCGGTTTCGGCATCGCTCAACACCTGATCGACTACACCGAATCGGACAGCTATGCCCGGGTGTTTGTCATCGGCCTGCTCAACACGCTGCTGGTGACCTTCATCGGCGTGATCCTGGCGACGATCCTCGGGTTCATCGTTGGTGTGTCACGGCTGTCGAAGAACTGGATCATTGCCAAGCTGGCGACGGTGTATGTAGAGGTTTTCCGTAACATTCCGCCGCTGCTGCAAATCCTGTTCTGGTACTTCGCGGTGTTCCTGACCATGCCGGGGCCACGCAACAGCCATAACTTCGGCGACACCTTCTTTGTCAGCAGTCGTGGCCTGAACATGCCGGCCGCGTTGGCTGCGGATGGTTTCTGGCCGTTTGTGGTCAGCATCGTCGTGGCCATTGTCGCCATCGTGGTGATGAGCCGCTGGGCGACCAAACGCTTCGAAGCGACCGGCGTACCGTTCCACAAGTTCTGGGTTGGGCTGGCACTGTTCCTGGTGATCCCTGCGCTGTGCGCATTGATCTTCGGCGCGCCAGTGCACTGGGAAATGCCGAAGCTGCAAGGCTTCAACTTCGTCGGTGGCTGGGTGCTGATCCCGGAACTGCTGGCGCTGACCCTGGCCCTGACCGTATACACCGCGGCGTTTATCGCCGAGATCGTGCGTTCGGGCATCAAGTCGGTCAGCCACGGCCAGACGGAAGCGGCGCACTCGTTGGGGTTGCGCAACGGTCCGACCCTGCGCAAGGTGATCATCCCGCAAGCCCTGCGCGTGATCATCCCACCGCTGACCAGCCAATACCTGAACCTGGCGAAGAACTCCTCGCTGGCGGCCGGTATCGGTTACCCGGAAATGGTCTCGTTGTTTGCCGGTACGGTGCTGAACCAGACCGGGCAGGCGATCGAGGTGATTGCCATCACCATGAGCGTATACCTGGCGATCAGTATCAGCATTTCCCTGCTGATGAACTGGTACAACAAGCGCATTGCGCTGATCGAGCGGTAAGGAAAAGCGCATGACGACTCATACTTTCAAACCTGACATGCCGCCCCCGAACCGCAGCATCGGTGTCGTGGCGTGGATGCGCGCCAACATGTTCTCCAGCTGGCTCAACACCCTGCTGACCCTGTTCGCGTTCTACCTGATCTACCTGGTGGTGCCGCCGATCCTGAGCTGGGCGATCCTCGATGCCAACTGGGTCGGCACCAGCCAGGCCGACTGCACCAAGGAGGGCGCCTGCTGGGTGTTCATCCAACAGCGCTTCGGCCAGTTCATGTACGGCTACTACCCGGTGGACTTGCGCTGGCGCGTTGACCTGACCGTATGGTTGGCGGTCATCGGCGTGGCACCGTTGTTCATCTCGCGTTTTCACCATAAAGCGGTGTACGGGCTGAGCTTCCTGGTGGTGTATCCGATTGTTGCCTGGTGCCTGCTGCACGGCGGCGTCTTCGGCCTGACCCAGGTGGCGACCAGCCAGTGGGGCGGCTTGATGCTGACCCTGGTGATCGCCACTGTCGGTATTGCCGGTGCATTGCCGCTGGGTATCGTCCTGGCGCTGGGCCGTCGTTCGAACATGCCAGCGATTCGTGTGGTCTGCGTGACCTTCATCGAATTCTGGCGCGGCGTGCCGTTGATCACGGTGCTGTTCATGTCCTCGGTGATGTTGCCGTTGTTCCTGCCTGAAGGCATGAACTTCGACAAACTGTTGCGGGCACTGATCGGTGTGATCCTGTTCCAGTCGGCCTACGTTGCCGAAGTGGTGCGTGGCGGTCTGCAAGCGATTCCCAAAGGTCAGTACGAAGCGGCTGCAGCGATGGGCCTCGGCTACTGGCGCAGCATGGGCCTGGTGATTCTGCCGCAAGCCCTGAAGCTGGTGATCCCCGGCATCGTCAACACCTTCATTGCGCTGTTCAAGGACACGAGCCTGGTGATCATCATCGGCCTGTTCGACTTGCTCAACAGCGTCAAACAAGCCGCCGCCGACCCGAAATGGTTGGGCATGGCCACCGAAGGCTATGTGTTCGCGGCCCTGGTGTTCTGGATTTTCTGTTTTGGTATGTCGCGCTATTCCATGCATCTGGAACGCAAGCTCGACACTGGCCACAAGCGTTAGGAGTTCTGAAATGAGCGAAGCAATCAAAAAGCCTGTGAGCCCTGAAGGCATTATTCAGATGCAGGGCGTGAACAAATGGTACGGCCAGTTCCACGTGTTGAAAGACATCAACCTGAACGTTAAACAGGGCGAGCGTATCGTCCTGTGTGGCCCGTCGGGTTCCGGCAAGTCCACCACCATTCGTTGCCTCAACCGTCTGGAAGAACACCAGCAGGGCCGCATCGTGGTCGACGGCGTGGAGCTGACCAACGACCTCAAGCAGATCGAATCGGTGCGCCGTGAAGTCGGCATGGTGTTCCAGCACTTCAACCTGTTCCCGCACCTGACCATCCTGCAGAACTGCACGCTGGCGCCGATGTGGGTACGCAAGATGCCCAAGCGCAAGGCCGAGGAAATCGCCATGCATTATCTGGAACGCGTACGCATTCCGGAGCAGGCGCATAAATTCCCGGGGCAACTGTCCGGCGGTCAGCAACAGCGTGTGGCGATTGCCCGTGCCTTGTGCATGAAGCCGAAAATCATGCTGTTCGACGAACCGACTTCGGCACTCGATCCAGAGATGGTGAAAGAGGTTCTGGACACCATGATCGGCCTGGCCGAAGACGGCATGACCATGCTCTGCGTGACCCACGAAATGGGCTTCGCCCGCACCGTGGCCAACCGCGTGATCTTCATGGACAAGGGTGAAATCGTCGAGCAGGCTGCGCCGAACGACTTCTTCGATAACCCGCAGAATGATCGGACCAAGCTGTTCTTGAGCCAGATTTTGCATTGATGCCAGCTGACTCGTAGAAACAAACCCGGCCTCGCGCCGGGTTTGTTTTTTGCGCTCAGGAAACAGTGAGGGTTTCGTGCTCTTTGTGCGCTGTATGCTTGAAACCCCTCAAATCCGCCCCTTCACCCAGTGATTTCACATCGGCGAGCAAATGCGGATAGCGGTCAAGCAGGCGCATCAGCAGCACCAATGTTTTCGGAGGAAGTATTTCGCCGCGCTCGTAACGGGAAAACGCGTTGTGTCCGCCACCGGACAGTAGTTGCACAGTTTCTTTTTGCGTCAGATGCAGTTTGCGACGGATTCGCTTCATCTCGTCGCCGATCATCTGCCTTGCTGCGATAACCAGTTCGTCGCCCGCATCTGAATGACGCTCTGAACAACTGTCGTCTAACTCGACCTCGCCACATATCTGGCATTCCCAGCCAGATAAATCATTTACGCGGCGCTCCATACCTTTGACGCTCATGGTTTCGCCGCGACCCTCGAAATGTCGCATTCCTTCCTGGGCTCCACAGCTAAAACACTGCCGGGTTTTCATTGGGATTTCTCCTTGAAGGAGATTACGGGTGGACCACCGCCGGGGCGATACGTCACCTTGATATAAATCTCCAGACCGTATGAGTTGATGTGATAAACGTCTTGCCAGACGCGATGATCGTCATAGGTGGTCATCGACTTGTACAGCATCTTTCCCTGGAGCTCGAAAATGACCTCCTGCATCTCCACGAGGTTTAAGCCAAGAACCCTGCCGCCGTTTTTAGCACTGCTGGTGAATGCTTTGCCTCCAAGTCGCCTGACATCCGCTTTGATCACCGCCAAGTCGTAATGGGGTGTGTTCTTTTCCATAAGAAGCCGCTAACCCTGTCCCTAAAATTACCCTTAAAGGGTAATTTTGACTAATCGAAAATCCCGCTCTTTCTCCTGCCCTTTGAACGTAGGCGGTTGCCGTCCTACATAAAGCTGACTAACATGTCAGAAAATTCATCCTATGATTGGATGAAAGGGCGAATCCTATGTCAGAAATTTCTCCATTAATTAAGCGATCCCTGGTCGATCAGGCTCTGGATCAGTTACGTCTGCGCATCACCGAAGGCGTGTGGAGGGTCGGCCAGCGATTACCCACAGAACCCGAGCTGTCCGCCGAGCTGGGGATCAGCCGCAACACCGTGCGGGAAGCCATGCGCGTACTGGCGTTTTCCGGATTGATCGAAATCCGTCAGGGCGACGGCAGCTATCTGCGGGCAGTGGTCGATCCGCTCGACACCATGAAGGCGTTGTCCCGTTGCTCCCACGAGCAAGCCCGGGAGACTCGGCACATTCTGGAAGTCGAGGCCATCGGCCTGGCCGCGTTGCGTCGTACCGACGAAGATCTGGTGGCATTGCGCGAGGCGTTGGGCGTCAGTGGCAGCCATTACCACGGCGATCTCGACACGTATATCGCTTGCGATCTGGTGTTCCACCGCCGCTTGGTTGACGCCGCACACAACCCGACCCTCAGCGAGCTGTATCGCTATTTTTCCAGTGTCATCGGTGCGCAATTGCGCGAGACCCTGAACATTTTCCCCCGACGCCAAGAAGTGTTCGACCTCCATATCGAACTGCTTGATGCCGTCGAGCAACGCGACCCGGAACGGGCCAAAGCCCTGTCGAGGCAGTTGATCAATGAACCTTGAAACCGAGAACCCCATGTCCAGCCAGCAGGTCAACCAAAGCAGCCTCCCCCAAGCCAAGCGGACGGCGGAGCTTGAAGCGCTGCTGATCGACGCCGAGGCGGATGATGAACAGGTCCAGCAAAACCCGCCGATCCTGCGGCGGCCGTGGCTGCTGTTGCTGGGGCTGATTCTGGTGGCGCTGAACCTGCGTCCGGCGCTGTCGAGCATGGCGCCGATGCTCAGCGAGGTGTCGAAGACCCTCGGTTTGTCGGCCGCCCACGCCGGTTTGCTGACGACGTTGCCGGTGTTGTGCCTCGGCTTGTTTGCACCGCTGGCGCCCGTGCTGGCTCGACGTTTCGGCGCTGAGCGAGTGGTGCTGGGCATTCTCTTGATGCTGGCCGGCGGGATCATCCTGCGCAGTTCTTTCGGCGAGATCGGCCTGTTTGTCGGCAGCGTGCTGGCCGGCGCGAGCATCGGCGTGATCGGCGTATTGCTGCCCGGCATCGTCAAACGTGACTTCGCGAAACACGCGGGCACCATGACCGGCGTCTACACCATGGCCTTGTGCCTGGGGGCGGCGATGGCCGCGGGCGCGACCGTGCCGTTGAGCGAGCATTTCGACAAGAGTTGGGCCTTGGGCCTCGGCTTCTGGGTGGTTCCGGCATTGGTCGCGGCGATTTTCTGGTTGCCACAAGTCGGGCAGAAACACGGCGCGCACAACGTCGCGTATCGGGTTCGCGGTCTGTTGCGTGATCCTCTGGCCTGGCAAGTGACGTTCTACATGGGCCTGCAATCCTCTTTGGCCTACATCGTGTTCGGCTGGTTGCCGTCGATCCTGATCGGCCGCGGCCTGACGCCGACCCAGGCGGGTCTGGTGCTGTCAGGTTCGGTCATCGTTCAGTTGGCGAGTTCACTGGCGGCGCCATGGCTGGCGACGCGTGGCAAGGACCAGCGTTTGGCGATCATCATCGTCATGCTGCTGACCCTTGGCGGCTTGTTCGGTTGTCTTTACGCACCGATCGAAGGCTTGTGGGGCTGGGCGATCCTGCTGGGTCTGGGGCAGGGCGGTGCGTTCAGTCTGGCGTTGACCCTGATCGTGCTGCGTTCGCGGGACTCCCATGTCGCGGCGAACCTGTCGAGCATGGCCCAGGGCTTCGGCTACACCCTGGCGTCCATGGGCCCGTTCGCGGTCGGCATCGTGCATGACTGGACCGGCGGCTGGAGTGCTGTGGGATGGATCTTCGGCGTCATCGGCCTCGGCGCGATCATCGCCGGCCTCGGTGCCGGGCGTTCGTTGTACGTTCAGGTTCAAAGCGAGAAAGTCTGACGTTCTGCGCACTGTCGGTATTCGGCCCGCGAATGCCGATAGTGTTCCGCGCATTTGTTGACTATCGTTGCAGGCTATCTTTCGAAGCTACTTTGCAATTCCAGAGAGCCTGTCCATGAGTGATACCCACAACGCCTTGATCGCCCGGTTCTACCAAGCCTTCCAGCGACTCGATGCCGAAGCCATGAGCGCCTGTTACACCGACGACGTGGTGTTCAGTGATCCGGCGTTCGGCGAATTGCACGGCCGCGATGCAGGCGACATGTGGCGGATGCTCACCACTCGGGCCAAGGACTTTTCCCTGACGTTCGATCACG
Source organism: Pseudomonas sp. ES4 (assembly GCF_050586665.1). NCBI lineage: Bacteria > Pseudomonadati > Pseudomonadota > Gammaproteobacteria > Pseudomonadales > Pseudomonadaceae > Pseudomonas > Pseudomonas sp. ES4. Next base: position 320,667 of record NZ_JBOBDO010000001.1, on the reverse strand, counting down.
TACGCAGCGATGAGCGCACGGGCGGCGCCCATTGGGTGGCAACGTACCTGTTCAGCCAGACCGGCAACACCGTGGTCAATGACATTCAGGCACGCTTCGTTTTTCGCGACGGCAAGATTTGCGAACATCACGACAGCTTCGATCTGTGGGCCTGGTCCCGACAGGCGCTGGGTTTCAAAGGGCTATTGTTGGGCTGGACGCCAGTGGTGAGAAACGCCGTGCGCGCTCAAGCCTTGAAGGGGCTGAAGGCATTCCAGGCCAGTCGCTGATAAGATCGCGGCTTGTTTCCTTTCAAGCCTTGATCGTCACGTGAACACCCTCAGCGAATCTTCCGTCCCCGCCGCCGAACCCTCGCTGCCTGTCAGCAAGCCCTGGTTCGTCTACCTCGTTCGCGCGGCCAATGGTTCGCTCTACTGCGGGATCAGCGACGATCCCGCGCGCCGCTTCGCCACTCACCAGAGTGGCAAGGGCGCGCGCTTCTTTCTCTCCAGCCCTGCCGTGGCATTGGTTTACACCGAAGCCTGCCGCGACAAAAGCGAAGCGCTGCGTCAGGAACGACTGATCAAAAAACTCAAGAAAAGCGCCAAGGAATGTTTGGTCGCGAGTGCTGCTGCGGGCTTATCAATCTGACTGATAAGCGCCCATCAGGCAGATGGGTAGGCCGCGTGCGGATTGCGCGCTAAGCTGCGGTTTCCTTATCCGAGCGACGGAACCGAGCATGTCCGAGTTGATTCTGCATCATTACCCGACGTCCCCTTTCGCCGAAAAGGCTCGCTTGTTGCTGGGCTTCAAGGGACTGTCATGGCGTTCGGTGAACATCTCGCCAGTGATGCCGAAACCCGATCTGACGGCGCTGACCGGCGGCTACCGCAAGACGCCGGTGTTGCAGATTGGCGCTGATGTTTATTGCGACACGGCGCTAATGGCACGTTGTCTGGAGCAGGAAAAAGCCTTGCCGGCGTTCTTTCCGGAAGGTCAGGAAATGATCACCGCGACCTTCGCCGCGTGGGCCGATTCGGTGGTGTTCCAGCATGCGGTCAGCCTGGTGTTCCAGCCGGCGTCGGTGGCGGTGCGCTTCGGTAAATTGTCACCTGAAGCGATCAAGGCCTTCCTGGCCGATCGCGCATGCCTGTTCAGCGGTGGCAGCGCCACACGGTTGTCGGCTGAACAGGCCCGGCATCAGTGGCCGACCATCATGGCGCGTCTGGAGCAACAGCTTCAGCGCGAACAGGGCGACTTCCTGTTCGGCGAGCCGTCGATTGCCGACTTCGCCCTGGCCCATCCGTTGTGGTTCCTTAAGGCCACGCCCGTCACGTCACCGTTGGTCGATGCTTATCCAGCGGTTTCGGCATGGCTGGGGCGCGTGTTGGGCTTCGGTCATGGCGCGTTCAGCGAGATGACTTCCGAGGAGGCGCTTGAAGTCGCGCGCAACACCACGCCGGCTGCATTGCCGGATGAGCAGTTCGATGAGCCGAACGGGTTCGAAGTAGGCCAGCAAGTGGTGATCGCTGCGACCGATTACGGCGTTGATCCGGTGGCGGGAGAGTTGCTGTTTGCGGGTAGCGAAGAATTGATTCTGCGTCGCGAAGACGAGCGGGCGGGTGTGGTGCATGTGCACTTTCCGCGGTTCGGGTTTCGTATCGAAGCGCAATAACCTGGCATCACGATGATTGTGCTGGCTCTAACCTGTGGCGAGGGAGCTTGCTCCCGCTGGACTGCGTAGCAGGCCTAACTGTTTTGTGAGCGCTGCGCACTCAAGCGGGAGCAAGCTCCCTCGCCACAGAGATTGAGTGAGCCAATAGGTTACTTCAGGGCGGCGAGAATGGCGTCCGGGTCATACCCGCGAAGCAACGTCCCGTTCACCGCGATGATCGGAATTCCGCCGCCACCCAGCGCTTCGTAGGCTTTGCGCGCCTCGGCATCCTTTTCGATATCGAACTCCTTGTAGGGGATTCCCTTCTGATCGAGAAAGCGCCGGGTCAGTTTGCAGTAACCGCACCATTCGGTGGCATAGAGCACGACGTTGGCCTTGGCCTGAGTCTGCTCGGACACCCCTTGCGCCGGATGCAACACCCGCTCGATCTTGCCCCAGTTCTGGTAGACCACGACCACCAGCAGGATCAGCAGGAATTTCTTCAGTACGCTGCCGAGCATCAGTTACGTCGCTTGAGCTGATCGGTGAGCTGGGTCGGCAGACCTTTGATGATCAGAGTGCCGGCTTCTTCGTCGTATTCGATCTTCGAGCCCAGCAGGTGCGCTTCGAAGCTGATGGACAAGCCTTCGGCGCGACCGGTGAAGCGGCGGAACTGGTTGAGGGTACGTTTATCGGCCGGGATCTCCGGCGACAAACCGTAGTCCTTGTTGCGGATGTGATCGTAAAAGGCTTTCGGGCGCTCTTCGTCGATCAGCTCCGAGAGTTCTTCCAGGCCCATGGGTTCACCCAGTTTTGCCTGGCTGCTGGCGTAATCCACCAGGGTCTTGGTCTTCTCGCGGGCGGATTCTTCTGGCAGGTCTTCGCTTTCGACGAAGTCACTGAAAGCCTTGAGCAGGGTGCGGGTTTCGCCGGGACCGTCGACGCCTTCCTGACAGCCAATGAAGTCGCGGAAATACTCCGACACCTTTTTGCCGTTCTTGCCTTTGATGAACGAAATGTACTGCTTGGACTGCTTGTTGTTCTGCCACTCGGAGACGTTGATCCGCGCCGCCAGGTGCAGTTGGCCCAGGTCCAGGTGCCGGGACGGGGTCACGTCCAGCTGATCGGTCACTGCAACGCCTTCACTGTGGTGTAGCAGGGCGATCGCCAGGTAGTCGGTCATGCCTTGCTGATAATGCGCAAACAGCACGTGGCCGCCCACTGAGAGGTTCGATTCCTCCATCAGCTTTTGCAGATGTTCCACCGCCACCCGGCTGAACGCTGTGAAATCCTTGCCGCCATCGAGGTATTCCTTCAGCCAGCCGCTGAACGGATGCGCCCCGGACTCGGCGTGGAAGAAACCCCAGGCCTTGCCTTGTTTGGCGTTGTAGCTCTCGTTGAGGTCGGCAAGCATGTACTCGATGGCGCTCGACTCGGCCAGTTCGGAATCGCGAGCGTGGAGAACTGCGGGCGTGCCGTCGGGTTTTTTGTCGATCAGGTGGACGATGCAATGGCGGATCGGCATGGGCTTCTCGGCTGATGGAAGAGAGGAGGGCGTGCTCCCCCAAAAAGTGCCAAGTGTACCGCAACCACTGGTTTTGGCGCGGCACGAAGGGCAATTCGCAGGTGTCCGATGGCCCTTATGCAGTTTTTTGCCGATTTAGAGCAATAAAGCTGACCAAATGGGTAGCTAGAGGCGGATATTTCCCCGTCTCTGTGCTAGTTTTGCCCGGTCTTACGCGAAGTCACTGCGTTAAGCGTGCATTCAGCATTTGTCAGGTCGAACCAAACCCTGATTTCGGTATCTATAACCCCGACTCGTCGCGGTTGTGGCCGAGGGTGCCAGATCCAGAAGATCGGGCTCGATGGCTGACACTGCACTCTGCAATCCATATGAATTTGATAGGGAAGGAACACTACATGGCTCTTACTAAAGACCAACTGATCGCCGACATCGCTGAAGCTATCGACGCGCCAAAAACCACCGCGCGTAACGCTCTGGACCAACTGGGCCAAATCGTTGCCGATCAGCTGGAAAACGGCGGCGAAATCACTCTGCCAGGTATCGGCAAACTGAAAGTGACTGAGCGTCCTGCCCGTACCGGCCGTAACCCTTCGACTGGCGCTGCCATCGAAATCGCTGCCAAGAAAGTTATCAAGCTGGTTGTGGCCAAAGGCCTGACCGACGCTGTTAACAAGTAAGACGCAGTAAAAAAAAGCCGTGCACCGGAGTGATCCGGGCACGGCTTTTTTGTGTCTGCGATTTGGCGATTGCCCCGCGAACACCGCTAAACCCATGTGGGAGCGAGCCTGCTCGCGATGGCGGTGCATCAGTCGACATCATCGTTAACTGACACGCAGCCATCGCGAGCAGGCTCACTCCCACAGTTGATCTGCGTTGGTCAGTGACTCAGCTCTTGCGAGCCCAGCGTTCACGCCACACTTGTTGCTCGGATTTGGTCTGGAAGGTCCAGGCGACGAAGCGGCTTTGCTTCTGGCCCTGAGACATTTCCACGACCTGGCTTTCCAATACACCGGCCTTTTTCAGGGCCGTCTGGATCGCCGGCAGGTTGGAGGCTTTCGAGACCAAAGTGCTGAACCACAGCACTTTGTGTTGGAAGTGCGCGCTCTCGGCGATCAGTTGCGTCACAAAACGTGCTTCGCCCCCTTCACACCACAATTCCGCCGACTGACCGCCAAAGTTCAGCACCGGCAGTTTGCGTTTTGGATCGGCACGGCCCAGGGCGCGCCATTTACGCTCGCTGCCCTTGGTCGCTTCGTCCATCGAGGCATGGAACGGCGGGTTGCACATGGTCAGGTCAAAACGTTCGCCGGGTTCAAGCAGGCCCAGCAGAATGTGCTTGGGGTTGCTTTGCTGACGCAACTGGATGGCCTTGTTCAGCCCGTTGGACTGGACGATGGCTTTGGCGGCGGCCACGGCTGTCGGGTCGATTTCCGAGCCGAGGAAGTGCCAGCGATAGTCGCTGTAGCCGATCAACGGATAGACGCAGTTGGCGCCCATGCCGATATCGAGCACCTTGACCGGCGCGCCGCGCGGGATCTCACCGTCGTTGACGCTGGCCAACAGGTCGGCCAGGAAGTGCACGTAATCGGCACGGCCCGGAACCGGCGGGCAGAGGTAGTCGGCCGGGATGTCCCAGTGGGCGACACCGTAGAACGACTTGAGCAACGCCCGGTTGAACACCCGCACTGCGTCCGGGCTGGCAAAGTCGATGCTTTCCTTGCCGTACGGGTTGATGATCACGAACTTCGCCAGTTCCGGCGTGGTTTTGATCAGCGCCGGGAAGTCGTAACGACCCTGATGGCGATTGCGCGGATGCAGGCTGGCCTTTTCACGCGGTTCCACGGTTTTGGCCGGGGTGGCGGAATCAGGCTTTTTGCGCGCAGGGCGGGGTGTGCGGGGGGCGTTCATGGGTGTGGTCGATTCGGGTATGGCTGAAAGTGGCGGGTATTGTCCCACATCTAAACTGCGCCCGGCCAAAGTAGTGCGGTTGGTGCACCAGGGAGCACTTTTTATGCCGAAAAGATCTTGAGGAACTGTTATTTATGACAGTGGGCGAGAGATATTTTTTTCGATTTACTCAATGGTGAGCGCTGCCTAAAGCAGGCCACTTATTTCGGGAGTGATCGTAATGGATGATTTGTTTGCCGCAACATTTCCAAGCACCAATAATTTCGGATTTATTAACTGCTCAAGCAAGCCCAGCCCCGTGCAAGGGATTATTGCTAAGGTTCCGTCGATAAAGGGTGTTGAGCCAGGCGATGTGCTGACGTTGTTTTCCCAGGGATACACCAGTTTCGATGATAAAACCCCTATTCCAGGAACAGCGACTCAATTTGAGCGAGTGATAGGCCCTGCGGATGTGGGGCAGCCTGTTGATTTCATCATCGGGCCGTACGCCACCGCGATCAAACCTATTCGTTCGGGGTCGTTGGGTGTTTGTTATTCGGTAACCCGTGGGGGGAATACTGTTAGTTCGCCGAAGTCATGGGTGAAAATCAGTGTCGAGTTACCCGGTGGTGGCACTTGCCCTGAGTAAAAAGGCACAAAAAAGGGAGGCCGTTTCGGGCCTCCCTTTTTCATTGCGATTTGCCGTTACAAACTGGCAATCCGCGCATGCTGCTCGGCCAGCTTGCCCAAAGCCTGTTCGGCTTCAGCCAGTTTGGCGCGTTCCTTCTCGATGACTTCGGCCGGGGCCTTGTCGACGAAACCGGCGTTGGACAGCTTGCCGCCCACGCGCTTAACTTCGCCCTGCAATCGCAGGATTTCCTTGTCCAGTCGTGCCAGTTCGGCGTCTTTGTCGATCAGGCCGGCCATCGGCACCAGCACTTCCATCTCGCCGACCAGTGCGGTGGCGGACAGCGGTGCTTCTTCGCCAGCTGCCAACACGGTGATCGATTCGAGGCGAGCCAGCTTCTTCAGCAGGGCTTCGTTCTCGGTGAGGCGACGCTGATCTTCGGCGCTGACGTTTTTCAGGAACAGGTTCAACGGCTTGCCTGGACCGATGTTCATTTCGCCGCGGATGTTGCGCGTGCCGAGCATCAGTTCCTTGAGCCATTCGATGTCGTTTTCGGCGCCCTGATCGATGCGTGCTTCATTGGCCACAGGCCACGGTTGCAGCATGATCGTCTTGCCTTCGATACCGGCCAGCGGCGCGATGCGCTGCCAGATTTCTTCGGTGATGAACGGCATGAACGGGTGCGCCAGACGCAGCGCGACTTCCAGCACTCGAACCAGTGTGCGGCGGGTGCCACGCTGGCGTTCGACCGGTGCGTTTTCGTCCCACAGCACAGGCTTGGAGAGTTCCAGGTACCAGTCGCAATACTGGTTCCAGATGAACTCGTACAAGGCTTGTGCAGCCAGGTCGAAGCGGAACTGATCGAGTTGGCGGGTCACTTCGGCTTCGGTGCGTTGCAGCTGCGAAATGATCCAGCGATCCGCCAGCGACAGCTCATAAGCTTCGCCGTTCTGCCCGCAGTCTTCGCCCTTGTCCAGCACGTAGCGCGCGGCGTTCCAGATCTTGTTGCAGAAGTTGCGATAGCCCTCGACGCGGCCCATGTCGAACTTGATGTCGCGACCGGTCGATGCCAGCGAACAGAACGTGAAGCGCAGGGCGTCGGTGCCATAGCTGGCGATGCCGTCGGCGAACTCGTCGCGGGTCTGCTTCTCGATCTTCTTCGCCAGTTTTGGCTGCATCATGCCGGAGGTGCGTTTCTGCACCAGGTCTTCGAGCTCGATGCCGTCGATGATGTCCAGCGGGTCCAGGACGTTGCCCTTGGACTTGGACATTTTCTGTCCCTGGCCATCACGCACCAGACCGTGCACATAAACGGTCTTGAACGGAACCTGCGGCGTGCCGTCTTCGTTTTTCACCAAGTGCATGGTGAGCATGATCATCCGGGCAACCCAGAAGAAAATGATGTCAAAACCGGTGACCAGCACGTCGGTGGAGTGGAATTTCTTCAGGAATTCGGTTTGCTCAGGCCAGCCGAGCGTGGAGAACGTCCACAGGCCCGAACTGAACCAGGTGTCGAGTACGTCGTTGTCCTGTTGCAGTGCAACGTCCGGGCCGAGGTTGTGCTTGGCACGCACTTCGGCTTCGTCGCGACCGACATAGACCTTGCCCGACTCGTCGTACCAGGCCGGAATTCGGTGGCCCCACCACAGCTGACGGCTGATGCACCAGTCCTGGATGTCGCGCATCCACGAGAAGTACATGTTTTCGTATTGTTTCGGCACGAACTGAATGCGGCCGTCTTCAACCGCAGCGATGGCCGGCTCGGCCAATGGCTTGGTGGAGACGTACCACTGGTCGGTCAGCCACGGCTCGATGATGGTGCCGGAGCGGTCGCCTTTCGGTACTTTCAACGCGTGATCGTTGACACTGACCAAGAGGCCGGCGGCATCAAACGCTGCAACGATCTGCTTGCGCGCTTCGAAGCGATCCAGGCCGGCGTATTCGGCCGGGATCTTGCCGTCGATGCTTTCGTTCAGGGTGCCGTCGAGGTTGAACACCTGACAGGCCGGCAATACAGCGGCGTTCTTGTCGAAGATGTTCAGCAGCGGCAGGTTGTGGCGCTTGCCGACTTCGTAGTCGTTGAAATCGTGCGCCGGGGTGATTTTCACGCAGCCGGTGCCGAACTCAGGGTCGCAGTAATCGTCGGCGATGATCGGGATGCGGCGGCCGACCAGCGGCAGCTCGACAAACTTGCCGATCAAGGCTTTGTAGCGTTCGTCGTTCGGGTTAACCGCGACGGCGGCGTCGCCGAGCATGGTTTCCGGGCGAGTGGTCGCGACGATCAGGTAATCGTTGCCTTCAGCGGTCTTCACGCCGTCGGCGAGCGGGTATTTCAGGTTCCACAGGAAACCTTTCTCGTCGTGGTTTTCCACTTCGAGGTCGGAAATCGCCGTGTGCAACTTGGTGTCCCAGTTGACCAGGCGCTTGCCGCGGTAGATCAGACCGTCTTCGTGCAGGCGCACAAAGGCTTCTTTCACGGCTTCCGAGAGGCCGTCGTCCATGGTGAAGCGCTCGCGGCCCCAGTCCACGGAAGAGCCGAGACGGCGGATCTGACGGCTGATGTTGCCGCCGGACTGATCCTTCCACTCCCAGACTTTCTCGAGGAATTTCTCACGGCCCAGATCATGACGACTCTGGCCCTGGGCTTCGAGTTGGCGCTCCACCAGCATTTGCGTGGCGATACCGGCATGGTCGGTACCCGGCTGCCACAGGGTGTTACGACCCTGCATGCGGCGGAAACGGATCAGGGCGTCCATGATCGCGTTGTTGAAGCCGTGACCCATGTGCAGGCTGCCGGTGACGTTCGGCGGCGGGATCATGATGGTGTAGGACTCGCCCGCGCCTTGCGGGGCGAAGTAATTCTCTGACTCCCAGGTGTTGTACCAGGAAGTTTCAATGGCGTGCGGCTGGTAGGTCTTATCCATGCGCGGCGGGACCCTATTGGCATTTATTCAGGAAAAGCCGGCAAGTATAGCGGGGCATGGGGCGGAGGGCGAGCCGGGGTAGACCGGGCGCAGATCAAACTGTGGAATGAACCTGTGGCGAGGGAGCTTGCTCCCGCTGGGGCGCGAAGCGGCCCCGACATCAGCAAGTTAGGTATGCCAGGTACACGGCTTTGCGGCTGCTGCGCAACCGAGCGGGAGCAAGCTCCCTCGCCACAGAAACCCGCCGGGCTTGGGGTTATTCGTATTGGCTCAACAACCGTTCCATCCGCGCGCTGAGGCGGCGTTTGATTTCGGTTTCGATGTGCGGGGCGAAGTCGTCGATCACGTCTTGCATGATCAATTGCGCGGCGGCGCGCAGTTCGTCTTCCAGGTGCAGCAGCTCGTCGGCGCTCTTGCTGGCGGCGGGTGCCGGTTGGGCGGCAGGGGCTGCAGGGGCGGGTGGCGCGGGTTCGAGTATGGGCGGGTTGGCGCCAACGGTATCGAACAGCATCGGAATCTGCTCCTGGTCACCGTCCTCGACCGTTTCGGTGAGCAAGGGCGGTTGCAGGTTGTCGTCGCCGAGCAATTGACGGATCGACTCAAGGTCGTCCAGCAGGTGCGCGGACTTTTGCAGCGGTTTTGGAGTGTCCATCGGAATGCTCAGAGTCGCTGTAAACGGTGATCTTGCAAAGGATAGCCCTGTTCGCGGTAGAAACGGAAACTCTCCCGCGCAGCTGTACGAATCGTCGGATCTTCCACCACCACTTCCGCCACTCGGGCGAACTTGTTGGCGAATGCCGGGACTTTCAGGGCGAGATTGACCAACAGGTCCTGATGCGGACCGCAGTCATCGCCAAAGCCCAGCACAATCAAGCTGTCCGGCTCATTTTCAGCGGGGCCGTGGGGCACGAAGCTTTCGCCCTTGAAGGTCCACAAACGCGCATCAAGATCGTCACGCTGGGCGGCATCGCTGCAATGCAGGTAGATGCGGTGGCCCATGCGCCAGGCTTTTTCGGTGAGTTTGCAGGCAAAATCCAGCCGCGCCGAAGGATCGGCGCTAGGCAGGATATAGAAGTCGACTTTGGTCATTGCGGTTCCTGAGCTTCAAGTGGCATCACCCGAGAGTGATGCCATCGGAAGTCATCGGTTTCAGGCTTTGGCGCGGTCCAGCAGGTATTGGGTCAGCAATGGAACCGGACGGCCAGTGGCGCCCTTGTCCTTGCCGCCGCTGGTCCAGGCCGTGCCGGCGATGTCCAGGTGCGCCCAGTTGAGGTTCTTGGTGAAGCGCGACAGGAAGCAGGCCGCGGTGATGGTGCCGGCTTTCGGACCGCCGATGTTGGCGATGTCGGCGAACGGGCTGTCCAGCTGTTCCTGGTACTCATCGAACAACGGCAGTTGCCAGGCGCGATCGTCAGCCGATTGGCCAGCGCTCAGCAGTTGGCCGATCAGTTCGTCGTTGTTGCCCAGCAGGCCCGACGTGTGGGAACCCAGCGCAACGACGCAAGCGCCGGTCAGGGTCGCGATGTCGATCACCGCTTGCGGCTTGAAGCGCTCGGAGTAGGTCAGGGCGTCGCACAGCACCAGACGGCCTTCGGCGTCGGTGTTGAGGATTTCCACGGTCTGGCCGCTCATGGTGGTGACGATGTCGCCTGGACGCGAAGCGTTGCCGCTCGGCATGTTCTCGGCGCAAGCCAGGATGCACACCAGGTTGATCGGCAGTTTCAGCTCGAGCACCGCACGCAGCGTACCGAATACGCTGGCAGCGCCGCCCATGTCGTACTTCATTTCATCCATGCCGGCGCCCGGTTTCAGGCTGATGCCGCCAGTGTCAAAAGTGATGCCTTTGCCGACCAGTGCATACGGCTTCTCGGATTTCTTGCCGCCGTTGTATTGCATGACGATCAGGCGTGGTGGCTGGGCGCTGCCCTGGCCGACGGCGTAGAACGAACCCATGCCCAGGTCCTTGATCTTCTTCTCATCAAGGACTTCGACTTTCAGGCTCTTGAATTCTTTGCCCAGGTTCTTCGCTTGCTCACCGAGGAACGTCGGGTGGCAGATGTTTGGCGGCAGGTTGCCCAGGTTACGGGTGAACGCCATGCCGTTGGCGATGGCGGTGGCGTGGGCCACGGCGCGCTCGACTTCAGCTTGTGCAGCCTTGATGGTCACCAGGGTGATCTTTTTCAGGCTGCGAGGCTCGGCTTTCTGGCTCTTGAACTGATCGAACGTGTATTCGCCGTCCACCAGGGTTTCGGCCAGCAGGCGGGTCTTGCCGTAGCTGTCACGGCCTTTGACCACGACTTCGTCCAGGGCCAGCACGGCGTCGCTGCCGCCCAGGCCTTTAAGGGTGTTGAGGATGCCGGCGATGATTTTGCGGAACGGGCGGTCGCCCAGCTCTTCGTCTTTGCCCACGCCTACCAGCAGCACGCGTTCAGCCTTGAGGTTCGGCAGGCTGTGCAACAACAGGCTTTGACCGACTTTGCCCGCCAGGTCGCCGCGCTTGAGCACAGCACTGATGGCGCCGCCGCTCAGTTCGTCGAGTTGTTTGGCAACAGCGCCGAGCTTGCGGCCTTCGCCGACGGCGACTACCAGAGTGGCGGTTTTCAACGTTTCTGGGCTAACGCTTTTTACAACCAGTTCCATGTCCGGGTCCCTGAATTAATGGTCAACACGCAAGAGCTCGACAGCATGCATTCGAGCTTGCTTATAAATAGAAAGACGCAGGTCACGGCCCGCGACAAAGGCCGCAGTTTGAACCTCGTGCCCCGAGCCTGACAACCCTCGGTCGTACGATCTTCAGCGCTTTACCCGCCTGCTTGAGCATGCGCAGTGACAGGCGCACCCAATCACAGGATAATGCGCCAACTTTTTCGGCGGCTCTGCCCTGCGGGCCGTCTGATACGTTTGCTTGTTTGGCCGCCTTAGCCTGACAACCCTGGAGTGTCTGGTTTGATTGTCTTCCGTTACCTGTCCCGCGAAGTCCTGTTGACCTTGAGCGCCGTCAGCGCTGTGCTGCTGGTCATCATCATGAGCGGTCGCTTCATCAAGTACCTCGCCCAGGCGGCCTCTGGCCTCCTGGATCCGGGCTCGCTATTTCTGATCATGGGCTTTCGCCTGCCGGGTTTCCTGCAGTTGATTTTGCCTTTGGGCCTGTTTCTCGGAATCCTGCTGGCCTACGGTCGCCTGTACCTTGAAAGCGAAATGACGGTGCTGTCTGCCACCGGCATGAGCCAGCAGCGTCTGTTTGCCATGACCCTTTTCCCAGCCACCCTGGTCGCACTGGTGGTGGCATGGCTGAGCCTGAGCCTGGCGCCACAAGGTGCCAATCAATTCCAGTTGCTGCTGAACAAGCAGGATGCCCTGACTGAGTTCGACACTCTCGAGCCGGGTCGCTTCCAGGCGCTGCGTGACGGGACGCGGGTGACCTACACCGAAACGCTGTCGGATGATCGCATCAACCTCGGCGGCGTGTTCATTTCGCAGAAAAACGTCAATTCGGAGAAGAAGGATCGCGGGATTTCCGTGCTGGTGGCCGAGAGTGGCCGTCAGGAAATTCGCCCCGACGGTAACCGTTACCTGATTCTCGACAACGGTTATCGCTATGACGGCAATCCGGGGCAGGCCGACTACCGGGCGATCAAGTACGAGGAGTACGGCGTACTGCTGCCCAAACCGGACGTCAGCGACGAAGTGACCGACCGTGATGCAATGACCACCGGTTCCCTGATCGGCAGTGATGACATTCGCTCCCGCACCGAGCTTCAGTGGCGTCTATCCCTGCCATTGCTGGTCTTCATCGTGACCCTCATGGCGGTGCCGCTGTCGCGGGTCAATCCGCGTCAGGGCCGTTTCCTCAAGCTGTTGCCGGCGATTCTTCTATATATGGCTTACCTGTCCATCCTGATTGCCGCTCGCGGCGCCCTTGAAAAGGGCAAGATCCCGCCAGCTCTGGGGTTGTGGTGGGTGCATGCAATCTTCCTGGCCATCGGCCTGGGCTTGCTCTATTGGGAACCCCTGCAGTTGAAGCGGGCGAGTCGCCGCAGCGCGCTGGAGGTGGCTCGTGGATAAGCTCGATCGCTACATTGGCAGCAGCGTGTTCGTGGCAATTCTGGCGGTGCTGGGGATCATTCTCGGTCTGGCGACACTGTTCGCGTTTATCGATGAGATGGGGGATGTCAGCGATACCTACACCTTGGTCGATGTGTTGAGCTATGTCCTGCTGACCGCGCCGCGTCGTCTTTACGACATGTTGCCGATGGCTGCACTGATCGGTTGCCTGATCGGCCTCGGCAGCCTGGCCAGTCACAGCGAACTGACCATCATGCGCGCTGCGGGCGTGTCGATCGGTCGCATCGTCTGGGCGGTCATGAAGCCCATGCTGGTCCTGATGGTGGTGGGTGTACTGATCGGCGAATACGTAGCGCCGGCCACCGAAGTCACCGCTCAGGCCAATCGCTCCCTGGCTCAGGGCGGCGGCGATGCGCAGAGCGCCAAGCACGGTTTGTGGCATCGCCAGGGAGATGAGTTCATTCACGTCAACTCTGTGCAACCCAACGGCCTGCTGTACGGCGTCACCCGTTATCGTTTCGACGATGAGCGGCATATGGTCTCTTCCAGCTTCGCCAAGCGGGCGGAGTTCGATCAGGATCATTGGCAGTTGAGCGACGTCACCACCACGCTGTTCCATGAAAAGAGCACTGAAGTGGTTACTACCCCGGTCGAGCGCTGGAATGTCGCCTTGAGTCCGCAGCTGCTGAGCACCGTGGTCATGTCGCCTGACACGCTGTCGATCAGTGGTCTGTGGGGGTACATCCACTACCTGGCGGACCAGGGCTTGAGCAATGGTCGTTACTGGCTGGCATTTTGGGTCAAGGTGTTGCAACCGCTGGTCACCGCCGCGCTGGTGCTGATGGCGATTTCCTTCATCTTCGGTCCGTTGCGCTCGGTGACCCTCGGTCAGCGAGTGTTCACTGGCGTGCTGGTGGGCTTCACCTTCCGCATCGTTCAGGATTTGCTCGGTCCTTCGAGCCTGGTCTTCGGTTTCTCGCCACTGTTTGCGGTGCTTGTTCCGGCAGGTGTTTGTGCCTTGGCCGGGCTCTGGTTGTTGCGCCGGGCCGGTTGATCAAGGGTTTCCCTTGTCCTTGATGGTCACTCGAAACGCCCCTGTCACAAGACCGGGGCGTTTTTGTATCCGCCGTCTGACCTGCGAACGTGACGCTTGCGCCGTGGATCAGGTACAATTCCCGGCTATTTTTCGGCGGGCTATGCCTGCAGCCTTTTTGAGTGTTGATCCGTGAGTGATTTGAGTCATATCCGCAATTTCTCCATCATCGCCCACATTGACCATGGCAAGTCGACGCTGGCCGATCGCTTCATCCAGATGTGTGGCGGCCTTGCCGAGCGCGAAATGGAAGCCCAGGTTCTGGACTCCATGGACCTGGAACGTGAACGCGGGATCACCATCAAGGCCCACAGCGTCACCCTGTATTACACCGCTCGCGATGGCATCAAGTACCAGTTGAACTTCATTGACACCCCGGGCCACGTCGACTTCACCTATGAAGTCAGCCGGTCGCTGGCGGCCTGTGAAGGTGCGTTGCTGGTGGTCGATGCCGGTCAGGGCGTTGAAGCGCAATCGGTAGCCAACTGCTACACCGCGATCGAGCAAGGCCTGGAAGTGATGCCGGTCCTGAACAAGATCGACCTGCCTCAGGCCGATCCGGACCGCGTGAAAGAAGAAATCGAAAAAATCATCGGCATCGATGCCACCGACGCAGTCGAGTGCAGTGCCAAGACCGGTCTGGGCGTCGACGAAGTACTGGAGCGTCTGGTCAAGACCATTCCTGCGCCGACCGGCAACTACGAAGATCCGCTGCAAGCGTTGATCATCGACTCCTGGTTCGACAACTACCTGGGCGTTGTTTCCCTGGTTCGCGTGCGCCACGGTCGTGTGAAGAAGGGCGACAAGATCCTGGTCAAGTCCACCGGCAAGATCCACCTCGTGGACAGCGTCGGTGTCTTCAACCCGAAACACACCGCCACCGTTGACCTGAAGGCCGGCGAAGTAGGCTTCATCATCGCCGGCATCAAGGACATTCACGGGGCACCGGTCGGTGACACCCTGACCTTGAGCTCCACGCCGGACGTCGACGTGCTGCCAGGCTTCAAACGCATTCAGCCGCAGGTGTACGCCGGTCTGTTTCCGGTCAGCTCCGACGACTTCGAAGACTTCCGTGAAGCGCTGCAAAAGCTCACGCTCAACGACTCGTCCCTGCAATACACCCCGGAAAGCTCCGACGCACTGGGCTTCGGCTTCCGTTGCGGGTTCCTCGGCATGCTGCACATGGAAATCATCCAGGAGCGCCTGGAGCGCGAGTATGACCTGGACCTGATCACCACGGCGCCGACGGTAATTTTCGAGCTGCTGCTGAAAACCGGTGAAACGATTTACGTCGACAACCCGTCGAAGCTGCCTGACCTGTCCTCGATCGAAGACATGCGCGAGCCGATCGTGCGGGCCAATATTCTTGTGCCGCAAGAGCACCTGGGCAACGTCATTACCCTGTGCATCGAGAAGCGTGGCGTCCAGCACGACATGCTGTTCCTCGGTACCCAGGTTCAAGTGACCTACGATTTGCCGATGAACGAAGTGGTCCTGGACTTCTTCGACCGTCTGAAATCCACCAGCCGTGGCTATGCTTCGCTGGATTACCATTTCGATCGTTATCAATCGGCTAATCTGGTGAAACTGGATGTGCTGATCAACGGTGACAAGGTCGACGCCCTGGCGCTGATCGTGCACAAGGATAACGCGCACTACAAAGGTCGCCAGCTGACCGAGAAGATGAAAGAACTGATTCCACGCCAGATGTTCGACGTCGCGATCCAGGCCGCCATTGGCGGGCAGATCATTGCGCGGACCTCCGTCAAGGCACTCAGAAAGAACGTATTGGCCAAATGCTACGGCGGTGACGTTAGCCGTAAGAAAAAACTGCTGGAAAAGCAAAAGGCCGGTAAGAAACGCATGAAGCAAGTCGGTAACGTGGAAATTCCACAAGAAGCCTTCCTTGCAGTGCTCAGGTTGGATAGTTAGGTCCTATGTCACTAAATTTCCCGCTGTTGCTGGTCATCGCCGTGTTCGTCTGCGGCCTGTTGGCGTTGCTCGATCTGCTGTTCCTGGCGCCACGGCGCCGGGCTGCCATTAACTCTTACCAGGGTAGCGTCAGCCAGGCTGACATGGTGGTGGTCGAGAAACTGAACAAAGAGCCGCTGCTGGTCGAATACGGCAAGTCGTTCTTCCCGGTGTTGTTCATCGTGCTGGTGCTGCGTTCGTTCCTGGTGGAACCGTTCCAGATTCCTTCCGGCTCGATGAAACCGACCCTGGACGTCGGCGACTTCATTCTGGTGAACAAGTTTTCTTACGGGATCCGCTTGCCGGTGATCGACAAGAAAGTCATCGAAGTCGGTGATCCACAGCGTGGCGATGTGATGGTGTTCCGCTACCCGAGCGATCCGAACGTCAACTACATTAAACGTGTGGTGGGCCTGCCGGGTGACCAGATTCGTTACACCGCCGACAAGCGTCTGTTCGTCAACGGTGAGTCGGTTGCCGAACAACTGGTCGGCTCCGAGCCGGGCACGTTGGGCAGCGCTGAGCTCTACAAGGAAAAACTCGGCGTCGCCGAGCACCAGATCCGCAAGGAAATGAGCCGCTATCGTGCATCGCCGGACCGTACATGGACCGTGCCTGCCGGGCACTACTTCATGATGGGCGACAACCGCGACAACTCGAACGACAGTCGCTACTGGGATGACCCGAGCATTCCCAAGGATCTGCTGGGCATGGTTCCCGACAAGAATATCGTCGGCAAGGCCTTCGCAGTCTGGATGAGCTGGCCAGAACCTAAACTCAGTCACCTGCCGAATTTCTCGCGGGTTGGCCTGATCAAGTAATCACACACGGCGCTGTTGAACACAGCGCCGAATGCATTTCTGGAACCGGCACAATCGGCGCCAGAAGCATGAAAACAATGATATTCAGGACGTAATTTTTGAACACAGCGTTAATTGTCCCAAGCCTGCGCAGACTCTCGGCGATGGCGGTGGAATCCAGCCACGAACTCAGCGTGGGTAAACCGTGAGCGTCTCCTTAAGCCGTCTCGAGCGTCAGCTCGGTTACACCTTCAAGGATCAGGAACTGATGGTCCTGGCCCTGACTCACCGCAGCTTTGCCGGGCGTAACAACGAACGCCTGGAATTCCTCGGTGATGCCATCCTTAACTTTGTCGCTGGCGAGGCGCTGTTCGATCGCTTCCCGCTGGCCCGCGAAGGTCAGTTGTCGCGCTTGCGCGCACGCCTGGTGAAAGGCGAGACCCTGGCCGTACTGGCTCGTGGTTTCGATCTGGGCGAATACCTGCGCCTGGGTTCCGGTGAATTGAAAAGCGGCGGTTTTCGTCGCGAGTCGATTCTGGCCGATGCCCTTGAAGCGCTGATCGGTGCGATCTACCTGGATGCCGGCATGGACATGGCACGCGAACGCGTGCTTGCCTGGCTGGCCGGGGAGTTCGAAGGCTTGACGCTGGTCGACACCAACAAAGATCCAAAAACCCGCCTGCAAGAATTCTTGCAGTCCCGTGGTTGCGAACTGCCGCGTTACGAAGTGGTGGATATCCAGGGTGAGCCGCATTGCCGGACGTTCTTCGTCGAATGTGAAATCACCTTACTGAATGAAAAAAGCCGAGGTCAGGGTGTGAGCCGTCGTATTGCCGAACAGGTAGCGGCCGCTGCAGCACTGATTGCCCTGGGCGTGGAGAATGGCCATGACTGATTCAACTGCAACTCGCTGTGGCTATGTCGCCATCGTTGGCCGTCCCAACGTGGGCAAGTCCACGCTGCTGAACCACATCCTCGGTCAGAAGCTGGCGATCACCTCGCGCAAGCCTCAGACCACTCGCCACAACATGCTCGGCATCAAGACCGAAGGCGCCGTGCAGGCGATCTACGTCGACACCCCCGGCATGCACAAAGGTGGCGAGAAAGCCCTGAACCGCTACATGAACAAGACCGCTTCGGCGGCGTTGAAAGACGTCGATGTGGTGATCTTCGTGGTTGACCGCACCAAGTGGACCGACGAAGACCAGATGGTCCTCGAGCGCGTTCAATACGTGACCGGCCCGCTGATCGTGGCGCTGAACAAGACTGACCGTATCGAAGACAAAGCCGAGCTGATGCCGCACCTGACCTGGTTGCAGGAACAGTTGCCGAACGCGCAGATCATGCCGATCTCGGCCCAGCACGGGCATAACCTCGAAACGCTGGAGCGCGTGATTGCCGGTTACCTGCCGGAAAACGATCACTTCTTCCCGGAAGACCAGATCACCGACCGCAGCAGCCGGTTCCTCGCCGCTGAACTGGTACGCGAGAAAATCATGCGCCAGATGGGCGCCGAACTGCCGTACCAGATCACCGTCGAAATCGAAGAGTTCAAGCAGCAGGGCAAAACCCTGCACATCCATGCCTTGATCCTCGTCGAGCGCGACGGCCAGAAGAAAATCATCATTGGCGACAAGGGCGAGCGGATCAAGCGCATCGGCACCGAGGCACGCAAGGACATGGAGTTGCTGTTCGACTCCAAGATCATGCTCAACCTCTGGGTCAAGGTGAAAGGTGGCTGGTCCGACGATGAGCGCGCCTTGCGTTCGCTGGGTTACGGCGACCTGTAACACCGGTTCCTGAGACACCGAAGTACCCTGTGGGAGCGAGCCTGCTCGCGATAGCGGTCTGCCAGTCAACATCAATGTTGAATGTCAGGTCCTCATCGCGAGCAGGCTCGCTCCCACATTGGTTTTGGGTGGTTTATAAATCTGTGCTGACTCATTGAGAACCCTGACTTCCATGTCTCAAACCCCCATCGGCCAACCCGCCTACGTCCTCCACTCCCGCGCTTACCGCGAGAACAGCGCGTTGGTGGATTTCCTCACGCCGCAAGGTCGGCTGCGGGCGGTGTTGCGCAGTGCCCGAGGCAAGGCCGGGACGTTGGCGCGGCCGTTCGTGCCGCTGGAAGTCGAGTTCCGTGGCCGTGGTGAACTGAAGAACGTCGGTCGCATGGAAAGCGCTGGCGTCTCCACTTGGCTCAACGGTGAAGCGCTGTTCAGCGGTCTCTACCTCAATGAGCTGTTGATTCGGCTGCTGCCGTCCGAAGACCCGCATCCCGCCGTCTTCGATCACTACGCCGCGACCCTGCTTGCGCTTGCCGAAGGTCGTCCGCTGGAACCGCTGTTGCGATCCTTCGAATGGCGTCTGCTGGATGACTTGGGTTACGGCTTCGCCTTGACCACCGACATCCATGGCGAGCCCATCGCGCCGGACGGTCTCTACCGTCTGCAAGTGGATGCGGGGCTTGAACGGGTCTACCTGCTGCAACCCGGTCTGTTCAATGGTACCGAACTGCTGGCGATGGCCGATGCAGATTGGTCAGCCCCTGGCGCGCTATCGGCAGCCAAGCGATTGATGCGCCAGGCACTGGCCGTTCATCTGGGCGGTCGTCCCTTGGTGAGTCGCGAGTTGTTTCGCAAGCCCTGATCACCCCGTATGCTGTGCACCGAACTTTCCCTTCTTCAGGAGCGCTTCCGTGACCACCAGCAATCGCATTCTTCTTGGCGTGAACATCGACCACGTTGCCACTCTGCGTCAGGCCCGGGGCACGCGCTATCCAGACCCGGTCAAGGCTGCGCTGGACGCGGAAGAGGCGGGCGCTGACGGCATCACCGTGCACCTGCGCGAGGATCGTCGACACATTCAAGAGCGCGACGTGTTGCTGCTCAAGGATGTGCTGCAAACCCGCATGAACTTCGAAATGGGCGTCACCGAAGAGATGATGGCGTTCGCCGAGCGCATTCGTCCGGCGCACATTTGCCTGGTGCCGGAAACCCGTCAGGAGCTGACGACCGAGGGTGGTCTGGACGTGGCGGGGCAGGAAGCGCGGATCAAGGCGGCGGTGGATCGCCTGTCAAAGATCGGCTGTGAAGTGTCGCTGTTCATCGACGCTGACGAGCAGCAGATCGCAGCGTCCCGTCGTGTGGGTGCGCCGGCTATCGAGCTGCATACCGGTCGTTACGCCGATGCCGAGACGCCGACCGAGGTGGCTGAAGAGCTCAAGCGTGTGGCGGATGGCGTGGCGTTTGGCCTGGCCCAAGGTTTGATCGTCAACGCGGGTCACGGTCTGCACTACCACAACGTTGAAGCTGTAGCGGCGATCAAGGGCATCAACGAGCTGAACATCGGCCACGCGCTGGTGGCTCATGCGTTGTTCGTCGGGTTCAAGTCGGCGGTGTCTGAAATGAAAGCACTGATCCTGGCCGCCGCAAAAGCCTAAAGCCAAAAGCCAAACACAAAACACTGTGGGAGCAGGCTCACTCCCACATTTTGATTGGGGTCAGGCTTTAAAGCTGTGGGGTTTCCTGAGTCGGCTTGGTCTTGTCGACCCCCGGCACATGCAGGTTGCCCTCGGCGACCTGATTGCCTTCCAGCTGCGGCTGCGTCACCCACGTCAGGATGTCGTAGTAGCGGCGGATGTTCGCCACGAAGTGAACGGGTTCGCCGCCACGGGCATAGCCGTAACGGGTTTTGCTGTACCACTTCTTCTCGGACAAACGCGGCAGGATCTTTTTCACGTCCAGCCACTTGTCCGGATTCAGACCTTCCTTGGCCGCCAGTTTGCGCGCGTCATCCAGATGACCGCTGCCAACGTTGTAGGCCGCCAGTGCAAACCAGGTACGATCCGGCTCCTGGATCGACTCGTCCAGCTGTTCCTTCATGTAGGCCAGGTACTTGGCGCCACCCATGATGCTTTGTTTGGGGTCCAGGCGATTGGACACGCCCATGGCCTGCGCAGTGTTCTGGGTCAGCATCATCAGCCCGCGCACGCCGGTCTTCGACGTGACGGCTGCTTGCCACAGCGATTCCTGATAGCCGACCGCGGCCAGCAAGCGCCAATCGACTTTCTCTTTCTTGGCGTACGTCTTGAAGTGCTGTTCGTATTTGGGCAGGCGTTGCTGCAAGTGTTGGGCGAAGGTGGTGGCGCCCATGTAACCCAGCACATCGACGTGCCCGTAATAGCGGTCTTTCAGCCGTTGCAGGGTGCCGTTTTTCTTCACCTTGTCGAGGTAGTCGTTGATCTCGTTGAGCAGGCTGTTGTCGTCGCCAGCGGCCACCGCCCAGCTCTGGTTGCTGGCGTCACCGAGGTCGAAGGCTACCCGCACCTTAGGGAAGTAGACCTGGTTCATCGCGACTTCGTTTGAGTCCACCAGGGTCAGGTCAATCTGATCTTCATCGACCATGCGCAGTAAGTCGACGACTTCAACAGCGTCGGACTCTTCGTATTCGATGCCGGGATATTTCTTTTTCAGCTCCGCCAATTGCTCGGCGTGGGTGCTGCCCTTGAGCACCATGATCTTCTTGCCCACCAGGTCCTTCGCGTCAGTCGGCCGCGATTGGCCGTTGCGATAGATGACCTGTGGGGTAACTTCGAGATAGGAGTGGGAAAACCGCACCTGCTTTTTACGTGCTTCGCTGCTGACCAGGCCGGCAGCAGCGATCACCGGGCCGTTGGGCTTGCCTACCTGATTGAACAGGTCGTCGAGGTTGTCGGCGGTTTCGATTTTGAGTTCCACCCCCAGATCGTCGGCGAAGCGCTTCACCAGCTCGTATTCGAAGCCGGTTTCACCGTTGCGATCCTGAAAGTAGGTGGCGGGGCTGTTTCGGGTAACCACCCGCAGCACGCCATCCTCCTTTACGCGCTCCAGCGTGTTGGGTTTATCAACACAGCCACTGAGCACCAGGAAGAGTCCGGTTGCGATCAGCCATTTGGCGAACCGCGGACGCAAAGCCGTTGGGGAAAACATCTGCGCAGTATACGCAAAGGACCACGAGCGCCATATCTCGACAGCGATGGGCTTGTCTGCTAGGCAACTGAAAACCGCTCATGAGCCCGCAGGAATGGGCCCGGACAGCATTTTGTGACAGAAAAAATAACGCTCGGCATGTGCCTGTTTTATGTCCGAACCCCCGGCCCGACGCCCGGGTGCAGCCGCCCGTACCGTTTCGGGTGATGTCGCGGCCTGTTTAGGCTAGAATGCACGGCCTCAAAGCACACCCCTTCCCGAGGCTGTCCCGAAGATGTTGATCCTGCGCGGCGCTCCTGCCCTTTCTGCCTTTCGCCACAGCAAACTCCTTGAGCAACTGAGCCAGAAAGTTCCGGCTGTCAGTGGCTTGTATGCTGAATTCGCTCACTTCGCCGAAGTCACCGGCGTCCTGACCGGCGACGAACAGCAGGTGCTCGCGCGCCTTCTGAAGTACGGCCCAAGTGTTCCGGTACAAGAGCCGACCGGTCGTCTGTTCCTGGTGTTGCCGCGTTTCGGCACCATCTCGCCATGGTCCAGTAAAGCCAGCGACATCGCTCGCAACTGCGGCCTGACGAAAATCCAGCGCCTGGAGCGCGGCATCGCGTTCTACGTCGCCGGCCAGTTCAGCGACGCTGAAGCGCAGCTTATTGCCGATGGTCTGCACGACCGCATGACCCAGATCGTCCTCGGCAATCTTGAACAAGCCGCCGGCCTGTTCAGCCACGCCGAACCGAAACCGCTGACTGCCATCGACGTACTGGGTGGCGGCCGCGCCGCGCTGGAAAAAGCCAACACCGAGCTGGGCCTGGCCCTGGCCGAAGACGAGATCGACTACCTGGTCAACGCTTTCGTCGGCTTGAAGCGCAACCCCCACGACATCGAACTGATGATGTTCGCCCAGGCGAACTCCGAGCACTGCCGTCACAAGATCTTCAACGCCAGTTGGGACATCGACGGCCAGAGCCAGGAAAAAAGCCTGTTCGGCATGATCAAGAACACCTACGTGATGCACAGCGAAGGCGTTCTGTCGGCTTATAAGGACAACGCTTCGGTGATTGTCGGCAACGTCGCCGGCCGTTTCTTCCCGGACCCTGAAACCCGCCAGTACGGCGCGGTGCAGGAACCGGTGCACATCCTGATGAAAGTCGAGACTCACAACCACCCGACCGCGATTGCCCCGTTCCCGGGCGCATCCACCGGTTCCGGTGGCGAAATTCGCGACGAAGGCGCTACCGGTCGCGGCGCCAAGCCAAAGGCTGGCCTGACCGGTTTCACCGTGTCCAACCTGCAAATCCCGGGCTTCGAACAGCCGTGGGAAGTGCCGTATGGCAAGCCTGAACGCATCGTGACCGCGCTGGACATCATGATCGAAGGCCCACTGGGTGGTGCCGCGTTCAACAACGAATTCGGTCGTCCGGCCCTGACCGGTTACTTCCGTACCTTCGAACAGTCGATCACCACCCCGCGTGGCGACGAAGTTCGCGGTTACCACAAGCCGATCATGCTGGCCGGCGGTATGGGTAACATCCGTGCCGAACACGTGCAGAAAGGCGAGATCACCGTTGGCTCCAAGCTGATCGTCCTCGGCGGCCCGGCAATGCTGATCGGCCTGGGCGGCGGCGCGGCTTCCTCCATGGCCACCGGCACCAGCTCGGCAGACCTGGACTTCGCTTCCGTACAGCGCGAAAACCCGGAAATGGAACGTCGCTGCCAGGAAGTCATCGACCGTTGCTGGCAGTTGGGTGAACACAACCCGATCAGCTTCATCCACGACGTCGGCGCGGGCGGTCTGTCCAACGCCTTCCCGGAACTGGTCAACGATGGCAACCGTGGCGGTCGCTTCGAACTGCGCAACATTCCAAACGACGAGCCGGGCATGGCCCCGCACGAAATCTGGAGCAACGAATCCCAGGAACGCTACGTTCTGGCGGTCGGCCCGGCTGACTTCGAACGCTTCCAGGCGATCTGCGAACGCGAGCGTTGCCCGTTTGCCGTCGTCGGCGAAGCCACTGCCGAGCCGCAACTGACGGTCACCGACAGCCACTTCGGCAACAGCCCGGTGGACATGCCGCTGGAAGTGCTGCTGGGCAAAGCCCCGCGCATGCACCGTTCGGCCGTTCGCGAAAACGAGCTGGGCGATGATTTCGATCCGTCGACGCTGGAGATCGCAGACTGCGTCGAACGCGTTCTGCATCACCCGGCCGTGGCCAGCAAAAGTTTCCTGATCACCATCGGCGACCGCACCATCACCGGCCTCGTGGCCCGTGATCAGATGGTCGGCCCGTGGCAGGTTCCGGTGGCCGACGTTGCCGTCACCGCTACCAGCTTCGACGTGTACACCGGTGAAGCCATGGCCATGGGCGAGCGTACTCCGCTGGCACTGCTGGACGCTCCGGCGTCGGGCCGCATGGCCATCGGCGAAACCCTGACCAACATCGCGGCTTCGCGCATCAACAAGATCTCCGACATCAAACTGTCGGCCAACTGGATGTCCGCTGCCGGTCACCCGGGCGAAGATGCGCGTCTGTACGACACCGTGAAAGCAGTCGGCATGGAGCTGTGCCCGGACCTGGGCATTACCATTCCGGTGGGCAAGGACTCCATGTCCATGGCCACGCGCTGGAACGACGAAGGTGTCGACAAGACCGTGACCTCGCCGATGTCCCTGATCGTGACCGGTTTTGCGCCTGTGGCTGACATCCGTCAGACCCTGACGCCGGAACTGCGCATGGACAAGGGCACCACCGACCTGATCCTGATCGATCTGGGCCGTGGCCAGAACCGCATGGGCGCCTCGATCCTGGCCCAGGTTCACGGCAAGCTCGGTTCGCAAGCGCCGGACGTCGACGACGCCGAAGACCTCAAAGCCTTCTTCGCCGTGATCCAGGGCCTCAACGCCGACGGTCATCTGCTGGCTTACCACGACCGTTCCGACGGTGGTCTGCTGACCAGCGTCGTGGAAATGGCCTTCGCCGGTCATTGCGGCCTGAGCCTGAACCTCGACGGTCTGGCCGAAACTTCCGCCGACATCGCCGCGATCCTGTTCAACGAAGAACTGGGCGCCGTGATCCAGGTTCGCCAGGACGCCACTCCGGACATCCTTGCGCAGTTCAGCGCTGCCGGTCTGGGCGAGTGCGTGTCGGTGATCGGTCAGCCGATGAACAACGGCGAGATCAGCATCACCTTCAACGGCGAAACCGTGTTCGAAGGTCAGCGTCGTCTGCTACAACGTCAGTGGGCGGAGACCAGCTACCAGATCCAGCGCCTGCGTGATAACGCCGATTGCGCCGAACAAGAGTTCGACGTGCTGCTGGAAGAAGACAACCCGGGCCTGAGCGTCAAGCTGAGCTACGACGTCAACCAGGACGTCGCCGCGCCTTACATCAAGAAAGGCATCCGCCCACAGGTTGCCGTGCTGCGTGAGCAGGGCGTCAATGGTCAGGTGGAAATGGCGGCCGCGTTCGACCGCGCCGGTTTCAATGCGATCGACGTGCACATGAGCGACATTCTGGCCGGCCGTGTCGACCTGAACGAGTTCAAAGGTCTGGTGGCTTGCGGCGGTTTCTCCTACGGCGACGTATTGGGCGCCGGCGAAGGCTGGGCCAAGTCCGCACTGTTCAACAGCCGCGCTCGCGATGCGTTCCAGGGTTTCTTCGAACGTACCGACAGCTTCACCCTCGGCGTGTGCAACGGTTGCCAGATGATGTCCAACCTGCATGAACTGATCCCGGGCAGCGAGTTCTGGCCGCACTTCGTGCGTAACCGTTCCGAGCAGTTCGAAGCCCGTGTGGCGATGGTTCAGGTCCAGGAATCGAACTCGATCTTCCTGCAAGGCATGGCCGGTTCGCGTATGCCGATCGCTATTGCTCACGGTGAAGGTCATGCCGAGTTCGCCAGCGAAGAAGCGTTGCTGGAAGCCGATCTGTCCGGTTGCGTGGCGATGCGTTTCGTCGACAACCACGGCAAGGTCACCGAAAACTACCCGGCCAACCCGAACGGCTCGCCGCGCGGGATCACCGGTTTGACCAGCCGCGACGGTCGCGTGACGATCATGATGCCGCACCCGGAGCGTGTGTTCCGCGCCGTGCAGAACTCGTGGCGTTCGGAAGACTGGAACGAAGACGCACCTTGGATGCGTATGTTCCGTAATGCGCGCGTCTGGGTGAACTAAGAGCGGGTGAACTAAGCGCTGTGTACAAGCTCAGTTTTTTTGTTCCAACCAGTCACGTCGAAGACGTGAAAAGTGCCGTATTCGCCGCCGGTGGCGGACGGATCGGCGCGTACGACCATTGCGCCTGGCAAGTGCTCGGCCTCGGTCAGTTTCGCCCGCTGGATGGCAGTCAGCCGTTCATTGGGAAAGCGGGGCAGGTCGAGCAGGTTGAGGAATGGAAGGTTGAACTTGTGGTCAGCGACGAGTTGATCCGGGCGGTGGTGGAGGCTCTGAAGCAGAGTCATCCCTACGAGACGCCAGCTTATGAGGTGTGGCGGTTGGAGGATTTTTGATCTGCCTGCCGCTGAAATGAAAAACCCGCTGATGAAGATCAGCGGGTTTTTTTTTGCCTGAAAATGATCGTTCCCACGCTCTGCGTGGGAATGCATCCCGTGACGCTCTGCGTCACATTCTGAAGCGGAACGCGGAGCGTCCCTGGCGGCATTCCCACGCAGAGCGTGGGAACGATCGGGCCAGGATCTAAACCTTGGCACTCACCTCACTGCGATTCACCAATACCTCCAGTGCATCATTCAAACTCGATGCCTTGTCGCCAATCAGCAGATGCCAAATCCCTCCCTCCAACTGACTGACGCCCTGGCAACCCAGCGCCTTCAGACCACATTCCGACAATGCTTTGCCGTCCGCCAGTTGCAATCGAATCCGGGTCATGGCGATGCAGTCCATCTGCAACACGTTCTCGCCGCCGCCCAACGCATTCAGCCATTGCTGTGCTTCTGTACTTGCCACCGCAGCAGGTTTCGGCGCATCGATCACCGCAGCGGGGGAGGAAATGATCGCGCGCCCCAACGCAGGCATCGCCAAGCGAATCTCATCGGCAATGCTGTCTGCCATCGGCCCGACCACGACCTGCAAACTCCCACCCTTGCCCGGACGCACCACCGCCATCGCCCCCAGCGCTTTCAATTGCGCATCGTTCGCCTTGTTGCGATCCACCATGTCCAGCCGCAACCGAGTAGTACATGCACCCACGGTGATCAAATTCTGCGCACCGCCCAGTGCCTTGATGTAAGCGCCGGCCCGTTCGTTGTCGGCGATGACGACTTTGTCGCCATTGAGAACATCTTCACGCCCCGGCGTCTTCAAGTTGAACCGACGAATGCAGAAATCAAACACCCCGTAGTAGATCACCGCATACGCCAGGCCGACCGGTACCATCCGCCAGCCGTTGGTAGATTTTCCCCAGCCGAGAATCATGTCGATCAAACCACCGGAAAACGTAAACCCGAGGTGAATGTTCAGCAGGTTGGTGATGGCCATCGACAGCCCGGTCAGCAACGCATGCACTAGAAAAAGCAGCGGCGCGAGGAACATGAAGGCGAATTCGATCGGCTCAGTCACACCGGTCAAAAACGACGTCAGCGCCATCGACAGAAAGATCCCGCCCATGACCTTGCGGCGCTCCGGCAGAGCATTGCGGTACATCGCAAGGCACGCGGCCGGCAGACCGAAGATCATCACCGGGAACATGCCGGTCATGAACTGGCCGCCCTTCGGGTCACCGGCGAAGTAGCGCGACAAGTCACCAGTGACGATGGCGCCCGTGGTCGGATCAGTGAAGTTGCCGAAGACGAACCACGCCATGTTGTTGAGGATGTGGTGCAGCCCGGTGACGATCAGCAAGCGGTTGAATACGCCAAAGACGAACGCGCCGAAGCTGCCGCTCTCCATCATCAAGGTGCCGAAGCTGTTGATGCCGTGTTGGATGGGCGGCCAGATCAAGCCGAAAATGACGCCCAGGCCGACGGCGGCGAACCCGGTGACAATCGGCACGAAGCGCCGGCCGCCAAAGAACGCCAGGTACTCCGGCAGTTTGATGTCCTTGAAACGGTTGTACAGCGCGCCCGCCATCAAGCCGCTGACGATCCCGGCGAGCATGCCCATGTTGATGCTCGCGTCGAGCACCTTGAGGGTGGAGATCATCACCAGATAACCAATGACGCCGGCCAGGCCTGCAGTGCCGTTGTTGTCCTTGGCGAAACCGACGGCGATGCCGATGGCGAAGATCATTGCCAGGTTGGCGAAGATGACCTGGCCGGCGTCGTGGATGATCGCGATGTTCAGCAGGTCGGTGTCGCCCAGGCGCAGCAACAGGCCGGCGATCGGCAGGATCGCGATCGGCAGCATCAGCGCGCGGCCGAGGCGTTGCAGGCCTTCGATGAAGTATTGATACATGGCGAATCTCCCTGGGTTCTTGTTGTTTTGTTGTTGAGAGCTCAGCTCAGAGGCCATTGCTGGTGACAGGCGTGACGCACCGCAGTGGCGCTGCTCAACTTGAGCAAACCCTGGCTGATGCGTCGGCATTCGCTCGCGTCCAGGTGGCGGACGCGATCCTTGATTTCACCGATCTGCACCGGGCTGACCGACAACTCGCTGACGCCCAGGCCAATCAGTACCGGGGTGGCCAGCGGATCGGAGGCGAGCGCGCCGCAGACACCGACCCAACGGTTATGCAACGCAGCACCGGCACAGGTCTGGGCGATCAATCGCAGCAATGCCGGGTGCATGGCGTCGACCCGCGAAGCGAGGCCGGCGTGGTCGCGGTCCATGGCCAGCGTGTATTGCGACAAGTCGTTGGTGCCGATCGACAGGAAGTCCGCATGCTCTGCAAGTTGCTCGGCCAGCAGCGCGGCGGCGGGGACTTCGATCATCACGCCCAGCTCCGGGCGTTCAAGCACACCGAGTTCAGTGCACAACGCATCGAGACGCTGGCGGATGTGCAGCAACTCATCGACTTCGGTCACCATCGGCAGCAGGATCCGGCAGCGCGACAGCGGGCTGACGTGCAGCAAGGCGCGCAATTGCTGATCGAGGATTTCCGGACGGACCTGAGCCAGGCGAATGCCGCGCAGGCCAAGCACCGGGTTGGCCTCCGTCGGCAGTGGCAAATAGTCGAGTTGTTTGTCGCCGCCGACGTCGATGGTGCGGATGATCACCGACTTGTCGCCCATGGCGTCGAGCACGGCTTGATAGGCGGCGCGCTGTTCCTCTTCGTCCGGTGCGGTGTTGCGATCCACAAACAGAAACTCGGTACGCAGCAAGCCGACGCCGTCGGCGCCATTGGCCAAGGCATCACCCGCTTCAGCGCTGGAGGCCACATTGGCGGCGACTTCAATCTGCAAGCCGTCGAGCGTCAGCGCCGGGCTGTGAGCCTTGGACTGTTGTTCGGCGCGGCGCTGTTGATGATCGAGTTGCGCCTGATGCACCTCGGCCAAACGTTCGGCATTCGGCATTAGTTCGAGACGACCGTTATTGGCATCCAGCACAACCGCCTGGCCTTGCTGCTGATCCAGCAGCGTAGAACCCAGCGCGACCAGGCACGGTAAACCTTTGCCGCGAGCGAGAATCGCCACGTGGGAAGTCGCGCCGCCCTCGGCCATGCACAACCCGGCAACACCTTGCTGGCTCAGTTGCAGCAGATCGGACGGCGTCAGTTCATGCGCAGCGACGATGGCGCCGGCCGGCACGTCGTAGTGCCAGCTTTCGCCGAGCAGGGCGCGCAGCACGCGTTGTTTGAGGTCGCGCAGATCATTGGCGCGTTCGGCCAACAACGGGCTGCCAAGTTGCTGGAGCACTTCGCACTGGACGTCGATCGATCGGCTCCAGGCGTGGGTTGCGGCCATGCCTTGGTC
Source organism: Pseudomonas sp. ES4 (assembly GCF_050586665.1). NCBI lineage: Bacteria > Pseudomonadati > Pseudomonadota > Gammaproteobacteria > Pseudomonadales > Pseudomonadaceae > Pseudomonas > Pseudomonas sp. ES4. The sequence continues at coordinate 291,308 of NZ_JBOBDO010000001.1, read as the reverse complement.
GATGGAGGTGTTGGCTGCGTTCAGCAGCGCCGGGTCTTCGAGCAGGGCCAGGTGTGCGGCGAAGATCGCTTCTTCGTCGGTGTTTTTATGTTTCCTGGCTTGGGTCAGCGTGTGCTCGATTTCACTGCGCACAACGGTCAGCGCGGAGTCGAGAACGAGCCGCTGTTGCTCGGGATCATGGTTGCCGGCATCCACCGGCAGGCTGATGGCGTTCAAGCGGAACAACGGCCCGCCCACCAGGCCGGGAGCGGCGCAAACACCGTGCAGCACGCCCGCTTCGGCCGCTCGAGTACGTCGGGCCATCGGTGTCGGCGCGGCGGCGTGGTTGTCTTCGGCCAGCGCTGTGGATAAGGCGATCAGCAATGCTTGCAACGCGGCTTCGGCGTCCGGGCCCTGGCAGCTGACCTGAACCTCGTCCTGCTCGCCGACGGCCAAACCCATCATCCCGATCAAGCTGTCGCAGGTCGCCGATTTGCCAGCGAAGTGCAGCTGCGATTGGCTCTTGAAACCTTGCGCCGTCTGGCGAATCAGCGCTGCCGGACGGGCATGCAAACCGCCGCGATGGGCGATGCGAATGTGGCCATGAATCGCTTCCCCGCAGAGCTCCGCTTCGGTCTGCGCGCCCGACGCGTGTCGACGAATGATGTGCAGCAATGGCTCGCCCACTTTCACTGACTTCAGCGTGATCGGTCGCGCCTGAAAGTCCTGGCTGTTGGTCAGGATCATCAGGCTGACCAGGCTTTTGCACTGCTGCGCGACCTTGTCCAGGTCGTAGCGCAACAGCGGCTGGCCGTTGCTGACCCGCGCACCTTCCTTGACCAGCATCGAGAAGCCTTCGCCCTGCAACGCGACCGTGTCGAGGCCCAGGTGTAGCAGCAATTCGGCGCCGTTGTCGGCACGCAAGGTAACGGCGTGGCCGGTGCGCGCGACGTGTACCACGACACCGGCGCACGGGGCGTGGAGGGTGTCGTTCAGCGGATCGATGGCGATCCCATCGCCCATGGCGCCGCTGGCGAACACCGGGTCCGGGACTTTGGCGAGCGTGAGCACCGGGCCGCTGAGCGGGGCGCTGAGGGTCAGCTCTTTATTATTGTTGTGCATGGCTCGGTCTCATCAGTAAAAACTACGGTTCGGATCAACTTGCCCTTTCGGATCAACTCGCCCTGTAGCAGCTGTCGAGTGAAACGAGGCTGCGTTTTTTTTGATCCTGCGTTGAAAAGATCGCAGCCTCGTTTCACTCGACAGCTGCTACAGGGTTTCCCGCTCAATGGGTGCGGGTCACTTTGCTCAAGTGCCGTGGCTGGTCCGGGTCCATGCCTCGGGCGACGGCCAGACCGGCGGCCATGACGTAGAAACTCTGGATGGCCAGAATCGGGTCGAGGGCCGGGTGTTCGGCGCGGGTCAGGGTGAGGTCGCGTTCGGCAATGTCATCGGGTGCGGCCAGCAATACGCGGGCACCGCGCTGACGCATGTCGGTGGCGAGGCTCAGCAAACCGGCTTGCTCGGCGCCGCGCGGGGCGAAGATCAGCAGTGGATAATGTTCGTCGATCAACGCCATCGGGCCGTGGCGGACCTCGGCGCTGCTGAAGGCTTCGGCCTGGATCGCCGAGGTTTCCTTGAATTTCAACGCGGCTTCCTGGGCGATGGCGAAACCGGCGCCACGGCCAATCACCATCAGGCGCTGGCAATCACGCAAGGCATCGATGGCCAGGCTCCAGTCCTGTTTCGCCGCTTCGCGCAAACCTTCCGGCAGGGCGAGGCCGGCCTCCAGCAATTCCACGTCCTCTTTCCAGTGGCCGATCAGACGGGCGCTGGCGCTGAGAGTGGCGATAAAACTCTTGGTTGCCGCAACGCTACTTTCGGTGCCGGCACACAGCGGCAGGCTGAACTCACACGCGGCCTCCAGCGGCGAACTCTCGGCATTGACCATCGAGATGCTCAGGGCGCCGCGCTTGCGCAGCAGGCGCATGCTGTTCACCAGATCGGGACTTTGCCCGGACTGCGAAAAGGCGAACGCCACTTGGCCGCTGACCTTCAATGGCGCTTGCAGCATGGTCACCACCGACATCGGCAACGATGCCACCGGGAAGCCCAATTGCTGCATGGTCAGGTAGGCGAAGTAACTGGCGGCATGATCGGAGCTGCCACGAGCGACGGTCATCACCACTTGCGGCGGCTGACGGCGCAGGCGCCCGGCGATCTCGATCATCTGCGGGTCGAGCTCTTGCAATTGGGCTTGCACGGCCTCGAACGAGGACAGCGCCTCTTCAAGCATTTTTGAAGTCAATGTCTTCTCCTTCGACCATGACGGCGGTCAGTGTGAGTGAGCGATCGAGCCGCACGCAGTCGGCCCAGGCGCCGGGTTGCAGGCGCCCGCGTTCGTTGAGGCCGAGGTAGTCGGCGGGGAATTGCGAAAGACGTTGCGAGGCCTCGGCGATGGGCAAACCGATCTTCACCAGATTGCGCAGGGCCTGATCCATGGTCAGTGTGCTGCCGGCCAGCGTGCCGTCGGGCAAGCGCACGCCGCCCAGGCATTTGGTCACGGTGTGGCTGCCGAGCTTGTACTCACCGTCGGGCATACCCGCTGCGGCGGTCGAATCGGTGACGCAATACAGGCACGGGATCGAACGCAAGGCCACACGGATGGCGCCGGGGTGTACGTGCAGCAAATCCGGAATCAGTTCGGCGTATTTGGCGTGAGCCAGTGCCGCGCCGACGATGCCCGGCTCGCGGTGATGCAGCGGGCTCATGGCGTTGTAGAGGTGAGTGAAACTGCTGGCGCCGGCTTCAAGCGCGGCAACGCCTTCCTCGTAACTGCCCAGGGTATGGCCGATTTGCATGCGCACGCCGCGAGCGCTGAGGTCACGGATCAAGGCGTCGTGGCCGGCGATTTCCGGGGCGATGGTGATCACTCGGATTGGCGCCAGTGCCAGGTATTCTTCGACTTCGGCCATCAACGCGGTGTGGGCGAAATTCGGTTGCGCGCCAAGTTTGCCGGGGTTGATGTACGGGCCTTCGAGGTGCACGCCGAGGACTCGGGCGCTGCCTTTCGGGCGCTGTTCGCAATATTCGCCGACGGCTTTGAGCACGCTGGAGATTTCTGCGGGCGGCGCGGTCATGGTGGTCGCCAGCAGCGAGGTCGTGCCGAAACGCACGTGGGTTTTGGTGATGGTCTCGAAGGCTGGCGCACCTTCCATGATGTCTTTGCCGCCGCCGCCATGAACGTGCAGGTCGATGAAACCCGGAAGCAGGTAAGGCAGGTCGTTGTCGGCCGGATCGCACGGTTGGCCTTCGATCGAGACGACCTTGCCGTGTTCGTGAATCAGCTGGCCGCGAACCCAGCCGTGGGCAGTGAGGATATTGTCTTCGGACATGATCGGTTCTCGTTGCTCGATTGGCGGCAATCTTTTAGCGGCGAAGCTCTGCGACAAAGTCGTAGTAGTCGTTGCGGCAATAGGTGTCGGTGACTTCGATCGGCGTGTTGTCTTCCAGGTAGCCGACCCGGGTCATCAGCAACATGGCGGTGCCGGGGGCGATGCCCACGAGGGTGGCGAATTCGTCCGAGGCGTTGATCGCCTGAATGTGCTGCAGGGCACGGACGATCGGCTTGCCGATGCCGTCGAGGTATTCGTACAGGGAGTCGCCCACCGCTTGCGGCTTGGGAATGATCGAGGCGGGCAGGGTGCTCATCTCGATCGCCATCACCGTGTCGTCGGCTTTGCGCAGACGCTTGAGCCGCGCAACCTTGTCGTTCGGCGAGAGGCCCAGGCGGATCAGTTCTTCGTGGGTCGGCGGAGTGATTTCCCGTTCCAGCCATTGCGAGCCGGGGACGAAGCCTTTCAGCCGCAGCATCTCGCTGAAACCCGAGAGGCGCGACAGCGGTTGTTCCAGGCGCGGGGTGATAAAGGTACCGGAACCCTGGTTGCGGCGAATCAGGCCTTGTTCGAACAGAACTTCCAGTGCCTTGCGGGCGGTGACGCGGGAGATGCCCAGCATTTCGCTGAGGTTGCGCTCCGACGGCATGGCCTGTTCGGCTTTCCACTGGCCGGCGTGGATCGCCGCTTCCAGATTGCGCGCCAGTTGCAGGTACAACGGCGTGGGCTGGGTGTCGTCAGGGCGTAGGGCCTGGAGGTCATTCATGTAGGTTTGGTCCGATGCGGATATAGGATTGTTGTCGCCCGGTGGTGAGGCGAAACCTAATACCACTTAAATACCATGTCAATGAGACCACTTTGCGGTTGGCGCTGGAAAGCCTGCCCGGATTGATGGGCAATAGGGTTGATGGTTTGAAGTGGTATTAGCGGTGGGAGTTTTGAGCGCAAAGATCGCAGCTTGCGGCAGCTCTTACACGGTGAATTGGTATCTACCCGGTAGGCGCTGCCGCAGGCTGCGATCTTTTGAATTTTTTTTTTGATGAGCGACCAAAGGTAGCCCAATTGATCGTTCCCACGCAGAGCGTGGGAACGATCATAGAAGGGGGATTACGGGCGGATTTCGATCATCGTGCCGTCCGGCACCAAACCCCAAACCTCGCGCATGTCCATGTTGCGCATGGCAATGCAGCCGTCGGTCCAGTCCAGCGTGTGGAACAGGTCCTCGGGGTTTTCTTCCGTGTCCGGGGTGCCATGGATCATGATCATGCCGCCGGGGTCCACGCCTTCACGCCGGGAACGCGCGGAATCGCTGATGTTCGGGTAGGAGATGTGCATCGCCAGGTTGAATTTATCGCTGACCTTGCGCCAGTCCAGCCAATAGAAACCTTCAGGCGTGCGTTTGTCGCCTTCCATCAGCTTCGGCCCCTTGGGGCGTTTGCCCAGGGAAATGCGATAGGTCTTGATTGGCTTGCCGTCATTGATCAATTGCAATTGATGGGCGGACTTGAGCACCAGGACTTTTTCGATGACTTTGCCGTCCAGCGTTTCCGCAACGGAAGCCTGGGAAACAGCGACGAACGCCAAGCAAAACAGGGCAAGCAACCAGCGCATTGAAACGATATCCCTAAAAGGTGTCGCGACTATATAAGTTATAGGTGATTTTAGAGCCAGGAGCTTATGTGTTGGCAGGCTGAGCGAGCGGCGGGATTGACTCGGACCGCACGGGGTAGACCTCGGTCCGCCGGTCAGCGAAGAAGCATTCTAAGGTACGGCCCACTGTGCGGAAAGCCAACTCGGACCACGGGATGTCGGCTTCGTCGAAAAGCTGCACTTCCAGGCTTTCGGGGCCGGCGGCAAAGTCCAGGTCCACCAGTTCGGCACGGAAGAACACATGCACCTGGCTGATGTGCGGCACGTCGATCAACGTATAGAGGGTCAGGTTGCGCACCCGCGCGCAGGCTTCTTCGGCCGTCTCGCGAATGGCCGCCTGCTCGATGGTTTCACCGTTTTCCATGAAGCCGGCGGGCAGGGTCCAATAACCGAGCCGAGGCTCGATGGCACGTCGGCACAGCAAGACCTTGGAACCCCAGGTCGCGACGCAACCGGCGACGATATTGGGGTTCTGGTAGTGAATCGCCTGACAGCTGTCACAGACAAAACGCAGGCGCGAATCGCCCTCTGGAATACGCTGGGTCACCGGGTTGCCGCACTGACTGCAAAATTTCATGCTTGGGTTCCTGAATGCTGCGCCTATCTTGGCGTGCGGCGGTGTCTGTCGGCAAGTTGTCGTTTAGCGACATGCAGTGTTTATGGGGTTGGGCGGCCGGTTCGATTGGTGCATGATGCGAGATAGAGAACAAATCGAGAAGACTCATGCTGGACGAGCTACTTCACCGAGTTAGCAATCACACCCCAAGCACACTGGAAACCGATAAACGTTTCCCTGAAGCCGCCGTGCTGGTGCCCATCACCCGCAGCGACGAGCCGGAACTGGTTCTGACCCTGCGCGCCAGCGGGCTCTCGACCCATGGCGGCGAAGTTGCCTTTCCCGGCGGGCGACGCGACCCTGAAGACCCGGACCTTGTTTTCACCGCCCTGCGCGAAGCTGAAGAAGAAATCGGCCTGCCGCCGGGGCTGGTCGAAGTGATCGGCCCGCTGAGCCCGTTGATCTCCCTGCACGGCATCAAGGTCACACCCTATGTCGGTGTGATTCCGGACTTTGTCGAGTACCGGGCCAACGATGCCGAGATTGCCGCCGTTTTCAGCGTACCGCTGGAGTTCTTCCGCAAGGACCCACGCGAGCACACCCATCGAATCGATTACCAGGGCCGCAGTTGGTACGTGCCGAGCTATCGTTATGGCGAGTACAAAATCTGGGGCCTCACGGCGATTATGATCGTCGAGTTGATCAACCTGCTCTATGACGCCAAAATCAGCCTGCACCAGCCACCCAAGACATTTATCAATACCTGACGCCATCGCCCGTATGGCGTGAAGCCGATTTTTGCAAGTGAGCCAGCCTGGCCTTGAGGACAACAAGATGAAATATCGCCTGGGCGACGCCCGTGTCGAAACCCATCCGCAGAGCTGGGTCGCACCCAATGCCGTGCTGGTGGGCAAGGTCAAGCTGGAAGAGGGCGCCAACGTCTGGTTCAACGCGGTGCTGCGTGGCGACAACGAACTGATCCTGATCGGCAAGAACAGCAACGTCCAGGATGGCACGGTGATGCACACCGACATGGGTTATCCCCTGACCATCGGCACCGGCGTGACCATCGGCCATAACGCCATGCTTCATGGCTGCACGGTGGGCGATTACAGCTTGATCGGGATTAACGCGGTGATCCTCAACGGCGCGAAAATCGGCAAGAACTGCATCATCGGCGCCAACTCATTGATCGGTGAGGGCAAGGAGATTCCTGACGGTTCGCTGGTCATGGGTTCCCCCGGCAAAGTGGTGCGCGAGCTGACCGAACCGCAGAAAAAAATGCTGGAAGCCAGCGCTGCTCACTATGTGCATAACTCACAACGTTATGCCCGCGATCTGGTTGAGCAGGAACAATGAGCACGCCCGAACGCCCGGTTCGATCGCCTTGCGTGAATATCTGCGCGCTGGACGAGGACGATATTTGCACCGGGTGTCAGCGCACCGTGGAAGAGATCACCCGCTGGAGTCGGATGGACAACGAAGAGCGGCGCACGGTGTTGGGGTTGTGTCATGAGCGGGCCAAATCCAGCGGGATTCTCTGGATGATCGGCAAAACTCCTAACTTGTAGCAGCTGGCGGAGCCTGCGTTCGGCTCGGTCCGCGTTCGGGCGAAGCGGTCGCAAAATCAGGCACCTCGGTCTTCCAGGCAGCGTGCACAGGATTTACGACTGCTTCGCAGCCGAACGCAGCCTCGCAGGCTCGACAGCTGCTACAGGATTCGCGTTTGGGTTTGGTGCAAAGTACCCTGTCCGCCAAATTGACAGGTATCCCGCCGTCCCATGCTCTTCCTGATCGCCTACATCAGCAGCGTCGTGCTGACCAACTACGCCTTTTCCACCGCCCCGCACCTGGACATCATCTGGTCGGCCTGGGGTGGTTTGATCTTCGTTTTGCGCGACATGGTGCAAACCCGTTTCGGCCATGGCGCAATCGTGGCGATGCTGGCAGCGCTGGTGTTGTCCTACGTGACATCCGATCCCTCCATCGCGCTGGCCAGCGCCACAGCGTTCGCCGTCTCGGAGTGCATTGACTGGCTGGTGTTCAGCATCACCAAGCGTCCCTTGCACGACCGCCTGTGGATAAGTTCGGCGCTGAGCATTCCCCTCGATACCTTCATTTTCTTCGGCATGATCGATGCTTTTACTCCAGGCGTGATCCTCACGGCCATGGGCTCGAAGTTCGCGGGTGTGACCGTGGTGTGGATCGTGATGGCCTGGCGCTTGCGCAAGCAGGCAGTCGTCAGCTGAAGCCAAACCCGCCGGTTCATGTAAAATGCCGCGCTTTCTCCCCATGGGAAGCGCGCCAGGCGTCGCGTCCCTCGATGATCCGCTCCTTTGAGGACCTGAGATGACCCGTATCGGAACTCCATTGTCGCCAACCGCGACCCGCGTACTGCTGTGTGGCTGTGGTGAGTTGGGCAAGGAAGTGGTGATCGAGCTGCAACGCCTGGGCGTTGAAGTGATTGCCGTGGATCGCTACGCCAACGCGCCGGCCATGCAGGTCGCGCATCGCAGCCATGTGATCAACATGCTCGACGGCGCCGCCCTGCGTGCGGTGATCGAAGCCGAAAAGCCGCATTTCATCGTGCCGGAAATCGAAGCCATTGCCACCGCGACCCTCGTGGAGCTGGAAGCCGAAGGCTTCACCGTGATCCCGACTGCTCGCGCCGCGCAGCTGACCATGAACCGCGAAGGCATCCGTCGCCTGGCCGCTGAAGAACTGGACTTGCCGACCTCGCCGTACCACTTTGCCGACACCTTCGAGGATTACAGCAAGGCTGTCGAAGACCTCGGTTTCCCCTGTGTGGTCAAACCGGTGATGAGCTCGTCAGGTAAAGGCCAGAGCCTGCTGCGCAGTGCCGATGACGTGAAAACCGCTTGGGATTACGCGCAAGAAGGCGGTCGTGCCGGTAAAGGCCGCGTGATCGTCGAAGGCTTTATCGACTTTGACTACGAAATCACCCTGTTGACCGTGCGCCACGTTGGCGGCACGACGTTTTGCGCGCCAGTCGGCCACCGTCAGGAGAAGGGCGACTATCAGGAATCCTGGCAGCCACAAGCCATGAGCCCGATTGCCCTGGCCGAATCCGAGCGCGTTGCCAAAGCCGTCACTGAAGCCTTGGGTGGCCGTGGTCTGTTTGGTGTCGAGCTGTTCATCAAAGGCGATCAAGTCTGGTTCAGCGAAGTCTCGCCGCGTCCACATGACACCGGTCTGGTGACGTTGATTTCCCAGGACCTGTCGCAATTCGCACTGCACGCACGGGCGATTCTGGGCCTGCCGATTCCATTGATCCGTCAGTTCGGGCCATCGGCTTCGGCGGTGATTCTGGTGGAAGGGCAGTCGACTCAGACGGCTTTCGCCAATCTCGGTGCTGCGTTGAGCGAGCCGGATACGGCGTTGCGTCTGTTTGGCAAGCCTGAGGTCAATGGTCAGCGCCGGATGGGTGTGGCGTTGGCGCGGGATGAGTCGATCGAGGCTGCACGGGCTAAAGCGACCCGCGCGTCCCAAGCTGTTGTTGTAGAGCTGTAACCGAGTCGCGCCCATCGCGAGCAGGCTCACTCCCACAGGGGGGGCGCGTTCTTTTGACAGAACGCGGTCCCCCTGTGGGAGTGAGCCTGCTCGCGATGCTCTGGCTTTTTAAGCCACCCGATTCAGATCGTTATCGCGCGTTTCCTTCAGGCACAGCACAGCAATCAAGCTGAGCACCGCCGCCCCCGACACATACCCGCCGACATAACTCAAACCACCCATCGCCACCAGCTTCTGGGCGAAGAACGGTGCCGCCGAGGCCCCGACAATGCCGCCCAGGTTGTAGGCCGCCGACGCACCGGTATAACGCACGTGGGTTGGAAACAGTTCCGGCAGCAGCGCGCCCATCGGCGCAAACGTCACGCCCATCAGAAACAGCTCGATGCACAGAAACAGCGCCACGCCCCAGGTCGAACCTTGGGTCAACAGGGGCTCCATCAGGAAACCGGACAGAATCGCCAGCACACCGCCGATGATCAGCACCGGTTTGCGCCCGTATCGATCACTGGCCAAGGCCGACAGCGGCGTGGCGGCGGCCATGAACAGCACGGCGAAGCACAGCAGCGCGAGGAAGGTCTCGCGGGTGTAGCCGAGCGTCGACACGCCATAGCTCAGCGAAAACACCGTCGAGATATAGAACAGCGCGTAGCACACCACCATCGATCCGGCACCCAGCAGCATCGGTGCCCAATATTGGCTGAACAGCTCGACCAGCGGGATTTTCACCCGTTCCTGGCGCGCCATTGCGTTGGCAAATACCGGGGTTTCGTGAAGCTTGAGGCGCACGTACAGGCCAACCATCACCAGCGCGGCACTGAGCAGGAACGGAATCCGCCAGCCCCATGAGCGGAACTGCTCGTCGTCCAGGGTCATGGCCAGTGTAAGAAACAGGCCGTTGGCCGCGAGGAAACCAATCGAGGGGCCGAGTTGCGGGAACATGCCAAACCAGGCGCGTTTGCCCTTCGGTGCATTCTCCGTCGCCAGCAACGCCGCGCCGCCCCATTCGCCGCCGAGCCCCAGGCCTTGGCCGAAGCGCAGCACGCAAAGCAGGATCGGCGCCCAGGCGCCAATGCTGTCGTAACCCGGGAGCACGCCGATCAGCGTGGTGCATACGCCCATCAGCAGCAGCGAGGCAACCAGTGTCGATTTGCGCCCGATACGGTCGCCGAAGTGACCGAAAAGCGCTGAGCCCAGCGGTCGAGCCAGGAAGGCGATGCCGAAGGTGAGGAATGCCGACAGCATCTGGGCTGTGCCGGAGGTCTGCGGAAAAAACACCGGACCGATCACCAGCGCAGCGGCAGTGGCATAGACGTAGAAGTCGTAGAACTCGATGGCGGTGCCGATGAAACTCGCGGTCGCCACGCGGGTGGCGGAGTTCGTCGGTTGTGCAGGCGCGGTGTCGTTATAAGTCGTGCTGGTCGTCATGCGGTTATCCCTGACAGTCATGTGCCCCAGTGGAGCGAATTATTATGGTCGAACACCCAGGGATGTGGGTTTGATGCGGGGTGCGGGTAGCACGGGGGTATGGCGGGGCTTTGGTAAGCTGGGGGGATTATAGGAAGGAGGCTAACGATCGAACAAGGGGCCAGGGTTGCCGATGGCTTCTGTGGCGAGGGAGCTTGCTCCCGCTCGGGCGCGCAGCGGCCGCAAAAAGGCTGGATGGGTGCTGTCAGGATAAATGCAGCGTCTGTGATTGGCCTGCTTCGCAGGCCGGCGGGAGCAAGCTCCCTCGCCACAGGTTGGGGCCAGGGTTCAAATAACTGCTGGAACTGAGCTGGTATGCCAGATCAAAACCCGCGTGACCCGATTATCTTCAGTCTCCAGAATCTCCAGCCGATAACGCCCGATCTTCAGGCATACCGCACTGTCCGGAATCGTCTCCAGGGCCTCGGTCACCAACCCGTTGAGGGTTTTCGGGCCGTCGCTCGGCAAGTGCCAGCCCAGGCTCTTGTTCAGTTCGCGAATCGACGCTGCACCTTCGATCACCAGGCGGCCATCGGCCTGTGGGTGGATATGCGGGTTATCCAGGCTGTGCTGGCTTTCGAACTCGCCGACGATTTCTTCGAGAATGTCTTCCAGGGTCACGATGCCAAGCACTTCACCGTACTCGTCGACCACCATGCCCAGGCGTCGCTGTTGTTTGTGGAAATTCAGCAGCTGCAATTGCAACGGTGTGCTTTCCGGCACGAAGTAGGGGTCGTGACACGCTGCCAGCAGTGCTTCACGGGTCAGGCTGGCGTCGGGCAGCAGATGACGGATCTGCCGGGTATTGAGTACCGCCTCGACCTGATTGATGTCGCTGTGGAAAACCGGCAGGCGCGTGCGTTTATTGGCGCGAAGCTGCTCGATGATCTCCTCGAGGGAGTCATCCAGATTGACCCCGTCGACGTCACTGCGTGGCACCAGAATGTCGTTGACCGTGATGTTGTCCAGCGCATGGATGCCTGACAGCGGATGCGGGCGGCAGGCGGCGTGTTCGTGATCGTCGTGCCGATCATTCGGGGTCTCGTCTTCGCTCTGCTGCACCACTTTGACTTTGCGGGCGAACGGTCGCATCAGCAGCTGGCTGATGCCATTGAGCAGCCAGGCGGCGGGATAGATGATTTTCAGTGGCGCGCCAAGCAAGGTGTTGCCCAGGGCCAGGACGGCGTCCGGATAACGGGCGGCGAGGGTGCGCGGCAGGTAGTCGGCGAACACCAGAAGCACAGTGCCAGCCCCCAGGCAGGCGACCCATGGACCGTTTTCCGCCCAAGTGAAAATCGCCAGCAAGGTGCTGATGACTACCACCAGTGCGCGGCACAAGGTGTTGCAGAGGATCAGGCTATTGAGCGAAAAGCTCAGCTTTGCCACCGGTTTGTCGCTCGAACGCGAAGCGGTTCGCTGGGCGAGCAAGTGCTGTTGCGCCGCTTCGATGGCGGTAAACAGCCCCGACCATAAAATCAGCAGGGCCATTACCGCGAGCATCGGCCCTATGGGCAAGTCGTCCATTAATGCCGCCCGTCAGATATGCAGGATGTATTCACGGACCAGTTTACTGCCGAAATAGGCCAGCATCAGCAGGCAGAAACCGGCGAGGGTCCAGCGAATGGCCTTGTGTCCGCGCCAGCCGAGGCGATTGCGCCCCCATAGCAGCACGCTGAAAACGATCCAGGCCAGGCAGGCCAGCAAGGTTTTGTGCACCAGGTGCTGGGCGAAAAGATTGTCCACGAACAGCCAGCCGGAAATCAGCGACAGCGACAGCAGGGTCCAGCCGGCCCAGAGGAAACCGAACAGCAGGCTTTCCATGGTTTGCAGCGGCGGGAAGTTCTTGATCAGGCCGGACGGGTGTTTGTGCTTGAGCTGATGGTCTTGAACCAGTAGCAGCAACGCCTGGAACACCGCAATGGTGAACATGCCGTAGGCGAGGATCGACAGCAGGATATGGGCGAGGATGCCCGGCTCTTCGTCGATGATCTGCACGGTGCCGGCGGGGGCGAGCTGTGCGAGCAGTACGGTGGCGGCGCCGAGCGGGAACAGCAATATAAGCAGGTTTTCCACCGGGATCCGTGAGCAGGCCAACAGCGTCAGGGCAATCACCGCGGCGGCAATCAGGCTGGCGGCGCTGAAAAAATCCAGGCCCAGGCCAATCGGTGTCAGCAGGTGGGTGAACAGGCTGGCGCTATGAGCCAGCACGGCGAGCACGCCGAGCGTGACCAGCAGGCGTTTGTTCGCCTTGGCACCGGTGGCCAGGCGAGTGCCCTGATAGAGGGTCGCAGCGGCGTATAAGCAGGCGGCGGCGAGGGTAACTAGCAAACTGGGTGACAAGGGGAGCATAAATCCTGTTAGGCAAGCCCGAAAGGCGCTGAGTTTGGCATAGAACCCCTACAGCACGAAAGACCATGCAAGCTGACGACGAGGTGTCCGCCAGACGCAGTCTTCGCTATAATCCGCGACCTGCCCACGCCGCAGGCTCGCCGAGCACATGTTTATTCCGGTCTGGGCCGCCATTATCCCGGTCTACACAGGGCCTGAAAGGATCGCGCAATGTTTGAAAACTTAACCGACCGTCTCTCGCAGACGCTGCGCCATGTCACCGGCAAGGCCAAGCTGACCGAAGACAACATCAAAGACACCCTGCGCGAAGTGCGCATGGCGTTGCTCGAAGCTGACGTCGCCCTGCCGGTCGTCAAGGACTTCGTCAATTCGGTCAAGGAACGCGCCGTCGGCACCGAGGTGTCGCGCAGCCTGACGCCGGGCCAGGCCTTCGTGAAGATCGTCCAGGCCGAACTCGAAAGCCTGATGGGCGCGGCCAACGAAGACTTGAACCTGAGCGCCGTTCCTCCGGCCGTCGTGCTGATGGCCGGTTTGCAGGGCGCGGGTAAAACCACCACCGCCGGCAAACTCGCGCGCTTCCTCAAAGAGCGCAAGAAGAAGTCGGTCATGGTCGTGTCGGCGGACGTTTACCGTCCGGCGGCGATCAAGCAGCTGGAAATGCTCGCGGGTGAAGTCGGCGTAACCTTCTTCCCGTCCGACCTGAGCCAGAAGCCGGTCGACATCGCGCAAGCGGCTATTAAAGAAGCAAAACTGAAATTCATCGACGTGGTCATCGTCGATACCGCCGGTCGCCTGCACATCGATGAAGAGATGATGGGCGAGATCAAGGCGTTGCATGCCGCGATCAACCCGGTCGAAACGCTGTTCGTGGTCGACGCCATGACCGGCCAGGACGCCGCCAACACGGCCAAGGCCTTTGGCGACGCGCTGCCGCTGACCGGTGTGATCCTGACCAAGGTCGACGGTGATGCCCGTGGCGGTGCTGCACTGTCGGTGCGCGCAATCACCGGCAAGCCGATCAAGTTCATCGGTATGGGCGAGAAGAGCGACGCGCTCGAGCCGTTCCACCCGGAGCGTATCGCTTCGCGCATCCTCGGGATGGGCGATGTGCTCAGCCTGATCGAGCAGGCCGAACAGACCCTCGACAAGGACAAGGCCGACAAACTGGCCAAGAAGCTGAAGAAGGGCAAGGGCTTCGACCTCGAAGACTTCCGCGATCAGCTGCAACAGATGAAAAACATGGGCGGCCTCGGCGGCCTCATGGACAAACTGCCAAACATGGGCGGTATGAACCTGGCGCAGATGGGTAACGCCCAGGGTGCGGCAGAGAAACAATTCAAGCAGATGGAAGCCATCATCAATTCCATGACCCCGGCCGAGCGCCGCGACCCTGAGATGATCAGCGGTTCGCGCAAACGCCGGATCGCCATGGGTTCCGGCACTCAGGTGCAGGACATCGGTCGCTTGATCAAGCAGCACAAGCAGATGCAGAAGATGATGAAGAAGTTCTCCGCAAAAGGCGGAATGGCCAAAATGATGCGCGGCATGGGCGGTATGTTGCCCGGCGGCGGCATGCCAAGAATGTAAATAATTTACGCAAGGGCTTGCCCTTGCACCTCCCACACGGAAGTGGGATCTCCAGCAAACCCGCACTTGGCGGGAGCTGACTGGCCGTTTTCAACGACGGCTCTATAGCAAATCTTGATGGCGGCCGAAAGACCGCCGGAAAAAGACATTTGCAAAAGTCCGGATATTCCTTAGAATATGCGGCCTTTCGGGCACCTATGCCCGCTGTGCCTTTAGATTTGCAGCACCGACTACAGGAACGATGTTCACATGCTAACAATCCGTCTTGCCCTTGGCGGCTCCAAAAAGCGCCCGTTTTACCACTTGACCGTAACCGACAGCCGCAACCCGCGCGACGGTTCGCACAAGGAACAGGTTGGTTTCTTCAACCCTGTTGCTCGTGGTCAAGAAGTCCGTCTGTCCGTGAACCAAGAGCGCGTAGCCTACTGGCTGAGCGTTGGTGCACAGCCTTCCGAGCGTGTTGCTCAGTTGCTGAAAGACGCGGCTAAGGCTGCGGCCTGAGCAATATGAACGCGACGCCAGCTGTTGCTGATGATTTGATCGTTATCGGCAAAATTTACTCGGTTCATGGCGTTCGCGGCGAAGTGAAGGTGTATTCCTTTACTGATCCGACTGAAAACCTGTTGCAGTACAAAACCTGGACGCTCAAGCGCGAAGGCAATGTGAAACAGGTCGAGCTGGTCAGCGGACGCGGGAACGACAAGTTCCTGGTCGCAAAGCTCAAGGGTCTTGATGATCGTGAAGAAGCGCGTCTTCTGGCCGGTTATGAGATCTGCGTGCCGCGCAACCTGTTCCCTGAATTGACCGACGGCGAGTACTACTGGTACCAGCTGGAAGGTCTGAAGGTCATTGATCAACTCGGGCAATTGCTCGGGAAAATCGATCATCTTCTGGAAACCGGCGCCAATGATGTAATGGTGGTCAAGCCTTGCGCTGGCAGCCTGGATGATCGCGAACGCCTGTTGCCCTATACGGAGCAATGCGTGTTGGCTGTCGACCTTGCCGCAGGCGAGATGAAGGTGGAATGGGATGCGGACTTCTAAGCGTGGCTAACTTGCGCGTAGAAGTGATCAGTTTGTTTCCCGAGATGTTTTCCGCCATCAGCGAGTACGGCATCACCAGTCGTGCGGTGAAACAGGGGCTCTTGCAGCTCACCTGTTGGAATCCGCGAGACTACACGACGGATCGACATCACACTGTGGACGATCGCCCATTTGGCGGTGGTCCGGGCATGGTGATGAAGATCAAGCCCCTGGAAGATGCGTTGGTTCAGGCCAAGGCAGCAGCCGGGGAGGCGGCGAAGGTGATTTACCTGTCCCCCCAAGGCCGTCAACTGACTCAGTCGGCGGTACGCGAGTTGGCGAATCTGGATGCATTGATCCTGATTGCCGGCCGCTATGAAGGCATTGACGAGCGTTTTATTGATGCTCATGTCGATGAAGAGTGGTCGATTGGCGACTATGTACTGTCTGGCGGCGAGCTGCCGGCGATGGTCCTGATCGATGCGGTTACACGACTGCTGCCTGGAGCTTTAGGGCATGCGGACTCCGCCGAGGAAGATTCCTTTACGGATGGTTTGCTGGATTGCCCGCACTACACCCGACCGGAGGTGTATGCGGATCAGCGTGTTCCCGACGTATTGCTAAGTGGCAATCACGCGCATATCCGGCGTTGGCGTTTACAGCAGTCCCTTGGTAGGACCTTTGAACGACGCGCCGATCTTCTGGAAAGCCGCTCGCTTTCTGGAGAAGAGAAGAAGCTGCTCGAGGAATACATCCGCGAGCGGGACGATAGTTAACAACGTATCGATGGTAGATCCGACGATTTACCTTAGGAGCACAGCATGACTAACAAAATCATCCTTGCACTCGAAGCAGAGCAGATGACCAAAGAGATCCCTACCTTTGCCCCGGGCGACACCATTGTCGTTCAGGTGAAAGTGAAGGAAGGCGACCGTTCGCGTCTGCAAGCGTTCGAAGGTGTTGTTATCGCCAAGCGTAACCGCGGCGTAAACAGTGCTTTCACCGTTCGTAAAATCTCCAACGGTGTTGGCGTAGAGCGTACTTTCCAGACCTACAGCCCGCAAATCGACAGCATGGCCGTTAAACGTCGCGGTGACGTACGTAAAGCCAAGCTGTACTACCTGCGTGACCTGTCCGGTAAAGCAGCTCGCATCAAGGAAAAACTGGCTTAAGTCCAGCTTCCGATGCAGAAAAAAGCAGCCTACGGGCTGCTTTTTTGTTGCCTGCGATTTATCTTCCCTGACCGTACTGTCGGTCTTGCCTGAGCCTTTATGCCCGCCATCGATCATCCTTTGATAGACCAGTTTCTCGACGCGCTGTGGCTGGAGAAAGGTCTTTCCGATAACACTCGCGATGCCTATCGCAGCGACCTGGCCCTGTTCAACGGCTGGCTGCAGGAAAAAAACCTGGAGCTGATCAACGCTGGACGCGAGTTGATCCTCGATCACCTGGCCTGGCGTCTGGAGCAAAATTACAAGCCCCGTTCCACCGCGAGATTTCTCTCGGGGGTGCGCGGCTTTTATCGTTATCTGCTGCGGGAAAAGTTGATCGCGGTCGACCCCACGTTGCGGGTCGATATGCCTCAACTCGGTAGGCCATTGCCCAAATCCCTGTCGGAAGCAGACGTAGAAGCGCTGTTGAAGGCTCCGGATTTGAGCGAAGCCATCGGCCAACGCGACCGCGCCATGCTCGAAGTGCTTTATGCCTGCGGCTTGCGCGTGACGGAACTGATCAGCCTGACGCTGGAGCAGGTCAACCTGCGCCAAGGCGTGCTGCGAGTGATGGGCAAGGGCAGCAAGGAGCGGCTGGTGCCGATGGGCGAAGAGGCGATTGTCTGGGTCGAGCGTTACCTGCGCGATGGCCGCCAGGAGCTGCTTGGCGGGCGTCCCAGCGATGTCATGTTCCCCAGCCAGCGCGGCGAGCAGATGACGCGGCAAACCTTCTGGCATCGCATCAAGCACCAGGCCAAGGTTGCCGGGATCGGCAAGTCGCTGTCGCCGCATACCCTGCGTCATGCCTTTGCCACCCACTTGCTCAACCACGGCGCCGACCTGCGGGTGGTGCAAATGCTGCTCGGCCACAGCGATCTGTCGACCACGCAGATCTACACCCACGTCGCCCGCGCCCGCTTGCAGGACCTGCACGCCAAACATCACCCGCGCGGATGAACACAACCCTTGTAGCAGCTGGCGGAGCCTGCGTTCGGCTGCGCAGCAGTCGTGAAATCAAACACCGCAGTGTTTCAGTTAAACCGCGAGCTTCAGGGTTTACGACTGCTTCGCAGCCGAACGCAGGCTTCGCCAGCTGCTACATAAAGGCGTCGTGCACCGTGAGCGAGATGCCCTGCATCAGGCGCATTCGGCCACAGGGGCCTTATGTGGTAGGCTTTGCCGGTTTGCACGATGGGCGTTTATGACCCGGTGTTTCGGCACGGGCGTTCTGATCGTCCCATTTGTCCGCCTTCAGGAGTTCTCATGCGTCTGACCCAGATTTTCGCCGCCGCAGCCATTGCGTTGGTCAGCACCTTTGCCGTCGCCGATGACGCGGCCGACAAAGCCATTCGTAAAAGCCTGGAAAACCTCCAGCTCGAAGTGCCGGTAGAAAGCATTTCCGCCAGCCCGCTGCCGGGCCTGTACGAAGTCAAGCTCAAGGGCAGCCGCGTACTCTATGCCAGCGCCGATGGCCAGTACGTCGTTCAGGGTTATATGTTCCAGCTCAAGGACGGCAAACCGGTCAACCTGACCGAGAAGACCGAACGCCTGGGCGTGTCCAAACTGGTCAACGCCATTCCAGTCGCGGAAACCGTGGTCTACCCCGCGATCGGCGAAACCAAATCGCACATCACCGTGTTCACCGACACCACCTGCCCGTACTGCCACAAGTTGCACGCTGAAGTGCCTGAGCTGAACAAGCGCGGCATCGAAGTGCGTTATGTTGCGTTCCCGCGCCAGGGCCTGGGCTCGCCGGGTGATGAGCAGCTGCAAGCGGTCTGGTGCTCCAAAGACAAGAAAGCGGCGATGGACAAGATGGTCGACGGCAAGGAAATCAAGGCCGCCAAGTGCGATAACCCGGTTTCCAAGCAGTTCGCCCTCGGCCAGTCGATTGGCGTGAACGGTACACCGGCCATCGTTTTGGCCGACGGCCAGGTCATTCCGGGCTACCAGCCAGCGCCACAAGTCGCCAAACTGGCGCTGGACGCGAAATAAATTCGCATCGTCACGGTCAGCCATTGACGATCATGGTTCGACGGCAGCGTTCGCCGAGCCATTAATAGAGAGCCGCGAGTATGCGGTTGTTTTCACGGCCGGCCTTGAGTCGGCCGTTTTATGGGGAGTTCACAGTGAAACCGGTCAAAGTAGGCATCTGTGGGTTAGGGACCGTCGGTGGCGGTACCTTCAACGTACTTCAGCGTAACGCCGAGGAAATTTCTCGTCGTGCCGGGCGTGGAATCGAAGTGGCACAAATTGCCATGCGCACGCCAAAGCCTCAGTTCCAGACGACCGGTATTGCGATTACCAACGATGTCTTCGAAGTGGCCACGAACCCTGAGATCGACATCGTCATAGAGCTGATGGGCGGCTACACCGTTGCCCGCGAGCTGGTACTCAAAGCGATCGAGAACGGAAAACATGTGGTGACCGCGAACAAGGCGTTGATCGCCGTTCACGGTAATGAAATTTTCGCCAAGGCCCGCGAGAAGGGCGTGATTGTGGCGTTCGAAGCCGCCGTGGCCGGTGGCATCCCGGTGATCAAGGCGATCCGTGAAGGCCTGTCGGCCAACCGCATCAACTGGGTCGCCGGCATCATCAACGGTACCGGTAACTTCATCCTCACCGAAATGCGTGAGAAGGGCCGCACCTTCGAAGACGTACTCGCCGAGGCACAGGCCCTGGGTTACGCCGAGGCTGATCCGACCTTCGACGTTGAAGGCATCGACGCGGCCCACAAGCTGACGATCCTTGCGTCCATTGCGTTCGGTATTCCGCTGCAATTCGACAAGGCCTACACCGAAGGCATCACCAAGCTGACCACCGCTGACGTGAACTACGCCGAAGCGCTGGGCTATCGCATCAAGCACCTGGGCGTGGCGCGCAGCACCGCAGCCGGCATCGAACTGCGTGTGCATCCGACGCTGATCCCGGCCGACCGCCTGATCGCCAATGTCAACGGCGTGATGAACGCAGTGATGGTCAACGGTGATGCTGCCGGTTCGACCCTGTTCTACGGCGCTGGCGCTGGCATGGAACCGACCGCTTCGTCGGTGATCGCCGACCTGGTGGACGTGGTTCGCGCCATGACGTCCGACCCGGAAAACCGAGTGCCGCACCTGGCGTTCCAGCCGGATTCGCTGTCGGCCCACCCGATCCTGCCGATCGAGGCCTGCGAAAGCTCCTATTACCTGCGCATTCAGGCCAAGGATCATCCGGGCGTGTTGGCGCAGGTGGCGAGCATCCTGTCGGAGCGCGGCATCAACATCGAATCGATCATGCAGAAGGAAGTCGAAGAACACGACGGCCTGGTGCCGATGATCCTGCTGACTCACCGCGTGCTGGAACAGCACATGAACGACGCGATCGCCGCCCTGGAAGCCTTGGCGGGCGTAGTCGGTCCGGTCGTACGGATCCGCGTCGAGCACCTGAACTAAGCCGTTATCGTTCACCGGGCTCGCCTGCGGGCCCGGATTTGCGAACACTGTCTATTGGAGCCAGTCATGCGTTATATCAGTACCCGCGGCCAGGCACCGGCCCTGAATTTCGAAGACGTCCTGCTGGCCGGTCTGGCCACGGACGGTGGTCTGTACGTCCCGGAAAACCTGCCACGTTTCACCCAGGAAGAAATCGCTTCGTGGGCCGGCCTGCCGTATCACGAGCTGGCTTTCCGGGTGATGCGCCCGTTCGTCACCGGCAGCATCCCGGATGCCGATTTCAAAAAGATCCTCGAAGAAACCTACGGCGTGTTTTCCCACAACGCCGTGGCACCATTGCGTCAGCTGAACGGTAACGAATGGGTGCTGGAGCTGTTCCACGGCCCGACCCTCGCGTTCAAAGACTTCGCCTTGCAGCTGCTGGGTCGTCTGCTCGACTACGTGCTGGAAAAACGGGGTGAGCGCGTAGTGATTGTCGGCGCCACCTCCGGCGACACCGGTTCGGCCGCCATCGAAGGCTGCAAGCATTGCGAAAACGTCGACATCTTCATCCTGCACCCGCACAACCGTGTGTCCGAAGTGCAGCGTCGCCAGATGACCACCATCTTCGGCGAGAACATCCATAACATCGCCATCGAAGGCAACTTCGATGACTGCCAGGAAATGGTCAAGGCCAGCTTCGCCGACCAGAGTTTCCTCAAAGGCACGCGTCTGGTGGCCGTGAACTCGATCAACTGGGCGCGAATCATGGCCCAGATCGTTTACTACTTCCATGCAGCCCTGCAGTTGGGCGGCCCGGCACGTTCGGTATCGTTCTCGGTGCCGACCGGCAACTTCGGCGACATTTTCGCCGGTTACCTGGCGCGCAACATGGGCCTGCCGATCAACCAGTTGATCGTCGCTACCAATCGCAACGACATCCTGCACCGCTTCATGAGCGGCAATCAGTACGTCAAGGACACCCTGCACGCCACGCTGTCGCCGTCGATGGACATCATGGTGTCGTCCAACTTCGAACGCCTGCTGTTCGACCTGCACGGTCGCAATGGCGCAGCGATCGCCGGGTTGATGGACACCTTCAAGCAAGGTGGCGGTTTCAGTGTCGAACAGGAACGCTGGACCGAGGCTCGCAAACTGTTCGATTCGCTGGCCGTGGACGACGCTCAAACTTGCGAAACCATTGCCGAGGTTTTCGAGCAAACCGGTGAACTGCTGGATCCGCACACTGCCATCGGCGTGAAGGCAGCGCGCGAGTGCCGTCGCAACCTGGATATCCCGATGGTGATCCTCGGTACGGCGCATCCGGTCAAATTCCCCGACGCAGTGGAAAAAGCAGGTGTAGGAAAAGCACTCGAACTACCTGCACATCTTTCTGATTTGTTTGAGCGAGATGAGCGCTGCACCGTGCTGCCAAATGACTTGAAAGCCGTGCAGGCCTTTGTCAGCAAGCATGGCAACCGCGGCAAGCCTCTGTAACCAATTAAACCTGTCACATTTTGAAGCCCGTCTCCTGACGGGCTTTCTCATTTCTGCATGTCACACTTGCTGGGTTTTCGCCCTATGAAGGACGGGCGAGTTGATCACGAAGGAAGTGGCAATGCTGTTTTTCAGAGGGTTAAAACCAGCCGCGTGCTGGATGTTTTTTTTACTCGGCACCCTGGGCTTTGCTCAATCGGGGAGCGCGTCGCAATTGGCGGCAACTGATACTAAAGGATTGGTTGCTGGCCCAAGGATCGAGCTGGATGCTCAGGAGTTGAAATGGATTGCCGAGCATTCAAATGTCGTCGTCGCCTCGGTGCAATATCCGTTGTACCTGTTCAAGGATAAGCACGGCCAATGGAATGGCTTGAACAATGATCTGCTCAACCGCATCAGCGCGATGACGGGGTTGCGGTTTGTTCACGAAGAATCGTTTTCCACCGATCAGTTGCTCGGGCGCCTGGAAAGTGGTGCGGCGGACATGAGTACGACGCTGGCGATGAATGACGAACGCAAGATGTTTCTGGATTTCAGTCATGCGTTCGGTGGTGCTGGCTGGGTGTTCGTCGGGCGGGCCGGAGCGCCAGAGGTGCAATCCCTGAAGCAGCTGTCGGGAAGGGTTCTGGTGTTGCCGACCCGGCATGCGCTGGAGGCTACGATTCGCCGCGACTATTCGGACATCGAGCTGCGCTCGGTCAAAACCTACGCGGAGGCCCGGGCGCTGGTCGAGAGCGGCGAGGCCTATGCCACCATCGAAAACGAAACCGGAGCCCACCTCTATCCGTCCGGGCAACTCAAGGTCGGGTATACGGTGGAGGGCAAATGGGAGGCGGACCACCTGGCCGTTCGCAAAGGTCAACCTCAGCTGTCGAGCATCCTCAACAAGGCGCTTGAGGCGCTTGATCCTGCCGAACTGCGCGCCATGCGCCTGAAATGGCTCAATGGGATTGTCCCCGTCAAGGTGCCCGGCACCTGGCATCGACTCGCCGAGTGGGGCTGCTGGGGAATGTTTATTGTCAGTCTGTTCGGCTTGTTGTCCCTGCTCTGGAACCGACGGCTCACGATATTGATCCAGCAGCGCCTGGATGCCGAAAAAAGTCTGAGCGATCAACTCGCCTTCCAGCACGCGTTGATGGACGCCATGCCCGATCCGATGTTTGTTCGTGATCTGGAAGGGCGATTGATCATGTGCAACAAAAGTTATGAGGAGGGCTTGTCGACTCGTTTCGACCAGGTTCAGGGACGACAGTTGATTGAACTGGACGTCTTGCCCAAAGAGACCGCTGAACTGCTGCACGCAGAGTTCATGGCCCAGCTCGGTACGCGCAAGACGCGCTTCAGTGAGCGTCAATTGAAGTTCAACAACGGCGTCAGGCATATCTATCAGTGGACGGTGCCTTTTTACGGTGCCGACGGACAATTGCGAGGCCTGCTGGGTGGATGGACCGATATCGGCAAGCGAAAGCAGCAGGCATGACGCGGCTGTTTTTTATCTGTCATCTTGGCCGTGCATGCTCTATTGACCCGCAGCGCAGGTTCACCAGCAGTCGGTATCCAGAACTTTCTTCTCGAGCCCGTGGTCATTTACTGTAGGAACGCCTCTGGCACTTTGTTTTCGGACTATTGAGTGGTGATCGAGATGGAAAGTATCAGTCTATTGCTCGGTGAAGCTCTGAGCCCGTATCAGGTAACGTTGACCCCGTCGGGAACCCATGGCGAATGCCTGGTGACACTGAAAAATGCGACCGGCGCGATCGTGGTCGAACGGGCGTTCAATCAGGCCCAGCTGACCAGCAAGCGTCTGCTGACGGATGTCGTCGACGGATTGCATCGCGACGTGCTGATCGCCGAAGGCAGGCTGGAGCCCTGTGTCATCGCGGCGTTGCGCAATGCTGCCCAGGACAAGATCCTGGCCAACCGAAATTGAATTGTTTTTTGTGGGAACCTTCCTGCGCTCAGGTCAGTCAGACCTTGTAACAGCAGGATCGAGCATTGTGCTCCGGTGCTTGTAGCTTGCTGCCACTGGTCTTTATGTAGGCCACGTTTAACCCCGAGTCGTCTCCCCACTTCTCGGGGTTTCTTTTTGTCTGCGATTTGTCATTGCTCGGCCTGCTGCAGGAAAAATACCCGGCTGGCTTCCAGGTAGTCGCTGCGGCTTTCGGGGTCCAGCCAGGCGGCATATGCCTCGCTCAAGTGATCGTGGGGCAGGGTGCGCAACAGCTGGTTGATTTCGATGATCGCCTGCCGGCCCTGAGGGGTGTCAGTACAGCCGATGTAACCGGACAGGTATTTGCCCGTGCCGCGAATCGGGTAAAACTGCAATTCATCTTCCGCGATCCCTTGCTGCTGGGCCTGGTAGCGGATCTCCGAGCGGTATCCCAATAGCATCCGCAAGCGCCCCAGGCGTTGCATTTGCAACAGGCTGCCCAACGCATCGTTTCCGTAATGGAGAGTCAGTGAATTGGCTGGCGCTTGTTTGAGCAGTGCGTCGAGATATTCGCCGTAATTGCGCTCGGCAATAATGCCCAGTTTCTCTCGGCCACTGGCCAACAGGGCCGCCAGGTCCACTTCGCCGTCCTTGATAAAGGGCGTCAGCACCTCCCGATCGATGCGCCGCACTGCCAGGCCGTTACTCATGGCGCGAAAGACCGGAATGGAAAACGCGATCCAGCCAGCGCGCTCCTTGCTCCAGTTCAGCGCCGCATCGCACGTGAGGGAGGGCTCGTGGAGCATTTGCAAGCCGCGAGCGCGATTGACTCGCATCAGGGTGTGTTCGTATTGCGGCATGCGGGCGATCAGCATGGGTAATAGCTGATCGATGACTCCCTGGCCCTTTTTCGAACCCTCGAAAATCATCAGCGGTGGAAGGTCGCGCAGTAACCAGACCAGGGTTTCTTTCGGTTGCGCCAACGTTGGCTGAGCCTGGCCAGCGAGCAGCAAGAAAAACGCAAACGCGCACAATGCTCGCCCGCCGCGCAACAGGCAGTGGTTGATGGGGCGCGCCAGCAGGCAGCCCAGCTTAGATGGCCCCGTCTTCACGCAGCTTTGCGATCTGTTCCTTGTCATAACCAAGATCGTTGAGTACCTGCGCATTGTGTTCGCCCAACTGCGGCCCGACCCATTCCGATGTTCCGGGTGTCTCTGAGAGTTTCGGCACGATTCCCGGCATCTTGAAATCTTTGCCGTCCGGCAACTTGGCCTTGAGGAACATTTCCCTGGCCAGGTACTGCGGATCACTGAACATGTCCTCGGCACTGAAGATCCGGCTGGCCGGTACGTCGGCCTGATTCAACTGCTCGATGAGGGTGTCCAGCGGCAGCGAGTTGGCCCAGCGATCAATCACCCCATAAATCTCGTCGCGACGGTTATCGCGTCCGTCGTTGCTGGCCAGCGCAGGGTCGTTGGCCAGATCCTCGCGTCCAATGACCAGCATGAAACGCTTGAAGATCGCGTCGCCATTGGCGCCGATCTGCACATGTTTGCCGTCGGCACTGGTGTGGATCGACGAGGGCGTGATGCCCGGCATGATGTTGCCGGTGCGTTCGCGGATGAAACCGAACACGTCGAATTCCGGGACCATGCTTTCCATCATGGCGAATATCGCTTCATACAGCGCCACATCCACCACTTGGCCAAGGCCACCGTTGACCTCGCGATGACGCAGGGCCATCAATGCGCCGATCACACCCCAGAGCGCGGCAATAGAGTCGCCGATGGAAATCCCGGTGCGCACCGGTGGTCGGTCTTCGAACCCGGTGATGTAGCGCAAGCCGCCCATGGATTCACCGACGGCGCCAAAGCCTGGCTGATCCTTCATCGGCCCGGTCTGACCGAAACCCGAGAGACGCACCATCACCAGTTTCGGGTTCAGTGCGTGCAAGACTTCCCAGCCCAGGCCGAGCTTTTCCAGCACGCCAGGGCGAAAGTTCTCGATCAGGATGTCCGCCTCGCTGAGCAGTTTTTTCAGAATCGCCAGCCCGTCGGGGTGTTTGAGGTTCAGGGTCAGGGATTTTTTGTTGCGCGCCTGGACGAACCACCACAGCGAGGTGCCTTCATACAGTTTTCGCCATTTGCGCAACGGATCGCCGCCATCGGGGGACTCGATTTTGATCACCTCGGCACCGAACTCGCCGCAAATGCGCGAGGCAAACGGCCCGGCGATCAACGTACCCAATTCAATGACTTTCAGCCCTGAGAGCGGTTTTCCGGTGAGCGGCATGCTGGATCCTGTAGGACAAAGGTTGAGCGAAGACAGGGTTTTAACATAGCCGAACGTCAGACGACCAAGGTTGATCGCCTTCAATTCGTGGATTGCCTACCGCATCGGTTAGACTTGCCGCCTTTCCCCGTATCAAGAAGCCCGTTCATGGCCCAGCCGTCCACGACCTACAAGTTTGAACTGAACCTTACCGACCTCGACCGCAGCGTGTACGAGAGCGTGAAGCAGACCATCGCCCGTCACCCTTCGGAGACCGAAGAGCGTATGACCGTGCGGCTGCTGGCCTACGCCTTTTGGTACAACG
Organism: Pseudomonas sp. ES4; assembly: GCF_050586665.1. Lineage (NCBI taxonomy): Bacteria > Pseudomonadati > Pseudomonadota > Gammaproteobacteria > Pseudomonadales > Pseudomonadaceae > Pseudomonas > Pseudomonas sp. ES4. Next base: position 265,128 of record NZ_JBOBDO010000001.1, on the reverse strand, counting down.
AGCAGTTGTCGTTCGGTCGCGGTCTGTCAGACGTGGACGAACCTGCCCTGTGGGAAAAGAGCCTGGACGACCGCGTCCTGCACTGGATCGAAGTCGGCCAGCCAGACGCCGATCGCCTGACCTGGTGCTCGCGTCGCACCGAGCGCACCAGCCTGCTGGCCTACGGCAGCCTGCGCGTCTGGGAGACCAAAGTGATCCCGGCGATCAAAAACCTGAAAAACGTGCACATCGCTGCAGTTCCGCAGGAAGTGCTGGAAACCCTGGCCAAAGACATGCCCCGGGTTATCAAGTGGGACGTGATGATCAGCGAAGGAACGATTTTCGTCACCGACGACCGTGGTCAGCACGAAGTCCAGTTGCAGTGGCTGAGCGGCGAACGCGGCTGATTATTCGCTGCTGGTCCGCGTTATCCGGTTTTGTCCTACGTCTCCAAGAGAAGCACCTGTCACCCCATGCGCATCGAACCTCGCCTGTTGCCCGATACCCTGCCATTCCTCGGTGATCTGCCGCCACTGCTGACCCGTCTGTACGCGGCGCGGGGCGTGCTGTCCGAGGCTGAACTGGACAAGAGCCTGGCGCGGCTGATTCCGTTCCAGCAACTCAAAGGCATCGATGCCGCGGTGGATTTGCTGGTGACGGCGCTCGAGCAGCGTCAGCGGATTCTGATCGTCGGTGACTTCGACGCCGATGGCGCGACGGCCAGCACCGTGGGCATGTTGGGCTTGCGCCTGCTGGGCGCGGCGCACGTCGACTATTTGGTGCCGAACCGGTTTGAGTATGGCTACGGCCTGACGCCGGAAATCGTCGAAGTGGCGCTGACCCGTACACCCCAGTTGCTGATCACTGTGGACAACGGGATCTCCAGCGTTGAAGGCGTGGCGGCGGCGAAAAAGGCCGGGCTCCAAGTGCTGGTCACCGACCACCACTTGCCCGGTGACGCGTTGCCGCTGGCCGATGCCATCGTCAATCCGAATCAGCCGGGTTGCGAGTTTGCGAGCAAGGCGCTGGCCGGCGTCGGGGTGATTTTCTATGTACTGATGGCCCTGCGCGCGCGTTTGCGTAGCCTCGGCTGGTACGAGAGCAAGCCGCAGCCGAACATCGGCGAGTTGCTGGACCTTGTGGCCCTGGGCAGCGTCGCCGACGTGGTACCGCTGGATGCCAACAACCGGATTCTGGTGCACCAAGGCCTGGAGCGGATTCGCGCCGGGCGTGCGCGGCCGGGGATCAAGGCGATCCTCGAGGTCGCCAAACGTGATCACACGCGCATCACCTCTACCGACCTGGGTTTCATTGTTGGTCCGCGTCTGAACGCGGCGGGGCGGCTGGATGACATGAGCCTGGGCATCGAATGCCTGCTCACCGAAGACGCTGGTCTGGCACGTGAAATGGCCGCACAACTCGACGGCATGAACCAGGACCGCAAATCCATTGAGCAGGGCATGCAGCGTGAAGCGCTGGCTCAACTCAAGGATTTGCCGGTCGAGTCGATGCCGTTCGGCCTGTGCCTGTTCGATCCCGAGTGGCACCAAGGTGTCATCGGAATCCTTGCATCGCGTATGAAAGATCGCTATTTCCGTCCGACCATTGCCTTTGCCGATGCCGGCGATGGTTTGCTCAAGGGCTCGGGACGTTCGGTTCAGGGTTTTCATATTCGCGACGCATTGAGCGTGGTGGCGGCGCAGCATCCGAATTTGATCAGCAAATATGGTGGCCATGCGATGGCCGCCGGCCTGACGCTGCCGGAAGCGAATTTTCCGTTGTTCGCCGAAGCCTTTGACGCGGAAGTGCGTAGGCAATTGCGCGAAGAAGACCTGACCGGGCGATTGTTGTCGGACGGCACGCTGGCGGTCGAGGAATTCCACCTGGAACTGGCCCGCGCCCTGCGCCATGCCGGACCTTGGGGGCAGCACTTCCCGGAGCCGTTGTTCCACGGCGTGTTCCAGCTGGTCGAGCAGCGAGTGGTCGGCGAGCGGCACCTCAAAGTGGTACTGAAGAGTGAATGCGGTTCGGTAAAACTGGATGGCATTGCCTTCGGAATCGACCGCGACATCTGGCCGAATCCGACCATCAAGTGGGTGGAATTGGCCTACAAACTCGACCTCAACGAGTTTCGTGGCAACGAAACGGTGCAGTTGATGATTGCCCACATCGAACCGCGTTAAGCCCTTCGCGGTCTTTCTGACACCGAATCCCTCGGAACCCTCCCTCATCCCCCGATGTCGACTAGTCTCTAAGCACTGCTTGATTCTCCTTGTGACGTCTTGTCGAATTTTTTGCCCGCGGGGGCGGGTGCTGCACCTTTTTCCTGTCACTCGTCGACTTTCAAACAGAACCCTGGAGCCTGCCCACTGATTCGAGAGGTGCCCCATGAGTCTGCTGCTTGAACCCTATACCCTTCGTCAATTGACCCTGCTCAACCGCATTGCGGTATCGCCGATGTGCCAGTACTCCAGCGTCGATGGACTGGCCAATGACTGGCACCTCGTCCACCTCGGCAGCCGTGCTGTCGGCGGCGCCGGCCTGGTATTTACCGAAGCCACGGCGGTCACGGCCGACGGGCGCATCACCGCCGAGGACCTCGGCCTGTGGAACGATGAACAGATCGAACCGTTGCAACGCATCACGCGCTTCATTGCGGCGCAAGGCGCTGTGGCCGGCATTCAGTTGGCTCACGCCGGGCGCAAGGCCAGCACCCATCGGCCGTGGATCGGAAAACATGGCAGCGTCAAACCCGAAGACGGTGGCTGGATGCCGGTGGGGCCGTCGCCGATAGCTTTTGACCCGCAGCACACCCATCCCAAGCAGCTCGATGAAAGCGAGATTGCCGAGGTCATTCAGGCCTTTGTCGCTTCGGCCAAGCGAGCGCTGACCGCCGGTTTCAAAGTGGTGGAAATACACGCCGCCCACGGCTACCTGTTGCATCAGTTTCTTTCGCCCCTGAGCAATCAGCGGCGCGATCAATATGGTGGCTCGTTCGAGAATCGCATCCGGCTGGTGCTGCAAGTCACCGAAGCGGTGCGTGCGGTATGGCCTGAAGAGCTACCGCTGTTCGTGCGGGTGTCGGCCACCGATTGGGTGGAAGACGGCTGGAACCCGGATGAAACCGTAGAGCTGGCGCGACGCCTCCACGCGTTGGGCGTAGATCTGATTGACGTCTCGTCGGGCGGTACGGCGGTCAACGCCGAGATTCCTACAGGTCCCGGTTATCAGACCCGCTTCGCTGAACGTGTACGCAAAGAGTCAGGCATTGCCACCGGCACGGTAGGAATGATTACCGAGCCGGCGCAGGCTGAGCACATTCTGCGCACCTGTCAGGCTGACATCATCTTTCTGGCCCGCGAGCTGCTGCGTGATCCGTACTGGCCGCTGCATGCCGATGATGACCTGGGTGGACGCAAGGCCATCTGGCCGGCGCAGTATCATCGGGCTACCCATCGTGAGCAGCCGATTCATGAGTCGGATTTGCGCGACTGATTGAGGCGGTAAAACCAAAAAGCCCCGGTCGTTGTGATCGGGGCTTTTGCGTTTCTGTGCAGGAGTGTTTGTTGCCTGTTCGGCCGTCTTCGCGGGCAAGCCCGCTCCCACAGGGGTGTAGTGGAGTTCACTCATTTTGTGCGACACCGCCGATCCTTGTGGGAGCGGGCTTGCCCGCGAAGAGGCCCGCCCAGACAACCAATTACCCTCAGGTGTACTTGCGCTTCTCAGGCGCCGGCGGGAAATACTGGTACAACCAGGTTTCACTCAACGTCCGGTCATTGGTGCGAATGAACAGCCGCAGCTCCACCGGCTCCACGCTGTCATTGGTCGGGTACCAGTCAAAGGTAATCCGGTAGCCCTTGATGTCATCGAGCACCAGCACGTTGAAATCCTTGACCTGCCCGTTCGAGCACGTGACCACCGGCTCGATCCCCGTGCCTTCAGGCAAGCGATCCAGGCCGCCTCCGGTGAAGTCCACGGCAAACCGTCGAGCCCAGACTTCCGGGTAATGCTCGCCAGGTGCCCAGCCTTCGATGAAGCCGCCCATGCCCGAACGAGTGGCGTTGACCCGCGCCAACGGTGTGCCGACCGGTGGCAGTGCGCTCCAGTACAGCTTGTAGCCGTAGTTCAGGGAGTCGCCGGCCGCGACCGCTTTCTTCGGTGTCCAGAACGCGACGATGTTATCCAGGGTTTCGCCCGTCGTAGGAATTTCCAACAGATCGATAGAGCCTTCGCCCCACGCGGTCGTAGGTTCTACCCACAGGCTCGGACGCTTGCTGTACCAGTCGACGGTGTCTTGATAGCTGTCGAACTCATGATCGGTCTGCACCAGACCGAAACCTTTCGGGTCGGTGTCGGCGAAAGCGTTGAATTGCAGGGTGGCCGGGTTGTTCAGCGGGCGGCAGATCCACTCGCCGTTGCCGCGCCACATGGCCAGGCGATCAGAGTCGTGGATTTGCGGGTGAATCGTGTCGCACATGCGCCGTTCATGGGTGCCGCAGCTGAACATGCTGGTCATCGGCGCGATGCCCAGTTGTTCGATGGCAGTGCGGGCATTGATGTGGGCATCGATGGCCATGACAACCTGGCTGGCCTGGCAGTCGATGTCGAAACGGTAGGCACCGGTGGCGCTCGGCGAATCCAGCAGGGCATAGACCACGAAGCGGGTGCTGTTTTTGTCCGGGGTCTCGAACCAGAACTTGGTGAAGTCCGGGAACTCTTCACGCTTCTTGGCATAGGTATCGATCGCCAGCCCGCGTGCCGACAGACCGTACTGGCCTGAGGCATCGACCGCGCGGAAATAGCTGGCGCCGAGGAAGGACAGTACGTCGTGCCGGTCCAGCTCCGGTGCCTTGAACAGCTTGAATCCGGAAAACCCCAGGTCGCCCGTGAGCTGTTTGGTGTCGACCGTGGTTTTTTCATAATTGAACAGGGAAGGGCGGAAATGCACTTCCCGCGCCTGACGCGTCTTGGGGTCGACGCTGTACATGCGCACCGGCTGCTTGAACCCCATGCCCACATGGAAGAACTGCACATCCAGCTGACCCTTGAGGTCATGCCAGAGCGAGTGGTTGCCGTCGTAGCGGATCGCGTTGAAGTTCTGCGGCGTCATGGTCGCCAGGGTCGGCGGCAACACCTGCTTGGTGTCCTGATAGCGATTGCCGGCGAGCTGCTTGGCCTGGATCTTCAGCGCTTCGAAATCGAATGCCTGAGCCTCGCCATCTGCCGCGCCGGTACCGGCCCAGGCCCGCGAAGCCAGCAGGCCGGTGGCTGATAAACCGGTGTAGGCGGCGATGGCCATGGATGCTTTGAGCAAATTCCTGCGGTGCATAAGTTCAACCTGTCGTGAACAATCCCGCGCCGTTCCTGGCACGTGCTGGATCAAAAATAAAGGTTCGGACATGCCTTCGGCCAAACGCAACGGACATTAAACAGATAACAAATAGCTTAAACCGTTCGGTTGTGTAGAAAAAATGATTGGTAGCACTTTGGCTTCGCGGCAATGAAACAAGAAATGTCGGTTAAGTTTTCTGACAGTGCTTTCTGATTTATAGGGCATTTCTGCTTTTTTCGACTAATTACTCTAAAAATCGCTTTTCACCGCCGTGATAGTTCCTATTCTGTGTTCATGACCGACCCTGCCCTTCAGGCCGGCGACTACAAAAAGGAGAGGGCGATGCGGTTTTTGAAGTTTTCTCGGGCTTATAGAAGGACATCGTCCATGGCGAAAGTACAAGGCATCACTCAGTTGCTGGGAATCCTACCTTGCCTGAACACTGCGCGCCGAAGGCGTCGGGTCAGCTCGGACGAGATGAAGTTGTTGGAACGCTATCGGGAGCTGTCGGAAAGCGACCAGATTGCGATGCGGTATCTGGTGGAGGCGATGAGGAGTGTTTCGCGGTTTTGAGGAGGAGGGGATTTGGCTATGACGTGTTGTCGTGGCCAATCCTAAGCGCGGTAGGAGACCTGATACCAACGCGGTCTGTAGCAGCTGGCGAAGCCTGCGTCCGGCTGCGCAGCAGTCGTAACACCTGAGCACACGGTCTTCCTGAAGCACCGCGCAAGCTGATTTCACGTCTGCTGCGCAGCCGGACGCAGGCTTCGCCAGCTGCTACAAGGAGCGTGTATCTGCTGAGATTTTCTTAATCGACTGACATTAGGCAGGCAACTGATGTTGCGAGGTGAGGATTGATGCTTTGGGGTGAGACCGGGAGATTTGGAGAGCTGACTAACCAAAGGGGCGGACTGTGAAGTCTGCCCCTTTTTCATTTTTTCATCCCGCCTTCAACTGCAAGTGCCCATGATCGGGAAAGGTCGTTGTACCTGCATCAGATCAGGCATATCCCGCCATTTGATCCAGGCCTGATGCTGCCAATGCAGCAGCGGCACCGAGATCCCGGCCCACTGCAACGAACTCAGGCTTGGAAAGTTATCCACAGATGCTGCTTTCGATTCACGCAGCATTGGGATGACTACGTTGCTCAACCACTGGCGCAGGTTTCGGTTTTCCGGGACGAAATGGTGCACCAGAAGGGCGTACATCCCTGATTCGCTGACCATCAGTGATTCGACTGTTTTGCCGTTCTTGGGCAGCCAGACGTATCGACGCTGGTCAGGATCAAGTTTCAGGGTGAGGCGTTGGTCCATCGGGCGGCCCATCAAGCGACCGGCACCACTAGCGGTACCGAGAGAGCAAAAAACCTTACCGACTAACCTTCCAAGCATCCCCCGCAGGCGCAGTCCCATGGTCATACGGCTTGGCCAGCCACATGTAAACCAGCCCCAACCCAATCACGATCGCAGTACTCAACACCATTGCATAGTTGATATACCAAGCCGCATCCGGCGTGCGTGGCCAGGCCATGTTGATGATCGCGCCGACGCCATACACCAACGCGCCGATGTTCACGGCCCAGCCCCAGGCGCCGAGGGTGAATTTGCCGCTCGGTTTCCAGCCTTTCATGCGTGCGTAAAGCGCCGCGAGCACGATCATCTGGAATGCCAGGTAGATACCGATGGCCGCGAAGCTGACGATGGTTGCCACCGCATCCTGCAAGAAGAAGCCCAGCACAATGATCAGCGCTGGCAGGACGCCGGACACGAACAGCGCCGCAACCGGCACTTGAGTCGTAGGGGAAATCTTCTTCAGCAGTGAGCTGCCGATGACCATTTCATCCCGAGCGTAGGAATACAGCAGACGACTCGCCGCGGCTTGCAGGCTGATGACGCAGGAGATGAAGGAAATCATCACCACGCCCATCACCACTTTCGAACCGACCGGGCCGAAGGCGTTGTTGAGGATGGTGGTGACCGGGTCCTTGTCGGTGCCATTGATGACCGCTTGCATGTCTGGCACGGCGAGGATCAGCGCCAGGCAGGCGAACATCGCCGCGATGCCGCCGATGTAGATGGTCATGCGCATGGCCACCGGGATTTGCTTGCTCGGGTTCGGGGTTTCTTCGGCCACGTCGCCGCAGGCCTCGAAGCCGTAGTACAGGAACATCCCCGCCAGCGAGGCGGTGAGGAACGCCGGCAGATACGAGCCATCGACGCTGATATCGAAGGTGTTGAACAACACACTGATCGATTGATGACGTTCGAAAACCAGCAGGTAAACGCCGACGATCACCGCACCGACAAGCTCGCACAGGAAGCCGAACATGGCGATCCGCGCCAGCACTTTGGTGCCGCTGAGGTTGACCAGGGTGGCGAACAACGTCAGGAACAGCGCGATGACGATGTTGGTGGTGTTGCTCGGTTCAAAGCCCATCATGGCGGCCAGGTACGGACCGGCGCCGACCGCAACGGCGGCGATGGTGACGCACAGGGCGATGGAGTAGATCCAGCCGACCATCCACGCCCAGCGCTTGCCCACCAAGCGACGAGCCCACGGGTACACGCCGCCGGAAATCGGGAACTGCGAGACCACTTCGCCGAAGATCAGGCACACCAGCAACTGGCCGCATCCGACCAGTAAATAAGCCCAGAACATCGGTGGCCCACCGGCGGCGAGGCACAGGCCGAACAGGGTATAAACCCCTACGACCGGAGAGAGATAAGTGAAGCCCAGGGCGAAGTTTTCCCACAGGCTCATGCTGCGATTGAAGTTCGAGGTGTAACCCAGCTTGCGCAGTTGCTCGGCGTCGCTGTCGGCCACGGCTGCAGAGAGATCGGGTGATGCACTCATGTGTGTTAGCTCCGGAAAATCGGCAGATTTCGGATGTCCGAAACCGTGACAGGGCCATCACGGCGCTGCCCGGATCGGTGGTTATTGTTTTGTGTTGCGGTGAGGCCATCGCGAGCAGGCCCGCTCCCACACGGATTGCGCTGAACCTGTGGGCGCGAGCCTGCTCGCGATGCTTTTAGTGCTTGAACATCACATGCCGAACGACGGTGTAGTCCTCCAGCCCGTACATGGACATGTCCTTGCCATAACCGGACAGTTTCTGACCGCCGTGGGGCATTTCGCTGACCAGCATGAAGTGCGTATTCACCCAGGTGCAGCCGTACTGCAAACGCGCAGACAGGCGATGCGCACGACCGACGTCCGAGGTCCAGACCGACGACGCCAGGCCGTAGTTCGAATCGTTGGCCCAGCCCAGCACCTGCGCTTCATCGGCGAATTTGGTCACCGACACCACCGGCCCGAACACTTCACGACGGACGATTTCGTCGTCCTGTTGCGCGTCGGCCAACACGGTGGGTTCGAAGAAGAAACCATTGCCTTCCACAGCCTTGCCGCCGGTGATCAATCGGATATGCGGCTGCGCCACCGCACGCTCGACGAACCCGGCCACGCGGTCGCGATGTTGCGCGGTGATCAGCGGACCCAGTTCGGTCGAGGGATCATCCTGTAAGCCGTACTTGATGCTGCTGACCGCCTCGCCGAGCTTTTCGACGAACGTGTCGTAGATGCCTTCCTGCGCGTAGATGCGGCAGGCGGCGGTGCAGTCCTGGCCGGCGTTGTAGAAACCGAAGGTGCGAATACCTTCCACGGCGGCGTCGATGTCGGCGTCGTCGAAGATGATCACCGGGGCCTTGCCGCCCAGTTCCATGTGCATGCGTTTGACGCTGTCGGCGGTGCTGGAAATGATGTTGGAACCGGTGGCGATCGAACCGGTCAACGAGACCATGCGCACTTTCGGGTGTGTGACCAGTGGATGACCCACCGTAGGACCACGACCGAACACCAGGTTAAGCACGCCGGCCGGGAAAATATCCGACGCCAGTTCCGCCAGGCGCAGCGCGGTCAGCGGGGTTTGTTCCGACGGTTTGAGCACCACGGTATTACCTGCGGCGAGGGCCGGGGCGATTTTCCAGGCGACCATCATCAGCGGGTAGTTCCATGGTGCGATGGACGCGATCACGCCGACCGGGTCGCGACGGATCATCGAGGTGTGACCGGGGAGGTATTCACCGCCCGCCGAACCGCTCATGCAACGGCTGGCGCCAGCGAAGAAACGGAACACGTCGGCAATCGCCGGGATCTCGTCGTTCAATGCGGCGCTGTAGGGTTTGCCGCAGTTGTCCGACTCCAGTTTGGCCAGCTCTTCGCCATGGGCTTCGATGGCGTCGGCGAGTTTGAGTAGCAGCAATGAGCGTTCTTTCGGCGTGGTTTGCGACCAGCCTTCGAAGGCGCTGTCGGCGGCACGCACGGCGGCATCGACCTGGGCTTCACTGGCTTCGTTGATTTCCACCAACACACGACCGAGGGCCGGGTTGAACACCGGTTGGGCGGGGCCTTCGCCGTCGATCAGTTGGCCATTGATCAAGAGTTTGGTTTGCATGGTGTTGTCCTCATTGCAGCTTTTATTTTTCTGTCGGAACCCGATGTAGGAGTGAGCCCGCTCGCGATAGCGGTGTATCAGCTGACATCAATGTTGAATGTGATGTCCTCATCGCGAGCAGGCTCACTCCTACAGAGATTCGATTCCTTCAGTGGTCATTCGGTTATTTCCCGCCACTGCCCGCAACGCTTTCGCCGCCACGGGTCAGGTAATAGGCGCCGAGGATCGGCAGCATGGTCACCATCATCACCAGCATCGCGACGACGTTGGTCACCGGCACGTCCCGTGGGCGGCTGAGTTGGTTGAGCAGCCACAGCGGCAGGGTGCGTTCATGGCCGGCGGTGAAGGTGGTAACGATGATTTCGTCGAACGACAGGGCAAACGCCAACATGCCGCCGGCCAGCAACGCCGAGCCGAGGTTCGGCAGGACGATGTAGCGGAAGGTCTGCCAGCCGTCGGCACCGAGGTCCATCGAAGCCTCGATCAAACTGTGAGACGTGCGACGCAAGCGGGCGATGACGTTGTTGTAGACGATCACCACACAGAAGGTCGCGTGGCCGACAATGATGGTGAACATTCCCGGCTCGATCCCCAGCGTCTTGAAGGTCGCCAGCAAGGCGATGCCGGTGATGATCCCCGGCAAGGCAATCGGCAGGATCAGCATCAGCGAAATGCCTTGCTTGCCGAAGAAATCCCGCCGGTACAAGGCCGCCGACGCTAGCGTGCCGAGGATCAGCGCAATCAACGTCGCGACGGAAGCGATTTGCAGTGACAGCTTGATCGCTTCCAGTACATCCGGCCGGGAGAACGCCACGCCGATCCACTTCAACGTGAAGCCTTTAGGCGGAAAACTGAACGCCGCGTCTTCGGTGTTGAAGGCGTACAGGAAGATGATCAGGATCGGAAAGTGCAGAAACAGCAACCCGCCCCAGGCGGCGATGCGCAGGCCAAGCGAGGCTTTCTCCCCGTGGGTTTGCGGCACTGGTTTTTTTGCATCAGAGCGCATCGAAGGCCCCCAGTCGTTTCACGATAGTCAGGTAAATGGCGATCAAAACAATCGGCACCAACGTGAAGGCCGCGGCCATCGGCATGTTGCCGATCGCGCCTTGCTGGGCGTACACCATGCTGCCGACGAAGTAGCCCGGCGGGCCCACCAGTTGCGGCACGATGAAGTCGCCCAGGGTCAGCGAAAAAGTGAAGATCGAACCGGCCGCGATGCCCGGAATCGACAACGGCAGAATCACTTGCATGAACGTCTGGCGGGGCTTGGCACCGAGGTCGGCCGAGGCTTGCAGCAAGGACGGCGGCAGACGTTCCAGCGAGGCCTGGATCGGCAGGATCATGAACGGCAGCCAGATGTAGACGAACACCATGAAGCGGCCCAGGTGCGAGGTCGACAAGGTGCTGCCGCCGACACCTGGAATGCCCAAAACGAATTGCAACACAGGCTCAAGCCCCAGGTGCTGAACGAACCACTGTGCCACGCCGCCCTTGGCCAGCAGCAACGTCCAGGCATACGCCTTGACGATGTAGCTGGCCCACATCGGCATCATCACCGCGATGTAGAAAAACGCCTTGGTTTTGCCGGTGGTGTAGCGCGCCATGTAGTAGGCGATCGGGAACGCGACGATGGCGCTGGCGATCGACACGACGACGGCCATGCTCAAGGTGCGCAGGATGATGTCGAAGTTCGACGGCTGGAACAGCGCAGCGAAGTTCGCCAGGGTCAGGTCGGGCGTGACCGCCATGGTGAAGTCATCGAAGGTGTAGAAGCCTTGCCACAGCAGAACCAGCAGCGATCCGAGGTAGATCGCGCCGAACCACAGCAGCGGCGGCACCAGCAGCAGCGACAGATAAAAATTGGGCCGGCGATACAGCAGGTTGGAAAACCTGCGCAACGGCGAGCCGCCGGCCGGGGTTTGAGGGAGAGCCACGCTGTTCATCTCACACCCCGCCAACAGCATTGTCGTGCAGCGGGATCATCGCTTCCCGCGCCCAGCGTGCGCTGATGCGTTGGCCGGTCTGATGTTGCGCGCTGACGTCCAGCCACTGGACGTTGGCCTGGCTGATGTTCAGGGTCTGGCCGTTTTCCAGTTTCAGTTCATAGCGCGTGGCGCTGCCCTGGTACTGAATGTCGTGGAGCAAGCCGCTGACTTCGATTTCATGACTGGCCAACGGTCCTTCGGCGAAACGCACGTGTTCCGGGCGAATCGAAAACGGCTGTGGATTGCCACTCAATTGTTTCGCCAGGTCGCCGCGAATCACGTTGGAGGTGCCGACGAATTCGGCGACAAAGGTTGTGGCCGGTTTCATATAGAGGTTGCGCGGGGTATCGACCTGCTCGATGCGCCCCTTGTTGAACACCGCCACCCGATCCGACATTGACAGCGCTTCGGTCTGGTCGTGGGTGACGAAGATGAAAGTGATACCGAGCTGGCGTTGCAGCTTCTTCAATTCACTCTGCATTTGCTCGCGCAGTTTTAAATCGAGCGCGCCCAACGGTTCATCGAGCAGCAGCACGCGCGGACGATTGACCAGGGCGCGGGCCAGGGCCACACGCTGGCGCTGACCGCCGGACAGTTGCACCGGTTTACGCGCGCCGTAGCCGCCGAGGGCGACCATGTCGAGGGCTTCTTCAGCGCGTTTCTTGCGTTCGGTTTTACCGACGCCTTTGACTTTCAAACCGTAGGCGACGTTGTCGAGTACGTTCATGTGCGGGAACAACGCGTAATCCTGGAACACGGTGTTCACGTCACGCTGATACGGCGGCAGCCCGGCGGCCTCGAAGCCGTGAATCCGGATAGAACCTGCACTCGGTTGTTCGAAACCGGCGATCAGGCGCAGACAGGTGGTTTTGCCCGAGCCGGAAGGGCCCAGCATGGAAAAGAACTCGCCGTCCTGAATGTCGATGGAAACCCGGTCAACGGCCTTCACGTCGCCGAACTGACGGGAAACGTTGGTGAACTGGACTGCAAGCGTCATGGTGCGGTGCTCCAAAAAATCGAGGGCTGGTGATGATCGTTCCCACGCTCTGCGTGGGAATGCAGCCCGTGACGCTCTGCGTCACTTTTGCGCGAATGGACGCGGAGCGTCCGGTGATGCATTCCCACGCAGAGCGTGGGAACGATCGGTACGGGGTGTGTCAGCGACCACCCATGATCGAGATGTAGTCCTGGGTCCAGCGGCTGTATGGCACGAATTTGCCGCCCTCAGCCTGTGGGGTTTTCCAGAAGGCGATCTTCTCGAACTGGTCGAAGCCGTTGGTTTTACAGCCCTCGGCGCCGAGCAATTCGCTTTCTTTGCAGCCCGCAGGAACCGCCGGCAACGAACCGAACCAGGCCGCCAGGTCACCCTGCACTTTCGGTTGCAGCGACCAGTCCATCCACTTGTAGGCGCAGTTCGGGTGCTTGGCTTCGGCGTGCAACATGGTGGTGTCGGCCCAGCCCGTTGCACCTTCTTTTGGAATGACCGAGGCAACCGGCTGCTTGTCCGCCACCAGGCCGTTGACCATGTAGCCCCAGGTGCTGGACGCCGCCACGCCTTCGTTCTTGACGTCACTCATCTGGACCGTTGCGTCGTGCCAGTAGCGGTGGACCAAGGGCTGTTGCTTGCGAAGCAGGTCCAGCGCCGCTTTGTATTGCGCTTCATTGAGCTGATACGGGTCCTTGATGCCCAGTTCCGGCTGTTTCGATTTGAGATAAAGCGCCGCATCGGCGATGTAGATCGGGCCGTCATAGGCCTGGACCCGGCCCTTGTTGGACTTGCCGTCCGGCAGGGTCTGTTCTTCGAACACCACGCTCCAGCTGTCCGGCGCCGTTTTGAAGATATTGGTGTTGTACATCAACACGTTCGGGCCCCATTGGTACGGGGTGCCGTAGGTTTGCTGGTTGACGACATACCACGGGCCATCCTTGAGCCGAGGGTCAATGGTCTTCCAGTTCGGGATCAACGCCGTATTGATCGGCTGCACACGCTTGCCGGCGATCAACCGCAGGGAGGCGTCGCCGGATGCCGTCACCAGGTCGTAACCACCCTTGGACATCAGGCTGACCATCTCATCGGAGGTTGCAGCAGTCTTGACGTTGATCTTGCAACCGGTTTCCTTTTCGAAACCGGTGACCCAGTCGTAGGCCTTGTCGCTTTCGCCACGTTCGATGTAGCCAGGCCAGGCCACAATATCCAGCTGACCTTCGCCGGCACCGACGGCTTTCAGCGGTTCGGCGGCCTGGATACTGGCACTGGCCAGCAGCGCGGTGGTAATAGCACTGAGCAGTGCGGTCTTGTGCACGAACATGGGGTTTCCCTCTTCTTTAATTATGGTCGGGGCAGTTTTGAACGTGGTGAAGCAGGCCGTTAGCGGCTTCTTATAAGCGTAGTCAGAGATGCTGGCCGTGGCGGGCCATGATGTGCCGCACCACGCTGTAGTCCTGGAGCGAATCGCTGGATAAGTCTTTGCCGTAGCCCGAACGTTTCAGGCCGCCGTGGGGCATTTCGCTGACCAGCATGAAATGGCTGTTGATCCAGGTGCAGCCGTACTGCAAGCGCGCCGCGACCTGCATCGCCTTGTCGAGGTTCTGGGTCCAGACCGAGGAGGCGAGGCCGTATTCCGAGTCGTTGGCCCAGTCCACGGCTTGTTCGAGCTGATCGAAGCGGGTCACGGTGACCACTGGCCCGAACACTTCGCGCTGGACGATCTCATCAGTCTGTTTGCAACCGGCCAGCAAGGTTGGCTGGTAATAGAAGCCGGCACCGGAATGCACCGCCGCGCCGGTCACTCGTTCGATGTGCGGCTGACCGAGGGCGCGCTCGACGAAACTGGCCACGCGGTCACGCTGGCGGGTGCTGATCAGCGGGCCGATCTCGTTGTCGGCGTCGCGCTTGCCGGCGAAGCGCAAACTGCTGACCGCCGCCCCGAGTTCGGCCACCAAGCGATCATGAATCCCGGCCTGTGCATAAATCCGGCAGGCCGCGGTGCAGTCCTGGCCGGCGTTGTAATAGCCATAAGTGCGCACGCCTTCGACCACGGCTTGTATGTCCGCATCGTTGCAAACGATCACCGGGGCCTTGCCACCGAGTTCGAGGTGAGTGCGTTTCAGGGTTTTCGCCGCGGCCTGGAGGATTTTTTGCCCGGTGACGATATCGCCGGTCAGCGACACCATGCGCACTTTAGGGTGACTGACCAAGTGGCTGCCGACGCCTTCACCGCCGCCGCAAATGATGTTGATCACACCGCGCGGCAGAATCTCGGCCAGCGCGGGCGCCAGGGCCAGAATCGACAGCGGCGTGTGTTCGGAGGGCTTGAACACCAGCGTATTGCCGGCGGCCAGTGCCGGGGCGATTTTCCACGCGGCCATCATGATCGGGTAGTTCCACGGCGCAATCGACGCCACCACGCCAATCGGATCGCGGCGAACCATGCTGGTGTAGCCCGGCAGGTATTCGCCGCTGAGCTGGCCGGTCTGGCAACGCACGGCGCCAGCGAAGAAGCGGAACACATCGACCGTGGCGCTCAAGTCATCTTGACGCGCCAGGTGCAACGGCTTGCCACAGTTCAGGGATTCGAGGCGGGCGAGGAGGTCGGCTTGTTTTTCGATGGCGTTGGCGATGTCCAGCAACAGGTTCGAGCGTTGTTGCGGCGTGGTTCGCGACCATCCGGCGAAGGCACGGTGGGCAGCGAGAATGGCGGCTTCGACTTGCTCGGTGCTCGCTTCGGCGATGTGCGTCAGCACTTCCCCGGTGGCCGGGTTGAGGATCGGTTCGACAAAGCCCTGGCCCGCGACCAATTCGCCATCGATCAACAACGCGGTGAACAACGGGGTCTGCGCGCCAGCCATTTTTCGGGTTCTCTTTTCTTGTGTGGCCATGCTGCTCCCTGTGACCGGGGCGCGACCGTCTTTTAGATGTACCAAGACTAGGCGCCGCACCCGAGGTCGACAAATTCTAAATACTGAAGGTGGCGTTCGATTAAATAGATGGCTTGCGCCCGCCGGGAGGTTGCTCGCGGGCGACGGTCAGGAACGGGTCCACCAGCGCTGGGCGCGCGGTGCCGCGACGCCAGGCCAGACCGACGTCGAGGGTCTGGCTCAAGTCGGCAATCGGCCGCGCTTCGATGATGTCGCCCTCCAGTGACCATGGGCGATAAGTCATGTCGGGCTGGATCGACACGCCCAATCCGGCTGCCACCAGGCTTCGCACCGCTTCCGTCGATGCCGTTCGCAAGGTGATGCGCGGTTGCAGGGAGGCCGCGGCCCACATGCGCTGGGCGTTGCGATCCATTTCATCGACGTTCAGCTGAATCAACGGCTCACGGGCCACATCGGCGAGGTTGATGCTGTCGTGTTCCAGCAGCGGATGCTGGGCCGGCAACCACAGCCGATGGGGCGAGTGAGTCAGCACTTCGGTCTGCAAGGCGTGGCGGTCTTCGAGGTTGGAGAGGATCAGCACGCCGACATCGATCTCACCGCTGACCAGCAAATGCTCGATGTAAGGGCGCTCGTCCTCCATCACCCGGATCTCGACATTGGGATAGGCGCGCTGGAAACGAGTGAGTAGATCCGCGAGGTAATAACCGGCCACCAGGCTGGTCACGCCGATGATCAACTGCCCGGCGACCTGATCGGTGCTTTGTTGCAGGCTGCGTTTGGCGTTGTCGACCGTTGCCAGAATCAGGTGCGCCTGGCGTAGGAATTGGTGACCCTGGTGGGTCAGCGTCATGCCCTTGGCGTGGCGGTTGAACAGGCCGACGCCGATTTCCTGCTCCAGTTGCTGGATCGCCAGGGTCAGTGTCGATTGGGAAATGAACGCGGTTTGTGCGGCGGCGGAGATCGAGCCGGTCTCGGCCACGGCGATGAAGTGACGAATCTGACGCAAGGTCATCATGTGGAATTACCCGGTGGGCGGTTTTTATAGATTTGCTTGAGTGTATATCCATTTTTCTGAAGGGCCCGTGATCAGCGCAAAGGCGCTACGCAACATCTCGAAGCACTCTCGCTCCCGAATGCCGGGCACTTTCGATCTAGGCTGGTGGCCTTATTGATCCGGTTAACCCCTTTTTTGGAGGCGGAAAATGAACACGCGTGGATTGCTCGATCAGCTACTCAAGTCCGGTCAGGACATGTTGCAGAACAAGGCCGGCGGCTCACAGAACAAATCCTCCGGCGGTGGCTTGGGCGGATTGCTCGGCGGCAGCAGCGGTTCGGGCGGCCTCGGCGGCTTGCTCTCGGGCGCAGGCGGCGGTGCGTTGGCAGCCGGTGCCATGGGCCTGTTGCTCGGCAGCAAGAAGGCACGCAACGTCGGCGGCAAAGTCGCCATCTACGGCGGCCTCGCGGCGCTCGGCGTCATTGCCTACAAAGCCTACGGTAATTGGCAGGCCCAGCAGGGCACCGTGTCAAAGACTGAACCGCAGACCCTCGACCGCCTGCCTCCAGCGCAAGTCGAATTGCACAGCCAGGCGATCCTCAAGGCGCTGGTTGCAGCGGCCAAAGCCGATGGCCATGTTGATGAACGCGAGCGTGCATTGATCGAAGGCGAATTCAGCAAGCTTGATAACGATCAGGAACTGCAGCAGTGGCTGCATGCCGAACTCAGCAAGCCGCTCGACCCGACAGAAGTCGCCCGCGCCGCCAGCACGCCGGAAATGGCTGCCGAGATGTACATCGCCAGTGTGATGTTGGTGGATGAGGAGAGCTTCATGGAGAAATCCTACCTCGATGAGCTTGCACGTCAGCTGAAGCTTGAGCCGGGGTTGAAGGCAGAGCTGGAGAAGCAGGTGCGTCAGGCTTCTATCTAAGCCCTCATATAGGTTTACAGCTGTTTACCCCAACGCCCGATGCCCCGCATCGGGCGTTTTGTATTTAAGGACCGCTCGGTCGAGTGTGGGAGCGAGCCTGCTCGCGATGGCATTTTCAGCGGCACCACAGATTCTTTTGTCATCCACGACCCGTTTCTTGCGATTCAACCCAGACAACAGTCTTATAAATGAAACACAGCCCTCAGCTATACTCCGCAACATTTGAACCGCACCCGAGGACTGACTGTGAAGAACTGGACGTTGCGCCAACGCATCTTGGCGAGCTTTGCGGTGATTATCACCATCATGTTGCTGATGGTCGTGGTGTCGTATTCCCGTTTACTGTCGATTGAGTCCAGCGAGAACGTTGTGCGCTCGGACAGTGTTCCCGGGATTCACTACAGCTCCCTGATTCGCGGTGCCTGGGTCGATGATTACGTGCTGACCCAGCAACTGATCGGGCTGGGTGGCGGTCGAGACATGACCCAGGCTGACAAGGATATGTACCAGCGTATTGAGGAACGGCTGGGACGCGCGATGGCCAGCTACCAGGGCACCATTTTCGAGAAAGATGATCAGGCAAGGTTCGACGAGTTTGAAAAGCTGCACGACCAATATGACGAGCAGCTCGAAGCGGTACTCGATGTCTACCAGAAAAAGGACTTCGAACAGGCCCGTCGCCTACTAGCCGAACAGTTGACCCCAGCCTGGACTGCCGGCCGCAAACAGCTGGATGAACTCATTGAATTCAACAGGCTGGCGGCTGAAGCGGCCACTGACTCGATCATTTCATCGGTCGCGGTGGCGAAGCTGATCATGGGCATTTCGTTGCTGGTCGCAGTCCTGTGTGCCGGGTTGTGTGGTCTTTTGTTGATGCGCGCGATCATGGCGCCGATGAATCGCATTGTGCAGATTCTCGAAATAATGCGTACCGGCGATCTCAGCGGTCGCCTCAACCTGGCGCGCAAGGACGAATTCGGCGCTGTGGAAACCGGTTTCAACGACATGATGGCCGAGCTGACGTCCCTGGTGTCCCAGGCCCAGCGTTCCTCGGTACAGGTCACCACCTCGGTGACCGAGATCGCCGCCACCTCCAAACAACAACAAGCGACCGCGACCGAAACCGCCGCCACCACCACCGAAATCGGCGCGACGTCCCGTGAGATTGCGGCCACTTCGCGGGATCTGGTGCGCACGATGATCGAAGTCTCCACCGCCGCCGATCAGGCCTCGGTGCTCGCCGGTTCCGGGCAGCAAGGCCTGGCGCGGATGGAAGAGACCATGCACTCGGTGATGGGCGCGGCCGATCTGGTCAACGCCAAACTGGCGATCCTCAATGAGAAGGCCGGCAACATCAATCAGGTGGTGGTGACCATCGTCAAGGTCGCCGACCAGACCAATCTGCTGTCGCTCAACGCGGCGATCGAGGCCGAAAAGGCCGGTGAATATGGCCGCGGTTTTGCCGTGGTCGCCACCGAAGTGCGGCGTCTGGCGGACCAGACCGCCGTCGCCACGTACGACATCGAACAGATGGTGCGCGAGATCCAGTCGGCGGTGTCGGCCGGGGTGATGGGCATGGACAAGTTCTCTGAAGAAGTGCGTCGTGGCATGTCCGAAGTGCAGCAAATCGGCGAGCAGTTGTCGCAGATCATTCATCAGGTTCAGGCATTGGCGCCGCGGGTGTTGATGGTCAACGAAGGCATGCAGGCCCAGGCCACGGGCGCTGAACAGATCAACCACGCGCTGGTGCAGTTGGGCGATGCCAGCAGCCAGACCGTCGAGTCCCTGCGCCAGGCCAGTTTCGCCATCGATGAGCTGAGCCAGGTGGCCGTAGGGCTGCGCAGCGGCGTTTCGCGATTCAAAGTCTGATGAGCGAGCCCTCGGCCAAACGCACCGCCGTGAAGCCGGCGCTGCAATCATTGTTTCTGGTGTTCCGCATCGGCAGCGAGCGTTACGCCCTGCAGGCGATCGAGGTGGCGGAAGTGCTGCCGCGTCTGCCGTTGAAACCGATTCCCCGCGCGCCGGAATGGGTGGCCGGGGTGTTCGCCTACCGCGGCGCGGTGGTGCCGGTGATCGACCTCAGTGCGCTGACGTTCGGCCAACCGGCCCAGGCCCGCACCAGTACCCGCCTGGTGCTGGTCAACTACTGCCCGGATGAGTTCGCTGAGGCGCAATTGCTCGGGCTGATTCTGGAGCAGGCCACCGATACCTTGCGCTGCAACCCGGCGGATTTTCAGCCCTATGGCCTGGACAATCGTCAGGCGCCGTACCTCGGGCCAGTGCGTGAAGATGACCAGGGTTTGCTGCAATGGGTGCGGGTCGCCGACTTGCTTGACGATCAGGTTCGCGCGCTGCTGTTTCCAGCGCAGCCGTTGGACCTGGCGCTGCTTGAGGAGCGGCCATGAGCAACGATCAACGGTTTTTCGATTTTCTCAAAGAGCGCATCGGTCTCGATGTGACCTCGGTGGGCCCGGCGATCATCGAGCGTGCGGTGCGCCAGCGCAGCACGGCATCCAAAGCGCTGACGGCCGATGAGTACTGGCACACCTTGCAGGGTTCGCAGGACGAGCAGCAGGCGCTGATCGAAGCGGTGATTGTCCCCGAGACCTGGTTTTTCCGTTACCCGGAATCCTTCGCCACGTTGGCGAAACTGGCCAGCAAACGCCTGAGCGACATCAACAACATGCGCGCGCTGCGGGTTCTCAGCCTGCCGTGTTCCACCGGTGAAGAACCGTATTCCATCGCCATGGCGTTGCTCGATGCCGGGTTACAGCCGCACCAGTTCAAGGTCGAAGGCATGGACGTCAGCCCGTTGTCGGTGGAAAAAGCCCGGCGCGCGCTGTATGGCAAGAATTCGTTTCGGGGCCAGGACATCGCCTTTCGCGACCGGCATTTCAGCGCTGAAGGCGAGGAGGGCTATCGCCTCAGCGGGCGAGTGCTCGAACAAGTGCGTTTGCAGGTCGGCAATCTGCTGGATCCGACGTTGCTGGCCAACGAACCGCCGTATGACTTTGTGTTTTGCCGAAACCTGCTGATTTATTTCGATCAGCCGACCCAGCAGCAAGTGTTCGAAGTACTCAAGCGTCTGACTCATGTGGATGGCGTGCTGTTTATCGGCCCGGCCGAGGGCAGCTTGCTCGGCCGTTTCGGCATGCGTTCGATCGGCATCCCGCAGTCCTTTGCGTTCAGTCGTCAAAGCGCACCGGAGCCTGCGCCCATTGCGACGTTCGTGCCGACGCCACTGCCCGTGCGCCAACCGGTGCCCAGCGTGGCACCGCCGCCCGTTCGCAACCGGCCCTTTGCAACGCTGGCGCCGCTACCTGCCGTGACGAAAGTCGCCAACCCGGACACCGCCACACTGCTGGCAAACATCGCCGCGCTGGCCAACGAAGGCAAAAGTGCCGAGGCCCGCGCCGCGTGCGATAGCTATTTGCGCAGTCATGAACCCGTGGCCCAGGTCTTCTACTGGCTGGGCTTGCTCAGCGATGTCGCCGGCAGAGTCCTTGAAGCCCAGGGGTTTTATCGCAAGGCGTTGTACCTCGACCCGCAACATCCCGACGCGTTGATGCACCTCGCGGCATTACTGCAGTCCTTGGGCGACACCGCGGGAGCCAGACGATTGCAGGACCGCGCCGCCCGCAGCGAGCGCGCCGCTGACAGTGAGCGTAAACGATGAACGCCGCCGACACCTTTAGCCTCACCCATGAAGATGCCCAGGCCATCGACGACTGCTGGAACCGCATCGGTATCCACGGCGACAAGTCCTGCCCGCTTCTGAGCGATCACATTCACTGCCGCAATTGCGCGGTGTATTCGGCCGCGGCGACGCGCTTACTCGACCGCTACGCGTTGCAGCAGGAAGACCGTGGGCAAGTCTCCACGGTGGTCGAAAGCGAGATGAAAACCCGCTCGCTGCTGATGTTCCGCCTGGGTGAAGAATGGCTGGCCCTGGCCACTCGCAGTCTGGTGGAAGTGGCGCCGCTGCAAGCGATTCATTCCCTGCCGCACCAACGCTCCCGGGCTTTGCTCGGCGTGGCGAATGTGCGCGGCGCGTTGGTGGCGTGCCTGTCGCTGGTGGAATTGCTCGGGCTCGATGGCGCCAGCAGCACGGCGTCCGGTGCGCGGGTCATGCCGCGCATGCTGATCATCGCCGCACACGGCGGGCCGGTGGTGGTGCCGGTGGATGAAGTGGACGGGATTCACGCCATCGACGAGCGCGTCCTCGAGGCGGCGTCCCGCTCTGGTACGCAGGCCAGCGCCAAATACACCCGTGGCGTGTTGCAATTCAAAAGTCGCAGCCTGCGTTGGCTGGATGAAGAACAGCTGTTGTCCGCCGTGACCCGGAGCCTTACATGACCCCCGAGCAAATGCGCGACGCCTCTTTGCTGGAACTGTTCAGTATGGAAGCCGAGGCCCAGACGCTGGTGCTGAGCGCAGGTCTTCTGGCGCTGGAGCGCGACCCGACCCAGGCCGATCATCTCGAATCGTGCATGCGCGCGGCGCACTCGCTCAAGGGGGCGGCGCGGATTGTCGGCGTCGATGCCGGGGTCAGCGTCGCGCATGTGATGGAGGATTGCCTGGTCAGTGCCCAGGAAGGGCGCCTGTACCTGCGGCCCGAGCACATCGATGCCTTGCTGCAAGGCACCGATTTGCTGATGCGCATTGCGACGCCGGACAACAACCCTGAGCCGGCGGAAATCGAGGCCTATGGGGTGTTGATGGCGCTGTTGCTGGATCCGATGGCGGCGCCCGCTCCGGTCACTGCGCCAGTCGCGCCGGTGATGGCGGAACTTCAGCTCGAAGCACCTGCGCCCAAGGCCGAAGCGCCAATCCCGGTCGCCGAACCGCAACCCGCAGAACCGCCACGCAAGGCCAAGCGCACTACCGAAAATGGCGAGCGGGTGCTGCGCGTCACGGCCGAACGCCTGAACAGCCTGCTTGATCTGTCGAGCAAATCATTGGTGGAAACCCTGCGGCTCAAACCGCACCTGGCCACCATGCAACGCCTCAAGCGCATGCAGAACAATGGCCTGCGAGCCCTGGAAAATCTCAACGTCCACCTCAAGGAACATGCCTTGAGCCTGGAAGCACAGGAAGCCCTCGAAGTCGCTCGTCGGCTATTGGCTGAGTCTCAGCAATTGCTGGCGGAAAAGAACGCCGAACTGGATGAGTTCGCCTGGCAGGCCAGTCAACGGGCGCAAGTGTTGTACGACACCGCGTTGGCTTGCCGCATGCGGCCGTTTGCCGATGTGTTGACCGGGCAGGAGCGCATGGTCCGCGACCTCGGTCGCAGCCTCGGCAAGCATGTGCGGCTGGAGATCGAGGGCGAGAAAACCCAGGTCGACCGTGACGTCTTGGAAAAGCTGGAAGCGCCGCTGACTCACCTGCTGCGCAATGCCGTGGATCACGGCATCGAATCCCCGGAACAACGGCTATTGGCGGGCAAACCCGCTGAAGGCCTGATCCGTTTGCGCGCTTCCCATCAGGCCGGTTTGCTGGTGCTGGAGTTGAGCGATGACGGCAATGGCGTCGACCTGGAAAAGGTCCGCCGCAGCATCATCGAACGCCAATTGTCCCCGGCCGAAACCGCCGCGCAATTGAGTGAGGAAGAGCTGCTGACCTTCCTGTTCTTGCCGGGTTTCAGCCTGCGCAACACAGTCACCGAAGTCTCCGGGCGCGGCGTCGGGCTGGATGCGGTCCAGCACATGGTCCGCCAGGTGCGCGGCGCGGTCGTGCTGGAGCAGGTGGCGGGCGAGGGCAGTCGTTTTCACCTCGAAGTGCCGCTGACCCTGTCGGTGGTGCGCAGCCTGGTGGTGGAAGTCGGTGACGAGGCGTATGCCTTCCCGCTGGCCCATATCGAACGGATGTGCGATCTGGAGCCGGCGGACATTGTCCAGGTCGAAGGTCGTCAGCATTTCTGGCACGAAGGCCGGCATGTCGGGCTGGTCGCCGCCAGTCAGCTGTTGCAGCGCCCAGCGGGCCAGAACAGTCAGCAAACCCTAAAAGTGGTGGTGATTCGCGAACGCGAGGCGATTTACGGCGTGGCGGTCGAGCGGTTTATCGGCGAACGAACGTTGGTCGTGTTGCCGCTGGACGAGCGTCTGGGCAAGGTGCAGGACATTTCCGCCGGGGCCTTGCTCGACGATGGTTCCGTGGTGCTGATCGTCGATGTCGAAGACATGCTGCGTTCGGTGGACAAACTGCTCAATACCGGGCGTCTTGAGCGCATCGCCCGACAGGGCAACCAGGCGGTTGAAGCGGCTCGAAAACGGATTCTGGTGGTCGACGATTCGCTGACGGTGCGTGAGCTGCAACGCAAGTTGCTACTCAATCGCGGCTACGACGTGGCGGTGGCGGTGGACGGAATGGATGGCTGGAACGCATTGCGATCGGAGGATTTCGATCTGCTGATCACCGATATCGATATGCCGCGCATGGATGGCATCGAGCTGGTGTCTTTGCTGCGTCGGGACAATCGCCTGCAATCCCTGCCGGTGATGGTGGTGTCTTACAAGGATCGTGAAGAGGACCGTCGCCGTGGACTGGACGCTGGAGCCGACTATTATCTAGCCAAGGCCAGTTTTCATGACGACGCCCTGCTTGACGCGGTGGTTGAGCTCATTGGAGGAGCGCGTGCATGAAAATAGCGATCGTCAACGACATGCCCATGGCCGTGGAGGCCCTGCGCCGCGCCTTGGCTTTCGATCCGGCGCACGAAGTGGTCTGGGTCGCCAGCAATGGGGCCGAGGCGGTGCAGCGGTGCGCTGAAAATACGCCGGATCTGATTCTGATGGACCTGATCATGCCCGTGATGGACGGCGTGGAGGCGACTCGGCGGATCATGGCCGAGACGCCGTGCGCGATTGTCATCGTTACGGTCGACCGCGAGCAGAACGTGCATCGGGTGTTCGAAGCCATGGGCCACGGAGCGCTGGATGTGGTCGATACGCCGGCCATCGGTGCCGGCAATGCCCAGGAGGCAGCGGCCCCTTTACTGCGCAAGATCATGAACATCGGTTGGCTGATCGGTGACCGGGGCAATCGCGAGCGAGCCGCCCCGAGCCCGCACCGCAGTTCAGGTTCGCGCCAGCGCCTGGTCGCCATTGGCTCATCGGCAGGTGGGCCGGCGGCGCTGGAAGTATTGCTCAAGGGGCTGCCGCAAAATTTTTCGGCGGCCATCGTGCTGGTGCAGCATGTCGACCAGGTGTTCGCCGCCGGCATGGCCGAATGGCTCAGCAGCGCCAGCGGCCTGGATGTGCGTCTGGCCCAGGAAGGTGAGCCTCCGCAAGCCGGTTCGGTGTTGCTGGCGGGCACCAACCACCATATTCGCTTGTTGAAAAACGGCACGCTGGCCTACACCGCCGAACCGGTCAACGAGATCTACCGGCCCTCGATCGATGTGTTTTTCGAGAGTGTGGCCAGTTACTGGAACGGCGATGCCGTGGGTGTTTTGCTCACCGGCATGGGACGCGATGGCGCACAGGGGCTTAAACTCATGCGCCAACAGGGCTACCTGACCATCGCTCAGGATCAGAACAGCAGTGCGGTGTACGGAATGCCGAAGGCGGCAGCGGCCATCGATGCCGCGATGGAAATCCGTCCACTGGACAAGATAGCGCCACGATTGCTGGAGATATTCCCCAAATGAAGAACTTTCACAGCAATCCTGGACCAAGTAGTACTCAGGTGACTGCCTATGAATGACTTACAGCTCGACGGCTTCAAAACCGACGAAAACGCCGCCATGGTGTTGTTGGTAGACGATCAGGCAATGATCGGCGAGGCGGTGCGCCGCGGGTTGTCGAACGAAGAAAACATCGACTTCCACTTCTGCTCCGACCCGCACCAGGCCATCGCCCAGGCGATCCGAATAAAACCGACGGTGATTCTCCAGGATCTGGTGATGCCCGGTCTTGACGGCTTGAGCCTGGTGCGCGAATACCGCAACCATCCGGCGACCAAGGACATCCCGATCATTGTCCTGTCGACCAAGGAAGACCCGCTGATCAAGAGCGCGGCGTTTGCGGCCGGGGCCAATGATTACCTGGTCAAGTTGCCGGACAACATCGAACTGGTGGCGCGCATCCGCTATCACTCGCGCTCCTACATGACGTTGCTGCAGCGTGACGCCGCGTATCGCGCGCTGCGGGTCAGCCAGCAGCAGTTGCTGGACACCAACCTGGTGCTGCAACGCTTGATGAACTCGGATGGCCTGACCGGGCTGTCGAACCGCCGGCATTTCGACGAATACCTGGAGCTTGAGTGGCGCCGTTCGCTGCGTGACCAGAGTCAACTGTCGCTGCTGATGATCGATGTGGATTACTTCAAGTCCTACAACGACAGTTTCGGTCACCTTGAAGGCGATGAAGCCTTGCGCAAAGTGGCAACGGCGATCCGTGATGCCAGCGCCCGACCTTCGGACCTGCCGGCCCGTTACGGCGGTGAAGAATTCGCCCTGGTGCTGCCCAATACGTCGCAGGGCGGTGCCCGGATGGTGGCGGAAAAACTGCGCCAGACCGTAGCGTCGCTAAAGATTCCGCATATTTCCCCGATCGAAGGATCGAGCCTGACCATCAGCATCGGCCTGTCGACCATGACCCCGCAACCGGGCGGCGATTGCCGTCAACTGATCTCGGCGGCGGACAAGGGGCTGTATCTGGCGAAGAACAATGGGCGCAATCAGGTTGGGATCGAATAACCCACAAACCACCTCACGCCGTAGCACCGTAGCTGCTGTCGAGCCCCGCGAGGCTGCGTTCGGTGCGGGCCGCGTTCGGACGCAGCCGTCGTAAAACCAGGCAACGCGATCTTCCAGATAAACCGCGTGCGCAGGACTGGCGAGGACTTCGTCCTCGAACGCGGCCTCGCGGGGCTCGACCGCTGCTACAAGTGTTCGCCGTTTAGCCAAAACCATTCGCCCCTAAAGCCGCCAGGCGGGCTGCCGTGACAGCCTGATTACGTTATACTCGCCGGCTTTCAAAAGTTCGCCAACGAGTGCTGCCCGCCATGGAAATCAACCCGATCCTTAACAGTATCAAGGACCTGTCCGAGCGCTCCGAAACTATTCGGGGGTATCTTTGACTACGATCAAAAGCATGAGCGTCTGACTGAAGTCAATCGCGAGCTTGAAGATCCGTCTGTCTGGAACAACCCGACGTACGCTCAGGAGCTGGGCCGCGAGCGGTCCCTGCTGGCTCAGATCGTCGAAACCCTCGACGAAATGCACACAGGCCTGGCCGATGCCAAAGACCTGCTGCTGATGTCCGCCGAAGAAGAAGACCAGGCCGCCGTCGATGACGTCGCTGCCGAAGTCGAGCGCCTGCGCGAATCCCTGGAAAAACTCGAATTCCGTCGCATGTTCAGCGGTGAGATGGACGCCAACAACGCTTACCTGGACATCCAGGCCGGCTCTGGCGGTACCGAGGCTCAGGACTGGGCCAACATCCTGCTGCGCATGTACCTGCGCTGGGCCGACAAACGCGGTTTCGACGCGACCATCATGGAACTGTCGGCCGGTGAAGTCGCCGGTATCAAAGGCGCTACCGTGCACATCAAGGGCGAATACGCCTTTGGCTGGTTGCGTACCGAAATCGGCGTGCACCGCCTGGTGCGCAAGAGCCCATACGATTCCGGCAACCGTCGCCACACCTCGTTCTCGGCCGTGTTCGTGTCGCCGGAAATCGATGACAACATCGAAATCGACATCAACCCGTCGGACCTGCGCATCGATACCTATCGCTCCTCCGGTGCCGGTGGTCAGCACGTAAACACCACCGACTCGGCCGTGCGTATTACGCACGTACCGTCCAACACCGTGGTCAGCTGCCAGAACGAACGCTCCCAGCACGCCAACAAAGACACCGCGATGAAAATGTTGCGGGCGCGCTTGTACGAGCAGGAAGTACAGAAACGCAATGCCGCCTCCCAGGCCCTGGAAGACACCAAGTCGGACATCGGCTGGGGTCACCAGATCCGCTCGTATGTACTCGATGCGTCGCGAATCAAGGATTTGCGCACTAACATCGAACGCAGCGACTGCGACAAGGTGCTCGACGGCGATATCGACGAATACCTGGTGGCCAGCCTGAAGCAAGGCCTGTAAACCGCCAGTCAAGACCTTAAGTCCCCTGCCACCCGCGGGGGCAACGAACCTGTGATGGAATTTTTAAAGACATGAGCGACCTAGAACTCGACCCGCAAGCCCTGCAACAGGAAGAAAACTCCCTGATCGCCCTGCGCAAGGAAAAGCTGGCTGCCGAGCGCGCCAAGGGCAATGCCTTCCCGAACGACTTCCGCCGCGACAACTACTGCGAAGACTTGCAGAAACAGTACGCGGACAAGACCAAGGAAGAGCTGGCAGAGGCTGCGATCCCGGTCAAGGTTGCCGGTCGCATCATGCTCAACCGTGGCTCGTTCATGGTGATCCAGGACATGACCGGTCGCATTCAGGTCTACGTCAACCGTAAAACCCTGTCCGAAGAAACCCTGGCCTCGGTGAAAACCTGGGACATGGGCGACATCATCGCAGCTGAAGGCACCCTGGCCCGTTCCGGCAAGGGCGACCTGTACGTCGAAATGACTGAAGTACGCCTGCTGACCAAATCCCTGCGCCCGCTGCCGGACAAGCACCACGGTCTGACCGACACCGAGCAGCGCTATCGCCAGCGTTACGTTGACCTGATCGTCAACGAAGAAGTGCGTCAGACCTTCCGCGTACGTTCGCAGGTGATTGCGCACATCCGCAGTTTCCTGATGCAGCGCGACTTCCTGGAAGTGGAAACGCCGATGCTGCAAACCATTCCGGGTGGCGCGGCAGCCAAGCCGTTCGAGACTCACCACAACGCGCTGGACCTGGAAATGTTCCTGCGTATCGCGCCTGAGCTGTACCTCAAGCGTCTGGTGGTCGGTGGTTTTGAAAAGGTCTTCGAGATCAACCGCAACTTCCGCAACGAAGGCGTTTCGACTCGTCACAACCCTGAATTCACCATGTTGGAGTTCTACCAGGCTTACGCCGACTACGAAGACAACATGGACCTGACCGAGGAACTGTTCCGCGAGCTGGCGCAGCTGGTTCTGGGCAGCACCGACGTGCCTTACGGCGACAAAGTGTTCCACTTCGGCGAACCGTTCGTGCGTCTGTCGGTGTTCGACTCGATCCTCAAGTACAACCCTGAGCTGACCGCTGACGACCTGACGGATATCGAGAAGGCCCGCGCCATCGCCAAGAAGGCCGGCGCCAAGGTGCTGGGCTTCGAAGGTCTGGGCAAATTGCAGGTGATGATTTTCGAAGAGCTGGTCGAGCACAAGCTGGAGCAGCCGCACTTCATCACTCAGTACCCGTTCGAAGTGTCGCCGCTGGCCCGTCGTAACGACGACAACCCGAACGTCACCGACCGTTTCGAACTGTTCATCGGTGGCCGTGAAATCGCCAACGCCTACTCCGAGTTGAACGACGCGGAAGACCAGGCCGAGCGCTTCATGGCGCAGGTGGCTGACAAGGACGCTGGCGACGACGAGGCCATGCACTACGACGCCGACTTCGTTCGCGCGCTGGAGTACGGCATGCCGCCAACGGCCGGTGAAGGTATCGGCATCGACCGTCTGGTGATGCTGCTGACCAACTCCCCGTCGATCCGCGACGTGATCCTGTTCCCGCACATGCGGCCACAAGCGTAAGTGTTTCGATAAAAAAGCCGCCTAAAACAGGCGGCTTTTTATTGCCTGTCTGGTACAAACGTATCAATTGGTTACTTTTCAAGTAAGAGAGGAATACCTGTCGTGAACCGTGCAATTGCTCAAGAGGGTGCAGCGGACGTCGCCACTGCGGTCGCTGAAAGTGTTCAGTACCAGGGTCGCAAGGCCAGCCGACAGGGCAGTGAACAGCGTCGACAGGACATTCTCGATGCGGCGATGCGCATTGTCGTGCGCGATGGCGTACGGGCCGTGCGTCACCGCGCGGTGGCCGCCGAGGCCGGTGTGCCGCTGTCGGCCACCACTTACTATTTCAAGGACATCGATGACCTGCTCACCGATACCTTTGCCCAATACGTGGAACGCAGCGCGGCGTTCATGGCCAAGTTGTGGACCAGCAACGAAGGCCTGCTGCGCGAGATGGTTGCTTATGGCGATGGTAGCCCCGAGTCGCGTTCACAGCTGGCCGACGATATCGCGCGACTGACCGCCGATTATGTGCAGCGCCAATTGCACACCCGTCGCGAACACTTGATGGCCGAACAGGCGTTCCGTCAGGAAGCCCTGTTGAACCCGCGTCTGGCGGAGTTGGTGCGCTCGCATCAGCAAATTCTTCTGCAAGGCACCTGCCATTTTTTCGAGGTGTTGGGTTCCCGCGAACCACAACAGGATGCCAAAGTGTTGACGGCGATTATCGGACGGATGGAATATCAGGGCCTGCTCAACGACGCCGAGCCTGTCGCCGAAGCCGAAATGCTCGGCATCCTGACCCGCTACATGCATTTGGTATTGGCGTCGGTGTAACCCCAGTGGGCGCCACACCTCCTGTGGGAGCGAGCCTGCTCGCGATAGCGGTTTAACATTCAACATCGATGTTGGCTGACCTACCGCTATCGCGAGCAGGCTCGCTCCCACAGGGGGAGGTGGTGTTCACTTGAGGTCCGCGTGTATTCAAAGGGAGTGTTGAATGAAAGCCTGGCGTGTCGTTGTGATCGCCTTGTCGTTCCTGCTGCTCAGCGGCTGTCTGGTGACCTTCAAGGAGCCGCTGCCCTCGAGCGAGCCCGCGCCTGAAGGGTTGCTCGGCAAATGGACCAGCACCAACGCCTGGGGCGAGCCGATGAATCTGGAACTGACACGCCTGGGCGACAATCACTATCAGGCCGTCAGCTACTTCAAGACCAAACCCAAGGAGCGCGAAGCCTATCCCTTCACGGTGACCCGCCATGGCAGTCGCTGGTACTTGTCGGCCAAAGTACCGGCGCAGTTCGGTGGGCATTTCACTATCGCCGGTTTTGAACTCACCGATAAGCATGAGCTGGTGGTCTACAACCTCGACCTCGAGCAGATCAACCAGGCCCTGGGGCAAAAAATCCTCAGCGGCGAAGGCTTCCAGACCGACGACGGCGACGGCGTATTGATCAACAACACGCTGGACCAGGTCTTCGCCTACCTCGACGACCCGGCCAATTCCGATGTGTTCGTCGAGGCCGTGCGCTATCAGCGCCTGGCCAAAGCCAAATAAACCCAGCACGTAAACGGTTTTTCTACAGGAGTTTCGGGTGGACGATTACCAGCAGTCGATACGCATTTTGTCCGATCGCATTGTGCTGGCGCAGACGCCGATTCGCGTCCTGGATGCGGTGAAGTGGGACGACAACATCCGCAAGGGTTTCCTCAAGGCCAAGGGCAAGGAAATGCCGGCGGTGGACCGCGATTACTACCTGAACCGGCCGCTGGCGTTCGACTCCAGCAAGGTGAAGCTGGAATTCCAGAACATCGAACGCGACATCACCCGACAGCTTGGTCAGTTCAACCCGGTCGGCCAGATCATGCGCCGCATGTGCAAGGAATACCGCATGGTGGTGCGCATGCTCGAAGCGCGCGGCACCGAGGATTTCGGGCTGATTTCACAGGAGCTTTACGGTGCCGCTTCCGACGCGTTCCACGCCGGCGATCCGACCCTTTCCGACCTGGGCCTGATGCTCTCGGATTACCTGAACAATATCGATGGCCGTGGCGACCTGAAGGACGAACCGAAAATCCTCACCGCCAAGGAAGCTGTCCACCTGCTGCAAACCCGCTTGAACAAGGTGTTCGGCGAGGCCGAGGAAACCATTCGCGTATTCGAGTCTGACGGGATCGTCGCCGATGCGGCGGCTGGCGCCGACTACATCAAGATCCGCGCCGACGCGATGTTCAACGACCGTGACGTGCGCGCCCTGGAAGTCCACGAAGGGCTGGTGCATGTGGGAACCACGCTCAATGGTCTGAACCAGCCGATCTGCACCTTCCTCTCCAAAGGCCCGCCGTCGTCGACGGTGACTCAGGAAGGCCTGGCGATCCTGATGGAAATCATCACCTTCGCCTCGTACCCGAGTCGCCTGCGCAAACTGACCAACCGCACCCGCGCCATTCACATGGTGGAAGAGGGCGCGGACTTCCTGCAGATCTTCGAGTTCTTCCGTGAGCAAGGCTTTGAGATGGCTGAAAGCTACGGCAATGCCAGTCGGGTGTTCCGTGGCTCGGTGCCGACAGGTCTGCCATTTACCAAAGACTTGTCCTACCTCAAGGGCTTCATCATGGTTTACAACTACATTCAGTTGGCCGTGCGTAAAGGCAAGCTTGAGCAGATACCGCTGCTGTTTTGCGGCAAGACCACGCTGGAAGACATGCGGACCTTGCGCCAGTTGGTGGACGAAGGGCTGGTGGTGCCACCGAAGTATTTGCCGGATCAGTTCCGTGACCTGAACGCGCTGTCGGCGTGGATGTGCTTCTCCAACTTCCTCAATCACCTGAGCCTGGACCGAATCGAAGCGGATTACTCCAACATTTTGTGAACAATGAGATCCCTGTGGGAGCCGAGCTTGCTCGCGATAGCGGTCTAACATTCAACACTTCTGTTGTCTGACACGCCGCCATCGCGAGCAAGCTCGGCTCCCACAGGTACTGTGTTCAGTCTCCAATTTTTGCGAGGTTTCATCGGATGAGAATCCTCGGTTTCTTCTGCCTTCTCCTGACCTTGAGCGGCTGCAGTTCGCTGTTGTTCTACCCTGAGCCCGGCCAGCTGTTTACCCCGGAAAAAGCCAAACTCGAATACCGCGACGTCACCCTGACCACCGCCGATGGCCTCAAGCTGCACGGCTGGTGGTTGCCGGCCAAACAAGGTGTCGAGGTCAAAGGCACGGTGCTGCATTTGCACGGTAACGGCGGCAACCTGCCCATGCACCTTGGGGGCAGTTGGTGGTTGCCGGCGGAAGGTTATCAAGTGCTGCTGGTGGACTATCGCGGTTACGGGCTGTCTGAAGGCGAACCGAGTTTGCCGGCGATCTATCAGGACATCGACGCCGCGTTCAAATGGCTCGACCAGGCGCCGGAGGTCAAAGGCAAGCCGCTGATCCTTCTGGGCCAGAGCCTGGGTGGTTCGATGGCCGTTCACTATCTCGTTCAACACCCCGAGCGACAGAAGCAACTCAAGGCCTTCGTGCTTGACGGCGTGCCCGCCAGTTATCGCAGTGTCGGTCGCTTTGCGTTGAGCAATTCATGGGTTTTCTGGACGTTCCAGGTCCCGCTGTCCTGGCTGGTGCCGGACGGCGACAGCGCGATCAACTCCATGGCGCAGCTCAATGGCGTGCCGAAACTGATCTACCACAGCATCGACGATCCGATCGTGCCCCTTTCCAACGGCATCCGTCTGTATCAAGCTGCGCCGCCGCCGCGAGTGCTGCAACTGACCCGTGGCGGTCATGTGCAGACGTTCGCCGACCCGGTCTGGCGCAAAGTCATGCTGCGTTATCTCGACGACCCGCAGCATTTCAACGGTCTGCGCCGCCTGGGCGAAGTGCCGAATTACCCGGCGCCGAACAATTCTGAAGATGAACCACCAGAGAGTCCGCAATGAGTGAAGAACGTAACGCCATCCCGCTGATCATCACCGGTATCTGCAGCATCCTCGGCACCGTCGGAGCCCTGTGGTTCTACGGTTACCTGCACTTCGCCAAACCCGAAGATGCACTGCTGCTCAGCGATTTCACCATGCTCAAGACGGTGCCGGGCGAAGACTACAAAGTCTCCCTGGAACCGGCCGCGCAAGTCGCGCAGTGCATCGACGGCGTGCTGGTGATGTTCGACACCGAACAGAAAGGCCTGAGCGGTGTGTTGATCAACAACAAGAAAAAAGCGGTGCGCTGCATGGGTGAGGAAACCCCGCAGAAGCTGCAACCGTAACGCTCCTTTTGATCTTAAAAACAAAAGCCCCGCCTGATCAGATCAGGCGGGGCTTTTGTGTTTTAGCAGGCGAAGCTTAGTTCGAGCTGACAGCCGAACGCGGGATCACTGGCTGGTTGTCGTTGGAAATGGTCACTTCCACCCGACGATTCATCGCACGGCCCGAGACGCTGCTGTTCTCGGCCACCGGGTATTCCTTACCGTAACCCTGCGCCACGATACGCGCCGGATCAACGCCCATTTTCACCAGCGCCATGCGCACGGAACCGGCACGACGCTCGGACAGCGACTGGTTGTGGTTGGCGGCGCCCGTGCTGTCGGTGTAGCCCTCAACGATCACTTTGCGATCAGGGTTTTCCGAGAGGAACTGCGCCAGTTTGTTGATATTCACCAGACCGCTGGACTTCAGGTCAGCCCTGTCAGTGGCAAACAACACATCACCGAACGTTACCAAGGTGCCGCGATCGGTCTGCTTGGCGTTCAGGCTGTCCTGCAATTGCTTGATTTGCGCATCGCGGGCATCCAGACGAGCCTGGGCACGTTGCGCGGAAGCATTTTTCAGATTGGCTTCGGCGGTGCGCAGGGCGATGGTCTGCTTCGCCACTTCCACACGTTGATTGGTCAGGTAAGCCAGTTGATCGACCTTGGCCTGGTCTTGTTTGTCCTGGTAAGCCTTGTCGGCCTTGTCCAGGTAATCGCTGGCTTCTTTGGTTTCCAGTGCCGCCACTTTGCTGGCTTGCGGGTTGGTCTGCAGGCCGGTGTAGTTGCTGCGGGCCTGTTCCAGGTTCGCGTTCGGCGGCGTGGAGCAGGCGGCCAGTGCAACACTTGCAGCCAGCAGGGCAGGGATCATCAATTGTGTACGCATGGTGGTTTCGTCCTTTTAATCGAGTAAGAAGTGCGTCGTGCCGGCCGTTTATTGAACGGTGCGCTGGCTTTCCTGACGCAGTTCTTGAACACCTTTCTGAGAGTCCTTCACAGCCTGTTCAGCTTTGATCGCCTGGGCTTTGCGCTCAGCCACGCGAGCGTCCCACTCGGCCTGTTCGGCCAGGACTTTGGCTTCGTCATACTTTTTGTCGTGCATGGCGATTTCGGCTTGTTTGAGCTTGTCCTGCGCGGACTTCATTTCCACGGCCGCGAACTCGGTACCGCCGGCACTGACGGCGCTGTTGACTGCCGATTCCGTCACGGCGAATTGCTCGCTTGGCGGGTTACCGGCACAACCGGCCAGAACGAGGCTGCTGCCGATGGCCAGTGCTGCCAGTTTCAGGCTGCGCAGAGGGGGGAACGAGGATTTGGCAATTCGGGTTTTCATAGTCTTCAACTCCATTGGAATAACTCCTGAGAAACTTAAAAATCCATCCTGGGTATGGAGCCGCAACCTTCAATTTCCGGGGGTGTTTTGAAACGGCCGTCCCAGGCGTGGTTAATGGGTGTGACCCGAGGGGTTTTTCGAAAGTTCAGAGAATATGGCTCATTGCCCAAAAAAATTGACCGGGTGGACAAGGCTCTAAACCGGGAGTTCTTGCCGCAAGTAGCCGTATTCCGGGCCCTGTAGGGGTCAGGAATACGCATTTTGGAGGGGGAAAGAAGTGCGGTAATCAGTGTTTTTGTTTGTCGTCGACGGCCGATAAATCATGCAAATGACGACGGGACAATGCGAGAAAGCGCGGAGTCGGGCCAATGTCTTCGTACAGCGGGTCACCTTCTTCGTCGGTGGCCACGACGGTTGAGCCCTTCACGTACGGGAAGCTTTTTTCGAGTTCTTCCAGGGCGGCGCCGATCAGTTCGCCGAGCAGTTCTTCGGGCTGCCGTTTGGGGTACATCTCGATAATGGCCGCCAACCGAGCGGCGGCCTCCACATCCAGATGAATCGAGTATCCGGTGTCGGTCAGGCGACCTTTGGCGTTTTCTTCCCAATGTTGGGCAAGCTCGCGGATTTTCATAGTGACCTCAATGCGCACCTGCTCGTGGCAGGCAGTGTCAGTGTCCGGCCATTGCCGGTGGCAGCCGTTGTACGGCTTATTCTTCAGACTAGCTTTAACGCTCAGGGTTTAAAGTCCCTTCGTCGTCTTATGGCGTTGGGAGGCATGGGGGGCATGGGGTTCATTGGGGAATTGGGTGTATATCCGTTTTTGGGGTGATGGCTGATTACGGTTTCGCTTTTACAGCGAGTCACTTGGAAGAGCCCCAAGTAACCAAGGGCTCTTGCCCCTGTCGTTCGGTGCCTCGCTAAGGCTCGCCATGCCCTCGCTCCGGTCCTGCTCCGTGGGCCCGCCGCCATCGGCCATCCATGGCCGGGGGCGGCTAACCCGGCATCCATGCCGGGTTGCCCACTGCGCAGAACCTCCACTCGGCCTCCCGAGGGGGCGTGCACCGCAAAAGCAAAGCAAGGCGGCCTACCGGCCGGCCTGTTTCCTCAACGCTTGCACGTATTGATCGTTCCCATGCTCCGCGTGGGAATGCCGCCGGGGACGCTCCGCGTTCCGCTGTCGACGCAAGGCTCGAGTCTTGCGCAGGGGTGACGCGGAGCGTCACGGGATGCATTCCCACGCAGAGCGTGGGAACGATCAGAGGGTGTCGGGAGCTGTTGATCTGGCTCTGGCTCTGGCTCTGGCTTTTGATCTTGATCTGCCTGCCCCTTTCCCAGAGGCCGAACGCAGGCGTTGCGCAGGGGGCACCGCGGCAAGGATGCCGCGGTAGCCGCCCCCGGCCATGGATGGCCGATGGCGGCGGGCCCCCGGAGCAATGCCGGAGTGAGGGCATGCCGAGCCTAGGCGAGGCACCGAATGGCGGGGCAGGAGCCCTTGGTTACTTGGGGCTTTTCCAAGTGACTCGCTGTAAAAGCGAAACCGCCAGCAGCCGTTACCGCAGAAACGGATATGCCCCCAGCAATCCCAATCCCCACCCCCAACCCCAAACTTTCTCAGGCGAACAGCATTCCCATTCTCGTCCGCTTGTAAGAACCGCTTTACAGCGGCACTCTCTAACCCAAGAGCATGGACCTCAAGTCACCCGGATTTTCGCTGGAGAACTGCTGATGACCGATATTGATGCACGCTTGCGCGAGGATGTTCACCTGTTGGGTGAGCTGTTGGGCAACACCATTCGTGAACAGTACGGGGACGGTTTTCTCGACAAGATCGAGCAGATCCGCAAAGGCGCCAAGGCCGACCGTCGCGGTTCAATGGACGCTGAACTGAGCGCCAGCCTCAACCAATTGAGCGAAGCAGAGTTGCTGCCGGTGGCGCGGGCGTTCAACCAGTTTCTCAACCTGGCCAATATCGCCGAGCAATATCAGCTGATTCACCGTCGCGAAGAGTCACAGCCTGCGCCGTTCGAAGCGCGGGTACTGCCAGAACTGCTCGCCCGCCTGAGTGCTGAAGGTCATGGCGCCGACTCCCTGGCCCGGCAACTGGGACGGCTGGAGATCGAGTTGGTCCTCACCGCGCACCCGACCGAAGTCGCGCGCCGCACGCTGATCCAGAAGTACGACGCGATTGCCGCGCAACTGGCCGCCCAGGACCATCGCGACCTGACCACTGCCGAGCGCGAGCAGATCCAAACGACGTTGCAGCGCCTGATCGCCGAAGCCTGGCACACCGAAGAAATCCGCCGCACTCGCCCAACCCCAGTGGATGAAGCCAAGTGGGGCTTCGCGGTGATCGAGCATTCGCTGTGGCAGGCGATCCCCAACTATTTGCGCAAGGCCGATAAAGCCCTGCATGACGCCACGGGCCTGCACCTCCCACTGGAGGCAGCGCCGATTCGCTTTGCCTCGTGGATGGGCGGCGACCGCGATGGCAACCCCAACGTGACCGCCGCCGTGACCCGTGAAGTCTTGCTGCTGGCGCGCTGGATGGCCGCGGACTTGTACTTGCGCGATGTTGATCACCTGGCGGCTGAGTTGTCGATGCAGCAGGCCAGCGATGACTTGAAGGCCAAGGCCGGGGACAGCGCCGAACCTTACCGTGCGGTGCTTAAACAGCTGCGTGAACGCCTGCGCGCGACGCGTAACTGGGCTCACGCCTCCTTGACTAAGACCACGCCGGCACCTGCCGATGTGTTGCAAAACAACCGCGAGCTGCTTGATCCGCTGGAGTTGTGCTACCACTCGCTGCATGAGTGCGGCATGAGCGTGATCGCTGATGGGCCGTTGCTCGATTGCCTGCGCCGGGCGGTGACGTTCGGGTTGTTCCTGGTGCGGCTCGATGTGCGTCAGGACTCGACGCGACATACCGCGGCGATGACCGAGATCACCGACTACTTGGGCCTGGGACGCTACGAGGACTGGAGCGAGGAAGAGCGCATCGCTTTCTTGATGCGCGAGCTGAATAACCGCCGGCCGTTGTTGCCGGCGTACTTCAAGCCATCGGCCGACACCGCCGAAGTGTTGGCGACCTGCCGGGAAATCGCTGCTGCACCGAGTGCTTCGCTCGGTTCGTATGTGATTTCCATGGCCGGCGCCGCTTCCGACGTGCTGGCCGTGCAACTGCTGCTCAAAGAGTCTGGCGTATTGCGGCCGATGCGCGTGGTGCCGTTGTTCGAGACCCTTGCCGACCTCGACAACGCCGGCCCGGTGATCGAACAGCTGTTGCTGCTGCCCGGTTATCGCTCGCGCCTGCAAGGGCCGCAGGAAGTGATGATTGGCTACTCGGACTCGGCCAAGGACGCCGGCACGACGGCGGCGGCCTGGGCGCAGTACCGGGCGCAGGAGCGCTTGGTCGACATCTGCCGCGAGCAGCAAGTGGAACTGCTGTTGTTCCACGGTCGCGGTGGCACCGTGGGACGCGGCGGCGGTCCGGCACACGCGGCGATTCTGTCGCAGCCGCCGGGGTCGGTGGCGGGGCGTTTCCGTACCACCGAGCAGGGGGAAATGATTCGTTTCAAATTTGGCCTGCCGGACATCGCCGAGCAGAACCTCAATCTGTACCTGGCAGCGGTACTGGAAGCGACCTTGCTGCCGCCACCACCACCGGAGCCTGCCTGGCGCAATCTGATGGACGAATTGGCCGCTGACGGTGTCAGCGCTTATCGCGCCGTGGTGCGGGAAAACCCTCAGTTCGTCGAGTATTTCCGCCAGTCCACTCCGGAGCAGGAACTGGGGCGCTTGCCGCTGGGCAGTCGCCCGGCCAAGCGCCGCGCCGGCGGGATTGAAAGCCTGCGGGCGATCCCGTGGATCTTCGGCTGGACCCAGACGCGCCTGATGTTACCGGCCTGGCTCGGCTGGGAAGCAGCGCTGAGCAAGGCGCTGGAGCGTGGCGAAGGCGAGCTGCTGGGGCAGATGCGCGAGCAGTGGCCGTTCTTCCGTACGCGCATCGATATGCTGGAAATGGTGTTGGCCAAGGCCGATGCCGATATCGCCCGGTCTTACGATGAGCGTTTGGTCGAGCCGGATCTGCTCCCTTTGGGTGCGCATTTACGCGACCTATTGTCGCAGGCCTGCTCGGTGGTCCTGGGGCTGACCGGTCAGTCGCAGCTACTGGCACATAGCCCAGCCACACTTGAATTCATCCGCTTGCGCAACACTTACCTCGACCCGCTTCATCTATTGCAGGCTGAGTTGTTGGCGCGTTCGCGACAACAGGAAGTGGCGCAGGGCAGCCCTGTAGAACAGGCGCTGCTGGTGTCTGTGGCGGGGATTGCCGCCGGTTTGCGTAATACCGGCTAAGGTTTTTGTCGTCGGCAAGGCACTCGGCGCGAGCGTCGGGTTGCCGGTGGGCGAGGGGTTGAAAAGTGCTGCCAGGCGACAGTTAGTGATGGGGTTGCGACTAGGGTTACCCCGACGAAAGGCCACATCAGACGCGGGTTTCTCCGACTTTCGGCGGCTTGTGTGGTCCGGGCCTGCTGTGTATCTTGATCAGCCTTTGGCCGTTTGGGCGGTCACGACCCTTTTTTTGAGATTGGCCCCACGAGGCGAATCTGACGTTATCCATATAAAAAATTGAGGAGCACATCGATGCGCGTCATTCTGCTGGGAGCTCCCGGGGCCGGTAAAGGTACTCAGGCTAAGTTCATCACCGAAAAATTCGGCATTCCGCAAATCTCCACCGGCGACATGCTGCGTGCCGCGGTCAAGGCCGGCACCGAGCTGGGCCTGATCGCCAAGAGCGTCATGGACAGCGGTGGTCTGGTTTCCGATGACCTGATCATCAACCTGGTCAAGGAACGCATCAGCCAGGCCGATTGCGCCAACGGTTTCCTGTTCGACGGTTTCCCGCGCACCATTCCTCAGGCTGAAGCCCTGGTGAAAGCCGGCGTCGAGCTGGATCACGTGTTGGAAATCGACGTTAAAGACGAAGACATCGTTCAGCGTATCGCTGGCCGTCGTGTTCACGAGGCCAGCGGCCGCGTGTACCACATCGTCTACAACCCGCCAAAAATTGCCGGTAAAGACGACATCACCGGCGACGAACTGGTGCAGCGCAAAGACGACACTGAAGAAACCGTGCGTCATCGCCTGTCGGTCTACCATGCCCAGACCGAGCCTCTGGTGAAGTTTTACCAGGAGCTGTCCGTCGCTCAAGGCAAACCGAAGTACAGCCACGTCGAAGGTGTTGGCTCGGTTGAAGCGATCACCGGCAAAGTGCTTGAAGCACTGAGCTAAAAAAACGCTTCATCTTCTACGGCCCGCTTGCGGGCCGTAGTTGTTTATACTGGCGCACTTTTTCTGACCTCTCTTACGGAAACATCGATGAGCACCTTGCTGGCCCTGGACACCGCGACTGAAGCTTGCTCCGTTGCCTTGCTGCATGACGGCAAAGTCACGAGCCATTACGAGGTGATCCCACGCCTGCATGCGCAGAAGCTGCTGCCGATGATCCAGCAGTTGCTGGCGGATGCCGGGACCACCCTGCAAGCGGTCGATGCCATCGCTTTCGGCCGTGGTCCGGGGGCGTTCACCGGCGTGCGGATCGCCATCGGCGTGGTGCAGGGGCTGGCGTTTGCGCTGGATCGCCCGGTATTGCCGGTGTCGAACCTGGCCGTGTTGGCGCAGCGGGCCTATCGCGAACATGGCGTGAGCCAGGTCGCGGCCGCCATCGATGCGCGCATGGACGAAGTGTATTGGGGTTGCTATCGCGAAACGGCGGGGGAGATGCGCCTGGTCGGCAATGAGGCAGTGCTGTCGCCGGAAGTGGCCGCGTTGCCGGCTGACGCCAGCGGTGAGTGGTTTGGCGCCGGCACTGGCTGGGGTTATGCCGAGCGAATCGCGGTCAGCCTGACCGGGCAGGATGCGGGCATGTTGCCTCACGCTGAGGACCTGCTGACCCTGGCACGTTTTGCCTGGGCGCGGGGTGAGGCGATCGTGGCTGATGAGGCTCAGCCGGTGTACTTGCGCGATAAAGTCGCGACGCCCAAAGCACGATAATCCGCATTGCTTTTGTGGCGAGGGAGCTTGCTCCCGCTGGGCTGCGAAGCGGCCCCAATCGTAGGCAAGTACACCCCCGCCGTCTGATTTTACGACTGCTTCGCAGCCGAGCGGGAGCAAGCTCCCTCGCCACAATGTGTACCAACGCAGCCAATCGTCGTTTTATATCCCCCAGCTTTTAAACCTTTTCCATTTTCTGTGTTCTAGTTATCACTCGGCGGTTTGCGAAGCGGGCTATGCGCCACTAAACTGCCATCATTGATACCGGACATGTACTCATGCGTATAGACGGCGTTCCCTCTCAGTCCTACCCCATCAAGCGCAAGCCTCGCAAAGGCCCCGTGGCGGATGACGACTACGTCGATATCGACGGCGAGCTGGAAATTCCATCCGAAGAGCAAATGGCCGCCCGCGCCGCCAAGGCTTCTGCGCAACGCTTGAGTAATCTCCCCGCCCGTCAACAAGACATGCTTTATCACCGTGCCATGAGCAGCAGTGTCGCCAAGGCCCTGGCCAGCTACCTGAGCACCGCCGGTTTTGTCGATTGGGATTCGGATGTGCTGGGCCTCGACCTGTACATCTGATGCAGTTGCCTTACTACCTGGGCTGTCCGTCCTGGAGTGAAAACGCCTGGCGCGATTACCTGTATCCGCAAGACGCAAAACCCACCGAATTTCTGAATCTCTATTCCCAGGTTTTCAACGCCGTGGAAGGCAACACGACCTTCTACGCGAGCCCGGCTGCGACCACCGTGCAGCGTTGGGCCGAGACCATGCCCGAACACTTTCGCTTCACTGCCAAGTTCCCCGGTGACATCAGCCACAGCGGTGACCTGCGCGAACAATTGGCCGCTGCCGAAACCTTCCTGCAATTGCTCAGCCCCCTCGGCGAACGGGTTTCACCGCTGTGGCTGCAACTGTCGAAAAGCTTCACGCCGCAGCGACTGTCGGAACTTGCCGGTTTTATTGATGCGGTGGACCGGCCTTTGGCGGTTGAAGTGCGACATGACGAGTTCTTCGCCAAGGGCGATGCCGAGAGAATGCTCAATCGCCTGCTATTGGATCGCGGTGTCGAGCGTATCTGCCTCGATCCCCGCGCGTTGTTCAGCTGCACATCGACCGATCCCTCGGTACTACATGCCCAATCGAAAAAGCCCCGGGTGCCACCCCGTCCGGCCGCCTTCACGCAATGTCCGCAGGTGCGTTTCATCGGCCATCCGCAGCTCGAGGCCAACGATCCGTTCCTGATGCCGTGGGTCGAGAAAATCGCCGTGTGGATCGAAGAGGGGCGTACGCCCTATATCTTCCTGCACACCGCCGACAATTTGCTGGCCGCCAAACTGGCGCAACGTTTTCACGCAAAACTGATGCTGCGTTTACCTGGCCTGCCGCCGCTGCCTGAGCTATACAGAGAGCCCGCTGCCGAGCAACTTGGCCTGCTCTGAAGCGGATTCCTTGTCTTTTTCAGGAGCCTGCCAATGGATGCGCAAACCCTTCGAGCCCAAGCGTTCAAAGCACTGCACGAACGCGCGGGGGCTTTTGTCATTCCCAACCCGTGGGATGCCGGCTCGGCGAAGATGCTCGCCAGCCTTGGTTTCGAAGCGCTGGCGACTACCAGCGCCGGATACGCTTTTTCCAACGCCCGCCCCGATGGCGGGCTGACGCTGGACGACACCCTGGCAAACGTTCGGGCGATTGTGGCGGCAACTGATCTGCCCGTCGCCGTCGACCTGGAAAACGGCTTCGCTGACGATCCCGCCGAATGCGCACAGAGCATTTTGCGTGCGGCAGAGGCCGGGGCGGTCGGCGGCTCTATCGAAGATGCCACCGGCCGTGAAGAAGCGCCGATCTACTGTTTTGAGCACGCCGTCGCGCGCATTGAGGCTGCCGTGGCCGCCGCTCGTAGCTTGCCGTTCCCGTTCATGCTCACAGCCCGAGCGGAAAACTTTTTGCACGGCAATCCTGATCTCGCCGATACCATTCGCCGCTTGCAGGCATTTTCCGAGGCGGGTGCCGACGTGCTTTATGCGCCGGGGCTGCGCAGTGCTGAAGAGGTGTTGGCGGTGGTTCGCGCGGTGGCGCCGAAACCGGTCAATGTGTTGATGTCTGGCGGACTGAAATTGACGGTCGAGCAGTTGAGCGAAATGGGCGTCAAACGCATCAGCGTCGGTTCGGCACTGGCCTTGGCCGCCTACGGCGAGTTTTTCCGCGCGGCCGAAGAGATCAAGACGTCGGGCACCTTCGGCTTCACGTCGCGTTCCATGCCGTACGCCCAGGCCAATAAATTGTTCAAAGGCTGACGA
The DNA here is from genome assembly GCF_050586665.1 of Pseudomonas sp. ES4. Classification (NCBI taxonomy): domain Bacteria; kingdom Pseudomonadati; phylum Pseudomonadota; class Gammaproteobacteria; order Pseudomonadales; family Pseudomonadaceae; genus Pseudomonas; species Pseudomonas sp. ES4. Next base: position 221,992 of record NZ_JBOBDO010000001.1, on the reverse strand, counting down.
TGCGGTTTCGGTGGTGGCTGCTGTTGATGCTGTTGATCATCGGCATGGCGGCCGTGAGCGTCTGGCGTGGCTGGGTCTCAGTGCCGGCGCAGTGGAATCCCTGGGCGCCGCTGGACGTGAAGGCCGCGCCCAATTTTCTGACCCGCTACAAACTGATGCGCCTACGCAATGATCAGCAGTTGTGCGATCAAGCCTTGAGCAGCTCTGGATTGCGCGTAACCCATCAGGCCGACAGCCCCGACGCGACGTGCCCGTTGCTCAACACCTTGCGTGTGCAAGGCGGCGAGGTGGCGCTGAGCAGCAGTTTCCTCGCCAGTTGCCGCCTGGCGGTGTCGTTCGCCCTGTTCGAACACCACGCCCTGCAACCCGCCGCACAAGCGGTCTACGGCCAAGCGGTCACGCGAGTCGACCATCTCGGCAGCTTTGCCTGTCGCAACGTCTACAGCCGCGAGAACGGCAGGCGCAGCCAGCATGCCAGTGCCGATGCGCTGGATATCGCCGGTTTTCGCTTGGCCGATGGCCGCACCATCAACGTGCTCAAGGATTGGTCGAAGGATAATCAGGACGCGCGGTTTTTACGTCAGGTCCGCGATGGCGCCTGCGACATGTTCAGTGTGGTCTTGAGTCCGGATTACAACGCCGCCCACCGCAATCACTTTCATGTGGATGTCGGGCCGTGGTGGGTGTGTCGCTGAGGGCTTGTTATTGAAAGTCAGGCGGCGATGCGCAGGTTTTGCAGGACGATCGGACGAGCCCAGCCGTTATCGAAGTCGAATTGTTTCTGTTGTTCCATCAGCTCTTCGGGCGAGAACGGCGGGAAGGGCTTGTCCAGCAGATCGAGTTCGAATTCGGCGATTGGCAGGTGCAGCGCACGCGGTTGTGGCGCCGGACCTGCTTGCGGCACAGGCTGACCTGCGGTGAGCACGATCGGGCGGACCCAACTGCTTTCGAAGTCCTGTTGTTTCTGCTGAGCGACGATTTCTTGCGGCGGGAACGGTGGGAAAGGTTTGTCGGCCAGCTCCATTTCGAACTCGGCAATCGGCAGGAACAGTGGCTCGGGCGGGCGGACCTCGGTTTCTTTCACATCGCATTCGCGTTGGGAAATGATGTGCGCCAGCAGTTCGCTGCCAACGGTGGGTTCGACCGGGCTGTCGAGATCGACCGGTGGAAAGTTGAGAGAAGCCGGTACGACATCGCCCGACTGATCGGCCAGGGCCTGGGCAAAGAAATCCTGCCACAGGTGACTGACGCCGCTCAGTGCTTGGGAGTTTCGCAGGCCAAAATCGCCGTGGGGCGAGATGTAGCCTATCGATGTGCGTTGAATGTCTGACATTTCTCTCGGTCGACGCTCAGCTCTGGCAAAATGCTCGATAGTTTTGTTATCGGCCGTTTTTGCCGATCATTAATTTTTTGAGCGTGTTTTCTCATGATTGAGCAACCTGCGGCCTGCCGCATCCATGTCGAGGCCCTGGCCGCGACTTTTCAGCCACAGGCCGAACAATGGGCCGAGCGCCTGGGTTTGCCGATGCAGGTGGATGACGGTGAGTTCGCCTTGCAGGTCGGCGACCAGGGGTTGCAGCTGCAGCAACTGGGCCCGGACGCGCCGGGACCGGTGCGGGTGGACTTTGTCGAGGGCGGTGCGGCCCATCGTCGGTTGTACGGTGGCGGCAGCGGTCAGATGATCGCCAAGGCTGTCGGGGTTGCCCAAGGCGTGCGTCCGCGCGTGCTGGATGCCACGGCGGGGCTGGGCAAAGATGCGTTCGTGCTGGCGAGCCTGGGCTGCGAGATGAGCCTGATCGAGCGTCAGCCGCTGATTGGCGCGTTGCTTGAAGATGGCCTGGCGCGCGGCGCGGAAGACTTTGAGGTGGCGCCGATCGTGGCGCGGATGCGCTTGCTCAAGGGCAATTCGATCGAGGTGATGCGCAATTGGGAAGGCGAGCCGCCACAGGTGATTTACCTCGACCCGATGTTTCCCCATCGTGAGAAAACGGCCTTGGTGAAGAAGGAAATGCGCCTGTTCCGGCCGCTGGTAGGCGATGACCCGGATGCGCCTGCACTGCTCGAAGCGGCGTTGGCGTTGGCCAGCCATCGGGTGGTGGTCAAGCGCCCGCGCAAGGCGCCCTGCATCGAAGGGCCGAAGCCGAGTCATGCGCTGGACGGTAAATCCAGCCGGTATGACATTTATCCGAAGAAAGCGCTCAAGCCCTGACTCAACACTGATCGTTCCCACGCTCTGCGTGGGAATGCCTCAACGGACGCTCCGCGTTCGGCTTTGGATGGGACGCAGAGCGTCCCGGGCTGCATTCCCACGCAGAGCGTGGGAACGATCATTGCTCAGGCCGATACGCCCGCATAAACAATTCCACCACTTCCTGCACATGGCTCTCGGCCGCATCCCCGATCAACGGTTCGCCACAACCATAAAGCAGCCTGAAATTCCCTGCCCCCTTGAGCAGGCAGAAGAAATGCTCGGCCGCATTGCGCGGTTTGTCGATGCTCAGCGCGCCGCTGTGATCAACCTTGCTCAGCAACCGCTCCATGCCTTGCAGCATGCGCTCAGGTCCGGCCTCGAAGAAGATCAGCGATAGTTTCGGGTCCTGGCTGCCCAGCGTCATCATCAGCCGATGCAGGTTGACCGATTCGTCGCTGTTGATCAGCTGATGAAAGCCGCGCGCGATGTTCAACAGCACCGTTTCTACGGCAACGCCGTCCGGCAATTCGAAAAACAGCGTCGGCAATTGCTCTTCGCACTTGGCCATCACGGCGGCGGAGAACAGCGTCTCCTTGTCGTTGAAATGGCTGTAGACCGTCAGCTTCGACACACCGGCCTCGGCCGCGACGGCGTCCATGCTGGTATTCGCATAACCCTTGCTCAGAAACAGAATTTTCGCCGCATCGAGGATTGCCTGGCGCTTGGCCAGATCCTTGGGACGGCCCGGACCGTTGGGTGCTGGGAGATTGTTCGACATTCTTCGCTTTTAATACTGGACTGGTGAGTTTGCTATTAATAACATACCGCCCAGTATAATTATTCCAAGCACCATTAGCGAAAGGTCCTTCACCATGTTCCGCTATGCCTTGCCCCTCGCGTTGCCAGTCAGCCTGGCGTTTTTATTGTCTGCGTGTGGTCACGAAGAGGCGCCTCAAGTCACCGTTCGTCCGGCCATGGTCGTGCAGCCAGAGCCGTCATCCCAGGCGATGGAGAGTTTTCCGGGTGAAGTCCGGGCAAGGTATGAGCCGGAGCTGGCGTTTCGCATTGGCGGTAAGGTCAGTCGACGACTGGTCGAAGAGGGGCAGCGGGTCAAGGCCGACCAGCCTCTGGCGGAGCTCGATCCTCAGGACGTGCGCCTGCAACTGGAAGCCACTCGCGCCCAGGTCGCCGCTGCCGAGGCCAACCTGAGCCTGGTGCGCGCCGAACGTGACCGCTACAAGACCCTGATGGAACGTCAGATGGTCAGCCGTTCGCAGTACGACAATGCCGAAAACCTTTACCGATCCGGTGAAGCACGCCTCAAGCAAATCAAAGCCGAATTCAACGTCTCGACCAACCAGGCCAGTTACGCGGTGCTGCGTGCGCCGCAGGATGGTGTGGTGGCGAAACGCTCGGTTGAAGTCGGGCAAGTCGTGGCGGCGGGGCAAACCGTATTTACCCTCGCCACCGATGGCGAGCGCGAAGTGTTGATCAGCTTGCCGGAGCAAAGCTTTGGCCGCTTCAAGGTCGGTCAGCCAGTATCGGTGGAACTCTGGACCCAACCCGACCAACGTTTTGCCGGGCGCATCCGTGAGCTGTCGCCCGCTGCCGACCCAAAATCGCGCACCTTTGCCGCCCGCATCGCCTTCACCGCCGGCAAGGTGCCTGCCGAACTCGGCCAGAGTGCCCGGGTGTTCGTTCAAACCTCCGATGTGGTGCCGCTGTCGGTGCCGCTTTCCGCGCTGACTGCGGAAAACGGCGCGACCTACGTCTGGGTCGTCAATTCCAACAACACCCTGAAGAAAACCCCGGTACGGGTCGGTGCCTTCGGCGAGAAAACCGTTCCGGTACTCGAAGGACTGAGCGCCAGCGACTGGGTGGTGGCCGCTGGCGTCCATGTGCTGCTGGAAGGGCAGCAGGTGCGTCCGGTGGATCGCTCCAACCGCGTGGTCAATCTGGCGGACAAGGAGTAATCCCCGATGGGTTTCAATCTTTCCGAATGGGCGCTGCGCAATCGCCAGATCGTACTGTTCCTGATGCTCTTGCTGGCCATTGTCGGCGCACTGTCCTACACCAAGCTCGGCCAAAGTGAAGACCCGCCGTTCACCTTCAAGGCCATGGTGATTCGGACCATCTGGCCAGGGGCCACGGCGCAGGAAGTGTCGCGCCAGGTCACCGAGCGTATTGAAAAGAAACTGATGGAAACCGGCGAGTACGAACGCATCGTTTCGTTCTCCCGTCCGGGCGAATCCCAAGTGACGTTCGTTGCCCGTGATTCCATGCATTCGGTGGAAATCCCGGACCTCTGGTACCAGGTTCGCAAGAAGATCAACGACATTCGTCACACCCTGCCACCGGGCATCCAGGGGCCATTCTTCAATGATGAGTTCGGCACGACGTTTGGCAATATCTACGCCCTGACCGGCGATGGTTTTGATTACGCGGTGCTCAAGGACTACGCCGACCGTGTGCAGATTCAGCTGCAACGGGTCAAGGATGTGGGCAAGGTCGATCTGCTCGGGTTGCAGGACGAGAAAGTCTGGATCGAGCTCTCCAACGTCAAGCTCGCCACCCTCGGCCTGCCTTTGTCGGCGGTGCAGCAGGCCCTTGAAGAGCAGAATGCGGTGTCCACCGCCGGGTTCTTCGAGACCTCCAGCGAGCGATTGCAACTACGCGTCTCGGGGAATTTTCAGACGGTCGAAGAGATCAAGAGCTTCCCGATCCGCGTCGGTGATCGTACGTTCCGCATCGCCGATGTGGCGGATGTGCGGCGGGGTTTCAACGATCCCCCAGCGCCGAGCATGCGCTTCATGGCGGAAAACGCCATTGGCCTGGCCGTTGCCATGAAGGACGGTGGCGACATTCTGGTGCTGGGCAAGGCACTGGAAATCGAGTTCGACCGAATCCAGAAAAACCTTCCTGCCGGTATGCAGCTGCGCAAGGTCTCCGACCAGCCCGCCGCCGTGAAAAGCAGTGTCGGCGAATTTGTTCAGGTGCTGGTGGAAGCGCTGGCAATCGTCCTGCTGGTGAGTTTCTTCTCCCTCGGCGTGCGCACCGGCATGGTGGTTGCGCTGGCGATTCCTTTGGTATTGGCGATGACGTTCGCCTGCATGTATTACCTGGGAATCGGCCTGCACAAAATTTCCCTGGGGGCGTTGGTACTGGCGCTGGGTTTGTTGGTGGACGACGCGATCATCGCCGTGGAAATGATGGCGATCAAAATGGAGCAGGGCTTCGACCGCATCAAGGCAGCCAGCTACGCCTGGACCAGCACCGCATTCCCGATGCTCACCGGTACGCTGATCACTGCTGCCGGCTTCCTGCCGATTGCCACTGCGCAATCGGGCACGGGTGAATACACCCGCTCGATCTTCCAGGTGGTGACCATCGCGTTGCTGGCCTCGTGGGTGGCCGCGGTTGTGTTTGTGCCTTATCTGGGGGAAAAACTCCTGCCGGATCTGGCGAAGATTCATGCCGCCAAACATGGCACCGGCAATGGCCAGCCCGACCCTTATGGCACCCCGTTCTATCAGCGCGTCAGGCGCCTGGTGGAGTGGTGCGTACGGCGGCGCAAGACGGTCATTGTCCTGACGGCGGTGTTGTTTATCGGTTCTGTCATCCTGTTTCGCTTCGTGCCGCAACAGTTCTTCCCGGCGTCGGGTCGTCTGGAATTGATGGTCGATCTGAAGCTGGCGGAAGGCGCTTCGTTGAGCAACACCCGCGATGAGGTCAAACGACTCGAAGCCCTGCTCAAGGATCACGCCGGTATCGACAACTATGTCGCGTACGTCGGCACCGGTTCGCCACGTTTTTACCTGCCCCTGGATCAACAACTTCCTGCCGCGAGCTTTGCGCAGTTTGTTGTCCTGGCCAAAACCATCGAAGAGCGCGAAGTCCTGCGCACCTGGCTGATCGAAGCCCTCAAGGAACAATTCCCGGCCCTGCGCGCGCGGGTGACACGTCTGGAGAACGGGCCTCCGGTCGGCTATCCGGTGCAGTTCCGGGTCACCGGTGAGCACATCGAGGAAGTTCGCGCGCTGGCCCGTAAAGTCGCGGCCAAGGTTCGCGAGAACCCGCACGTGGTCAACGTCCATCTGGATTGGGAAGAGCCAAGCAAAGTCGTTTATCTGAACGTCGATCAGGACCGGGCCCGGGCGCTGGGCGTGAGCACTGCGAACCTGTCGAGGTTCCTGCAAAGCTCGCTGACCGGTTCCAGCGTCAGCCAGTACCGTGAAGACAACGAGTTGATCGAGATTCTGTTGCGCGGCACGTTGCACGAACGCTCCGAACTGTCGCTGCTGCCAAGCCTGGCGGTGCCGACCGACAATGGTCGCAGTGTTGCACTGTCGCAAGTCGCGACCCTGGAATACGGCTTCGAAGAAGGCATCATCTGGCACCGCAACCGCTTGCCGAACGTGACGGTCCGCGCTGACATCTACGGCAAGGAACAACCGGCGACGCTGGTGAAGCAGATCATGCCGACCCTCGATCCGATTCGCGCCGAACTGCCGGACGGGTATTTGCTGGATGTCGGCGGTACGGTGGAAGACTCGGCTCGCGGGCAGAATTCGGTGAAGGCCGGTGTGCCGCTTTTCATCGTGGTGGTGCTGACGTTACTGATGCTGCAACTGCGCAGTTTCTCACGCACGGTGATGGTGTTTCTGACGGCGCCGTTGGGGTTGATCGGTGTGACCATGTTCCTGATGGTGTTCCGTCAGCCGTTCGGTTTCGTTGCCATGCTCGGCACCATCGCGCTGTCCGGGATGATCATGCGTAACTCGGTGATTCTGGTTGACCAGATCGAGCAGGATATCGCTTCCGGGCTCAAGCCCTGGCAGGCGATTATTGAAGCCACGGTGCGGCGTTTCCGGCCGATTGTGTTGACTGCGCTCGCGGCGGTGCTGGCAATGATTCCGCTGTCGCGCAGTGTGTTCTTCGGTCCGATGGCGGTGGCGATCATGGGCGGGTTGATTGTCGCGACGGCGCTGACGTTGCTGTTTCTGCCAGCGCTGTATGCGGCGTGGTTCCGAATCAAAAAGGACCCAGCCTAAACCTCTGTAGGAGCAAAGCTTGCTCGCGATGCAGGCGCCTCGGTTCAAATGGCCGACCGAGGTGCAGCCATCGCGAGCAAGCTTTGCTCCTACAGTTGTTTCAGAATCTTCCGATATTGAGTCAAAGGGATCGGAATGCTGTACTCAAAACTCAGCTTTACGAGTGTTTGAGACAACAATAATGAAAAAGCCGCCCATTTTTAGGGGAAGGACCGACCCGGTATTCGACCTGTTGGGGAAGTCGCCCCACAAGGAACGCCTCTCGGATTACCTCGGCTTGCTCAAGCCGATGGACGACCAGGGGCGTTATCTGCCGTTCGATGAATTGCGCTACCGCTGGGCGCCGGGGCTGGATTCGAATCTGTGCTGGGCGTTGGTGAAGAAAGCACGGACTGCGCAGTACTCAAGTCTTTTGCCTTTGGGCGAGCCGCTTCAATGGGGCAACTTCGTGCTCACTCCGCTCGCGCAGAAAGCTATTTCCGCTGTCGATCGAAAAGCCACGACGGCCGCGCTGGAGTACATGACCAGTCAGATTGGTGAGCATGCGCACTTCAGCTATCTGCTCAACGATTTGATTGAAGACGAAGCCATTAGCAGCAGTCAGCTGGAAGGCGCAGCGACCACCACGCGGGTGGCCAAGGACATGCTCAAGCGCAATCGCCCGCCGCGCACACCGGATGAGCGAATGGTGATCGGCAACTACAAGATGATGAATTTCGCCTGGGAAAAGCGTTATGACGCACTGAGTGCCGAACTGATTTCAGCCATGCACCGGGTGGGTGTCGAGGGCATTGATGACACGCAATATTCACCGGGGGAGTTCAGGGGCAACGATGATGTGGTGGTGCAGGACGGTGAGGGAAACACCGTGCATACACCGCCGCCCGCCGCAGGGCTGGCGTCACGATTGCGGGTGCTGTCGACGTGGATCAATCAGCCCCACAACGATCCCGATCAAGAGGATTACCTTCATCCACTGATCAAAGGCATCGCACTGCATTTTGCTCTGGGTTATGAGCATCCTTTTCGTGATGGCAACGGCCGGGTGGCGCGGGCGCTGTTTTATTGGTTCATGTTCAAGAATGACTTCTCTGCCTTTCGCTACATTGCGATCAGCATTTTGCTGCGCAGTGCGCCGGTGAAATACGGACGGTCGTATCTGAATACTGAGGCTGATGACCTCGATCTGACTTATTTCATCGACTTCCAGTGTTCGGTCATCCTGCGGGCTGTCAGCGGTTTTACCGATGCTTATCGGAAAAGTCTGGCGTATGCCGAAAGCTTTGATCGTTGGTTGTTGGAATCCGGTTTGTTAGACCGATTGACCGAGAAGCAACGAGCCGTATTCCAGGTGGCCAAGAGTGGAATGGCCAAGGAGTTTACGGCGGTCAATGTGAAGGAGAACCTGGGCTGTTCCTACAACACCGCGTCGGCCACATTGAATGGCCTGGTCGAACTGGAGGTGTTTGAGAAAAGGAAGATGGGACGCGAGTGGGTGTTCTTTCTGCGGGTTCAAAACACAACCCCGTTCTGATCATTCCCACGCAGAGCGTGTGAATGATCAGCGGGAGAGAGTACTAGAGGGTGCCAAACACCTTCTTCGCCAAACTGGTCGCTGCCGCCGCAGGATTCTGGCGAATGGTTTCTTCCTGTTTACCAATCATTTCGAACAAACCGTTCAACGCCTGCTCGGTCACGTAGCTTTCGATGTTGGCGTTCTTCGCATCCACCACACCCAGCGTCGCGGCTTGCCCGGCGAACGAGTTGTACTGCTTGGCCAGGCCCACCTGATCGGTGGCTTGCTTGACGATGGGCAGAAACTTGACGCGGATCTGTTCGCGACTGGATTTGCTCAGGTACTGCGTGGCCGAGTCCTTGCCGCCGCTGAGAATGCCCTTGGCGTCCTCCACGCTCATCTTCTTCACCGCGTCCACCAGGATCGGCTGGGCTTGCGTCACCGCGGTTTCAGCCGCTTTGTTCATGCTGGTTTCCAGCTGATCGACCTGGGCGCCCATGCCGAACTGTTTCATCTTGCTGGCGACTTTGCCCAGTTTGCCCGGCAATTCGATTTTCACGTCCGGGTTGTTGCTGAAGCCGCCCGGCGTGCCGAGTTGTTTCACGGCCAGTTGCGCACCTTGGGTCAGGGCATCCTTGAGGCCGCCGGTGGCGTCTTGTTGGGACAGGTCGTTGAGCGACAGTGCCAGGGCGCTGGCGGAGATCATCAAGCCTGCGCACAGGCCGGCGAAGCGAAGGGTAGGACGGAACATGGCAGCTTCCTTGTTCAAAATAGAAAGTTAGCGGGCGGCGTCGACGCGGATTTTCAGTGGCTGCGGATCGCTGCCATCCAGCTGAACGGCGTGATGTTCGGTGGTGATGAACATCAGTTCGCCATTCACTTCGATCCGTGCGCTGACCGAATAACGATGGCCCGGTTTGACCTGCGTTGGATCGTAACTCAGATGAAACGGCAGCGGCACCTGGCCTTTGACCGGGCCTTTGTGTTCGTCGAGGACCACGGCGGGCGCGTCGGCCAGGGAAACGTCCTGCAAGCTGACGCTTAAGGTCGCACTCGGCGGCAGGGCGATGCGTTGCAGGTAGAACACTTCGCCATTGAGGCTGGTTTTCGCAGCAGGTTGTATTGATTGGCAGGCAGCGAGTAGAGCCGTAAGCCCTAGAAGCGAGCGTTTTTTCATGAGTTGAATCCCTGTCGTTGGCGCCCGAAGTAGACGAGCGCCAACAGCAATTTAACGGAATTTTCCGGTGATTTCTCCCCATGAATCTTTCGATAAGCGCTTTTTTCAGGTTCTACCAAAAGGTTTCAATACAACGGATCCTGGATAGACCGTAATTGAATTGTGGTACTCATTTTCAGTGGCTGCCAGCGTATAGCGCTTGCCGGGTACGACAGTGTCCGGATCGTATTCCAGATAAAACGCCTCCGCCATTTTTTCGCTGATATGTATTTGCGTCAGTTGTGCAGCCGTATCGTCGTGTTCGTGGGCGACAACAGTCACTGCGTGTTCAGGTTGTACTGCCCGAGGTTCCTGTGCCTGGAGATAGAGGCGGCCGATGGGGCTAAGGTGAAGGGTTTGTCGGTGCGGCGCACGGTGGACGATCACGAAGTAGTCCAGGTCAATCAGCAGTGGAACGCCGTTGTGGGTCATGCTGACGGTGACAAGGTATTTAACGCTGACATCGGAATAGTTGTGTGCGAAGTAAAAGTTCCAGCGCCCACTGCGCAGTACAGGTTCACGGGATTGCGCCACTTTGATGGGGGTGGAAGAGTTTGCGGTATGAACGCTTATATAAGTTTCGCCTTCGCCCCCGCTGGGCGGCAGATAGTCTTCAGGCAAACTAAAGGTGAGGGTTACATGTGGGGTGGTGTTTTCTAATGGGTTCATCGCGATATCCGTATCGGGATTAGTTGTAGAGGGTCTTTATTAATTCATAACTGGGTGATTATAAAAACATCCTTGTTCTTATAATCATTGTCAGAAAGTTACAGCTAATCTCAACTAAACTTGATCCGCCGCATCTTCACTGCGATGCAACGCAACTTGACGAATCGACAAGCGAATCTCCGCGGGCAGCACTCGCTTGGCCGCACCTTCGGCCAGTTCGCCGAGCAGTTCGTGATAGCTCAGCTTGCCGGCTTCGTCGCGCTTGAGCACGTCGAGGTCGAGCAGAGTCTGGATGAAGTGGCGGAACAGGCTCTTGTCGAAAAACTCCGGGGCGTTGAGGCCATGGAGGATCGACAGGCGCTGGGCCATGACCGTGCACAAGTCTTCCAGCTCTTCGGCGCTGATGCTGTTCTGACCGCTGTTGAGCAGCAGCGAGACCGTCATGTAGAAGCGTTGCAGGGTCTGGGCGATGCTTTTCGACAGCAGGGTCAGCAGCACGAAATGCCGCGAGCTCGGCGCCGGCCGCAGGTAGACGTCGTTCTCGAAGCGAAGCAGACCTTGCTCGACGAAGGCTTCGAGCCATTGATCGATCACCGCATCCAGTTCGTCCAGCGACCAGCGAATGAACAGCTCCGATTGCAGGTACGGATACAGCGCGCGGGTGTAGCGCAGGATCTGTTCGCGGCTCATGCGCGAGGCACTCTGGAAGAAGCTCGCCAGCAGCGCCGGCAAGGCGAAGATGTGCAAAACATTGTTGCGGTAGTAGGTCATCAGGACGGCGTTTTGTTCGTCCAGATACAAAATCTTGCCCAGGGCATCGCTCTGCTCGGACAGCAAATCCATGTCCTTCACATGCTCGATCAACGCGCGACCGTTACCTTCGGGCAACGTGGTGTGCGGCGAATACGGGACCTTGCGCAGCAGTGCCAGGTACAGATCGAGGACGCGCGCCATGGCGCGATCATCCAGCGCGAGACGGCTGGTGGACAGCAGCGCCAGGGCCACCAGGTTGACCGGGTTGATCGCTGCCGCCTCGTTCAGGTGTTGCGCGACTTTCTCGCCGAGGCGGTTGGTGGTTTCGTTGAGCCAGGCCGGTTTGAATTGCGGACCGAGTTCCTGCTGACGCCAGTCCGGCTGCTCGCTGTCGAGGAATTCCGCCAGTTTGATCGGCTCGCCAAAGTTCACCGCCACTTGGCCGAAGCGCTGCTTGAGCGCGCCGATGACTTTAAAGATGTCGAAAATCGATTCTTTCTTCTTCGTCGCCCCGCGCAGTTCGCCAAGGTAGGTCCGGCCTTCCAGCACACGCTCGTAGCCGATGTAGACCGGGATGAAAACGATCGGCATCCGTGACGAACGCAGGAAGCTGCGCAGGGTGATCGCCAGCATCCCGGTTTTTGGTTGCAGCATGCGCCCGGTGCGCGAACGGCCGCCCTCGACGAAGTACTCCACCGGGAAGCCTTTGGTAAACAGGGTGTGCAAGTACTCGTTGAACACCGAGGTGTAGAGCGGATTGCCCTTGAAGGTGCGGCGCATGAAGAACGCACCGCCACGGCGCAGCAGGCTGCCGATCACTGGCATGTTGAGGTTGATCCCGGCGGCAATGTGCGGCGGGGTCAGGCCGTTGCGGAACAGCAGATAGGACAGCAGCAGGTAGTCGATGTGGCTGCGATGGCACGGCACATAGATCACTTCGTGACCCTGGGCGACCTTCTGCACGCCTTCGATGTGGTTGACCTTGATCCCGTCGTAGATCTTGTTCCAGAACCAGCTCAGCACCACTTCCAGAAAGCGGATCGCGGTGTAGGTGTAGTCGGAGGCGATCTCGTTGCCATAGCGCAGGGCCTGGGCCTTGGCTTTCTCCGGGGAGATGTTTTCACGCTCGGCTTCGTCGAGGATCGCTTGCTTGACCAAGGGCTGATTGAGCAGGCCTTTGACCAGGTTGCGGCGGTGGGAAATGTCCGGGCCGATCACCGCGGCTTTCAGGTTGCGGAAGTGCACCCGCAGAATTCGCTGGGCCATGCGCACGGTGCGCTCGTGGCCTTTGTTGTGATCGATCAGCTCGCGCAAATGGATCGGCGCGGAGAACTGAACGCGGGTCTTGCGCCCCAGCACAATGATGCTCAGCAACCGACGCAAACGCCCGGTGACCGCCCAGCTATCGGCGAAGAGCAGCTTCCACGGGCTCGATTCGCTGTCCGGCGACTGGCCCCAGAACACGCTGACCGGAATGATCTGCGCATCTTCGGCGGCGTTCTGGCTGAGGGCGCTGACCAGGCGGGTGAGGGTCGGCGGCGCGCCGCGTTTGTCCTGGCGGCCGATCCAGTCTGGCTCCGGCGTCAGGTAAAAGAACGCGGCGGGTTCTTCCAGCGTACCTACTGAAACCGGCAACACCGGGCGCGGCAGGCCGGCCTTGCTGCATTCGGTGTCGACCACGGCGAGGTCGGTCAGTGAAGGATTTTGCAGGACGTAGAACACCGGGCGGCTGCGGTCGAGGTTGAGGGTGAACGACGACTGATTGATCGTCTCCGAGCGAACCCAGAGGTAGAGCAGTCGGCGCAGGGTGCCAAACACAAGACGGCGGAACGGGGAACGGGTCATACGGCTTCTGCATGAGTGGAAAAAACCGAGCAAATGCTCGGGCGGCCGATAGTGTGCCGTATTCGCCGAAAATCGGCAAAAAAGCGGCTAAGTAAAGTGAGTTGAGAGTTTTGGCGGCTGTCATATACTCGGCCGTTCAAAATAAAAACAAGGGGGTACTGACATGGCTACGCGCGAAACCGGCAATGTGAAGTGGTTCAACGACGCCAAAGGTTATGGCTTCATTCAGCGCGAGGATGGGGTGGACGTGTTCGTGCATTACCGCGCGATCCGCGGCGAGGGGCATCGTTCGCTGGCTGAAGGCCAGCAGGTTGAATACGGCGTGGTGACTGGCGAGAAAGGCTTGCAGGCTGAGGACGTTGTAGGCTTGTAAATCCGATCTTCAGATCACCAAAAACTACTGTGGGAGCGAGCCTGCTCGCGATAGCTGACTGACATTCAACATCAATGTTGACTGAAAGGGCCTCATCGCGAGCAGGCTCGCTCCCACAGGTTTTGTGTACAGCTTTTAGACTGTTTTCCAGGTGATTTCTTCTTCACCGTCCGCGCTGATGCGCATCCAGCGATCCGCTGTCTCTTCACCTTCTTCCTCGACCCAGCTACCCGGTGCGCAACGCACTTCGACGTTCAGCGCGGCAAACGCGGCGCGGGCGCAGGCGATGTCGTCTTCCCACGGGGTCTGGTCGCTGTCCAGGAACAGGCTGTTCCATTTGCCCACGGCTTTCGGCAACCAGGTGACCGACACGTTGCCGGCCTTGCACTTGTAGGTCTGGCCTTTCTGGACCCAGTCGGTGCATGGGCCCAAAGCAGTGCCGAGCCAGGCCGCGACGGCCTTGTAGTCGACGTCGGCGTCTTTCAGGTAAATCTCGATATCGGGTTGGCGCATGGATGTCCTCACTGCGGGTCTGAAAAATCCATTCGCGGATTTAGCCGGCCTAGGGCAAATGCCGAAGACCAAAAAATTAAAAATTATTGAAGTACGAAGTAATCGTAGCGCATCGAAACAGTGACCTCGAACGGCTCGACCTGTTCGATGACCGCCGCCCGGCGTTCAGCACTGGCGCGCCAGCCGTGGGGCGTCATGGCCAACAGGTTTGCACGGTCCTGACCCTTTTCCAGCGTCAGTTTGAACTCCAGGGTTTCACTGTGTTGCAGCGTCATGCCTTCAGGCACCAAAGCCAGATGCTTGTCGTCGGTGTATTCACGCACTTCGTCGTACAGACGCTCGCGCAATTCCATCAGATGGCCGCTGGTCGGCCCGACTTTCATCAAACCGCCGCCGGGGCTGAGCAGGCGCTTGGCTTCCTCCCAGTCCAGCGGGCTGAACACGCTGGCGAGAAACTGGCAGCTGCCGGAGGCCAACGGTACCCGCGCCATGCTGGCGATCAACCACGTCAGTTGCGGGTTGCGTTTGCAGGCGCGTTTGACCGCTTCCCGGGAGATGTCCAGCGCGTAACCGTCGGCATTCGGCAAAGCCTCGGCGATTTGCGCGGTGTAGTAACCCTCGCCACAACCGATGTCCAGCCAGCGCTGCGGTGCGTATTGCGCTGCCAGTTCAGCCAGACGCTTGGCCACCGGCGCGTAATGGCCGGCATTCAAAAAATCGCGGCGGGCCTCGACCATCGCCAGGTTATCCCCAGGGTCGCGGCTGTTCTTGTGCTGCACCGGCAACAGGTTCAGGTAACCCTGGCGCGCACGGTCGAAACGATGCCCGGCGGGGCAGGCCACGCCGTTGTCCACCGCGTTCAGCGGTTCGCTGCAGATCGGGCAGGCGAGCATCAGGCGAGCAACTTGATCAGGGTCTGGTAGTAGATTTCGGTCAGCACATCGAGGTCGGCAGCCAGCACGCGCTCGTTGACCTGATGGATCGTCGCGTTGACCGGGCCCAGTTCAACCACCTGCGTACCCATGGTCGCGATGAAGCGCCCGTCGGAGGTGCCGCCACTGGTGGAAGCTTTGGTTTCGCGCCCGGTGATGTCCTTGATGCTCGACGCGACGGCATCCAGCAATGCCCCCGGTTCGGTGAGGAACGGCAGGCCGGACAGCGCCCAGTCGATGTGCCAGTCCAGGCCATGCTTGTCGAGGATATCGGCGACGCGTTTTTGCAGGCCTTCAACGGTGGATTCGGTGGAGAAACGGAAGTTGAACACCGCCACCAGGTCGCCCGGGATCACGTTGGTCGCGCCAGTGCCGGAATTCACGTTGGAGATCTGGAAGCTGGTCGGCGGGAAGAAATCGTTGCCGTGGTCCCAGTGCTCGGCGGCCAGTTCGGCCAGCGCCGGGGCGGCGAGGTGGATCGGGTTCTTCGCCAGGTGCGGATAGGCCACGTGACCCTGCACGCCGCGCACGGTCAATTTGGCGCCAAGGGAGCCGCGACGGCCGTTCTTGACCACATCGCCCACCAGGGTGGTGCTCGACGGTTCGCCGACGATGCACCAGTCCAGACGCTCCTTGCGGGCGGCGAGGCGCTCGATCACCGCTTTGGTGCCGTGGTGCGCCGGGCCTTCTTCGTCGCTGGTGATCAGGAAAGCGACCTTGCCCTTGTGATCCGGGTAGTCGGTGACGAAGCGCTCGGCCGCCACGGTCATGGAAGCGAGGCTGCCTTTCATGTCCGCCGCGCCGCGACCGCAGAGCATGCCGTGTTCGTCGATCACCGCGTTGAACGGATCGATCTGCCAGGCGGTCACCGGGCCGGTCGGCACTACGTCGGTGTGACCGGCGAAGCACAGTACCGGACCGTCGTGTTTACCGTGGGTCGCCCAGAAGTTATCCACATCTTCGATGCGCATGGGTTCCAGCATAAAACCGGCATCGCCCAGGCGCTGCATCATCTGCTTCTGGCAATCGGCGTCGACCGGCGTCACGGACGGACGGCGGATCAGGTCGATGGCGAGTTGAAGGGTCGGCGAAAGGTCGGCGTGGGCCGTCATGGGAAACTCCGAAAAACTTGAATATGGGCGCGGACTAACTAAATGTGGGAGCCAGCCTGCTGGCGATGGCGGTGTGGCAGTCAACATAAACTGTGATTGTTACATTGCCATCGCGAGCAGGCTCGCTCCCACAGGGATGGATTCACGCCAAGGCCTGCAAAATGGCGGTTATCTTAAAGCAAAACGGCGGCCATTGGCCGCCGTTTAGTGCATCTGGAACGATTTAGACCGCCGGAGCCGTCTCGCCCTCGACCGCCGGTTTCGGCAGCGAAGACAAGAACGCCATGATCAGCGCCGCCAGGTACGGCAGCGACTGCACCAGCAACATCGTCACCCAGAAGCGCATGTCGTTGCTCGGCATGCCGTTCACCAGGAAAATCCCCAGCGCCGCGCTCCACAGCAGCAGCATGATGAACATTTCTTCGCGAGCCTCCGAAATCGCCACCCAGAAGCCGTGGTTATCGGCGTTTTTCGGGGTGCGGAAGAACGGAATGCTGCTGGTGAAGAAGCCGTACAGCACCGCTTTGGCGATGGTGTGCGACAACGCCAGCCCTGCCAGCGCCGCGCAGAACGCATCCTTCAGGTTCACGCCAACGGCGCGACGGTAAAGGAAGATGATCTTGCCCACCTTGAACACGAACAGCGCCAATGGCGGGATCGCGAAAATCAGCAACGGTGGATCGACCCGCTGCGGCACGATGATCATCGCCGCCGACCACAACAGGGCGCCGACGGTGAAGAAGATGTTCATGCCATCCGCGACCCACGGCAACCAGCCCGCGAGGAAGTGGTAACGCTGGCCACGGGTCAGCTCGGTGTCCTTGCCGCGCAGCAGGCTGGCGGTGTGACGCTTGATGATCTGAATCGCACCGTAAGCCCAGCGGAAACGCTGTTTCTTGAAGTCGATAAAGGTATCGGGCATCAGGCCTTTGCCGTAGCTGGTGTGGTAATACGCCGCTGACAAGCCTTTTTCGAACACGCGCAGACCCAACTCGGCGTCTTCACAGATGCACCAGTCGGCCCAGCCCAGTTCCTCGAGCACCGAGCGTCGGGTCATGGTCATGGTGCCGTGCTGAATGATCGCGTCACGGTCGTTACGGGTGACCATGCCGATGTGGAAGAAGCCTTTGTATTCCGCGTAGCAGAGCTTCTTGAAGGTGCTTTCGTTCTGGTCGCGGTAATCCTGTGGCGACTGCACCACAGCAATTTTCGGGTCGGCGAAGTGCGGCACCATGTGCTTGAGCCAGTTCGGGTCGACGCAGTAGTCCGAGTCGATCACCGCAATGACTTCGGCATCCTTGGCAGTGTGCGGAATCAGGTAATTCAGCGCGCCACCCTTGAAGCCGGCCAATGGCGCGACGTGGAAGAACTTGAAGCGCGGGCCGAGGGTTTCGCAATAGTCGCGCACCGGTTCCCAGACCGCCGGGTCCTTGGTGTTGTTGTCGATGATCAGGACTTCGAAGTCCGGATAGTCGAGGTTGGCCAGGGCGTTGAGGGTCTGTTTGACCATCTCCGGCGGCTCGTTGTAGCAAGGTACGTGAATCGATACTTTCGGTCGGTAGTCCGAATCGCCGACCACCGGCAGGAATTCGCGCCGGCGTTTGTGGGTCCAGACCGCTTCGGCCAGTTCATGGGCCTCGGTCAGCAGCACGATAAACACCCCGAGTGCGCCGAGGGCAAGCAAGAAGCCCACCGTCAGGCTGAACCAAGTGCTGTATTGCTGGCTGTAGTCGTAACCGATCCACACCAGCACCGAACCACAGAGGAACGCGATGAAGGTCAGGAAGGTGCGGCCACGCTGACGCAAGGCCGAGCCGTCGATCATCAGCAGGGTCAGGGACAGCAATGCCAACACTACCGAACCGATGGCCAGCACGCGCCATTGCGGGATCGCGACGACCGGGCCTTCAAAGTTGAATTTCTGCTGGCGTGCGGCGTTGAACACGCCCCAGTAAGCGCCCACGGAACCTTCGTCACTGGCCTTCCACGGCTGGTCAAAGGCTTCGATCACGAAGTAGTTGAAACCCTGGCGATTGAGCTTGTTGACCAAGGTCCGCAGATAAATCGCCTGGTCTGCCGGCGACGCGTCGGCGCCACCGCGCATACGGCCGTTGCTCGGCCAGCCGACTTCCGACAGCAGCAGCGGTTTTTTCGGGAACATCTTTTTCAGGTCGCGGGCGCGGTCGAGGACGAACTGTCCGGACTGCTCCATCGGCACATGTTCCCAGTACGGCAGGACGTGGGCGGCGATCAGGTCGACGTGCTTGGCCAGGCTCGGGTTATCTTTCCAGATGTGCCATTGCTCGGAGGTCGTCACCGGTACTTTCACGGCCGCGCGGACGCGATCAAGGATCACGCTCAGTTCGGCGGCGGTAATTTCCTTACGAAAAATCGCCTCGTTACCGACCACTACACGAACCACGCTACGGGAGGTCTTGGCCAGGTCGATGGCGCGCAGGATTTCACGCTCGTTGCGTTCAAGGTCCGGGCTGATCCAGATACCCAGCGTCACGCGCAAACCGAACTCTTCGGCGAGCCTGGGAATATCACCCAGGCTGCCATCGACCGAGTAAGTACGGATGTTGTCCGTCAGCTTGCTCATGATCTCCAGATCGCGACGCATTTCATCGTCGGTCGGGTATTGCTCTTTTTGCGGGTACTGCCCTTGCTGGAACGGCGAGTACGAAAAGCCGGAGATCTGTTCAGGCCAGTTGGGGGCGGTGACCGGGCGATTGATCAGCGCCCAGAAGCCGGTAAACAAGGCTGCGATGGCGAGCACCACGACCAGGTTGAGTCCAAATTTACGCGATGACATAGCTATTTCAGGTTCCAGGAGCTGCTGAACGAAGGAACGGTCGGCGGCCGATTGCCAAGAGGCTGGGGGCGCGCATCCTACACCGGGCGTTCACTGACCGTACAGCGGACAGGGAAAGGCCGGACGTTGGGCAATCCAAGTCGACTTAAGTTCTTTGACCTGGGCGCTGTAGCTCAATTCCAATAAATTTGTCGTCAATTGAAGCCCTCAAGACTGCCGTCCATAGCCCAAAGGTGCTCTTGCCCGCTGACGGCCCTATAATGCGCGCCGGTTTTTGGGGTAATGGTCATGAGTACAGAAGATCCGCGGTTTGCAGGCATCGCCCGTTTGTATGGCATCGAAGGCCTGGAGCGTTTGCGCGCGGCCCATGTGGCGATCGTCGGCGTCGGTGGCGTCGGTTCCTGGGCGGCTGAAGCCGTCGCCCGTTGTGGCGTGGGCGAGATTTCGCTGTTTGACCTGGACGACGTTTGCGTCAGCAACGCCAACCGTCAGTTGCATGCGCTGGACAGCACCGTCGGCAAACCCAAGGTCGAGGTAATGGCCGAGCGCCTGCGCGGGATCAACCCGGACTGCACCGTGCATGCGGTGGCGGACTTCGTCACCCGGGAAACCATGGCCGAGTACATCACGCCTAACATCGACTGCGTCATTGATTGCATCGACAGCGTCAACGCCAAAGCGGCGCTGATCGCCTGGTGCAAGCGCCGCAAGATCCAGATCATCACCACCGGCGGTGCGGGCGGGCAGATCGATCCGACGTTGATTCAGGTGTGCGATTTGAACCGGACCTTCAATGATCCGTTGGCTTCGAAAGTGCGCTCGACCTTGCGCCGCGATTACAACTTCTCGCGCACCGTGACCCGCCACTACAGCGTCCCGTGTGTGTTTTCCACCGAACAACTGCGCTACCCGAAACCGGATGGCAGCATTTGCTTGCAGAAGAGTTTTGTCGGTGACGGCGTGAAGCTCGACTGTGCCGGCGGGTTCGGTGCGGTGATGATGGTGACGGCGACGTTTGGCATGGTCGCGGCGACCAAGGCTGTGGATAAGATTGTTGCCGGGGTACGTCGCCCCGCCGATCGCATCAAACCGGCCTAACCTGATCGTTCCCACGCTCTGCGTGGGAATGCAGCCCGGGACGCTCCGCGTCCCTTTCAGGAGCTGGAACGCGGAGCGTCCCTTGAGGCATTCCCACGCAGAGCGTGGGAACGATCGGTCAGGCGGCCAGTTCACGCATCCGCTGTAGCACGGCATTCAGGCCATTACTGCGCGACGGCGACAGCTGTCTGCTCAGCCCCAACTGATTGAACCAATCCGGCAGATCCACCTGCTGCAACTCAACCGCTGACAACCCGTTAACCCGGGCCAGCAGCAACGCCACCAACCCACGAATCAACCGCGCATCGCTGCTCGCGGCAAATTGCCAGTGACCGTCATCCAGCGCGCCCATCAGCCACACCTGACTTTCACAGCCATGCACGCGGTTGGCCTCGACTTTATCCACATCGCTCAAGGCGGGCAGACGGTCGCCCCACTGCATCAACCGCCGCGCCCGTTGTTCCCAACCGGCAGCATTCTGAAAAACCTCCAGCGCCGCAACCGCATCGGCAGGCAAGTTCATCGCAACAACTCCAGCGCCTGATCCAGCGCTTCAAAGAACCGTTCCAGATCTTCGGAATCGTTGTACAACGCCAACGACACCCGAATCGCCCCGGCCAATTCAAAGCTTTTCAGCAACGGCATGGCGCAGTGATGACCGGCGCGCACCGCGATCCCCTGTTCGGTCAACAAATGCGCCAGATCAGAGTTATGCACACCCTCGACGACAAAACTGGCCAGCGCCAGTTGCGGCTTGCCCAGCAACCGAATGCCGTTGCGCGCTTCAAGGCCTTTGAGCAAATAGTCATGCAGCGCTGCTTCATGGGCGCAAACCGCGTCCTGATCAAGCCCCGCAAGATAATCCAGCGTCGCCCCCAAACCAATCACCCCGGCAATCGGCGGCGTACCTGCCTCAAAACCCAGTGGCGCCGGGCGGAACCGTGCGCTGTGGTAATCCACATCCAGCACCATTTCACCGCCGAACTGCCAATGGCGCAGCTGCTCA
This sequence comes from Pseudomonas sp. ES4, assembly GCF_050586665.1. Taxonomy (NCBI): domain Bacteria; kingdom Pseudomonadati; phylum Pseudomonadota; class Gammaproteobacteria; order Pseudomonadales; family Pseudomonadaceae; genus Pseudomonas; species Pseudomonas sp. ES4. Next base: position 200,902 of record NZ_JBOBDO010000001.1, on the reverse strand, counting down.
AGCGATTCATTGCGACCGAACAGCACGCCCAGTCCATCGGGGCCGTAGAGCTTGTGGCTGGAAAACACATAGAAGTCGCAACCCAGCGCCTGCACGTCATGCCGGCCATGCACCACGCCTTGGGCGCCATCGACCACGGTCAGCGCGTTATGCGCCTTGGCCATCGTCAAGAGGGCGGGCAACGGCTGCCAGGCACCGAGCACGTTGGACAGCTGACTGACCGCCAGCAAGCGGGTTCGCGGACCGATCAACTGCGCGGCGGCTTCAAGGTCGATCAAACCGTCGGCGTCCAGAGGCAGGATCACCAGCTTCAGGTCGCGACGCTGGGTCAGTTGCTGCCATGGCAACAGGTTGGCGTGATGCTCCAGGGCGCTGATGACTACTTCATCGCCCGGATTGAAAAGATGTTCCAGGCCATAAGCCAGGAGGTTCAGCGCCGACGTTGCGCCGTGGGTAAAGACAATCTGCCCGCAATCGCCGGCATTGAGCCAATGGGCGACTTTACTGCGGCTGGCCTCGAACGCCTGGGTGGCGTGGGCGCCGGGCAGGTGTTGCGCCCGATGCACGTTGGCCGCGCCATTGGCGTAGTAATGCGCCAGGGCATCCAGCAGGGCTTGAGGTTTTTGCGTGGTGGCGGCGTTGTCCAGATAGGTCTGGTCTTGCCGTTGCAATGCGGCGATGGCCGGAAAATCGGCGCGCCAGGGAGAAGGAATCATCATGCTATCGAGCCCTGTTAAACATGGGCGGGTGTACGCCTGAACCTTGTAGGAGCAAAGCTTGCTCGCGATGCTTTTGGCGGCCTCAAGGGCCCCATCGCGAACAAGCCTCGCTCCTACAGGTCAGGTGATCGTTTGACGCTCTGCTTAGTTGTGAGCGTGCAGCGCTTCGTTCAGTTCGATGGCCGATTTGTGGGTTTTGCATTCCACGGCACCGGTCTCCGAATTGCGACGGAACAGCAGGTCAGGCTGACCGGCCAGTTCACGGGCCTTCACGACTTTGACCAGTTTGTTGTTTTCGTCCAGCAGCGCCACTTTGGTACCAGCGGTCACGTACAGGCCCGACTCAACGGTGTTGCGATCGCCCAACGGAATGCCGATACCGGCATTCGCGCCGATCAGGCAGCCTTCGCCAACCTTGATCACGATGTTGCCGCCGCCCGACAGGGTGCCCATGGTCGAGCAACCGCCGCCCAGGTCCGAACCCTTGCCGACGAATACGCCAGCGGAAACGCGGCCTTCGATCATGCCCGGGCCTTCGGTGCCGGCGTTGAAGTTGACGAAACCTTCGTGCATCACGGTGGTGCCTTCGCCGACGTAGGCGCCCAGACGAATACGTGCCGCGTCAGCGATACGCACGCCGGCCGGAACCACGTAGTCGGTCATTTTCGGGAACTTGTCCACCGAGAACACTTCCAGCAGCTCGCCACGCAGACGGGCTTCCAGTTGATGCTCGGCCAGTTCGGCCAGGTCGATTGCGCCCTGGCTGGTCCATGCCACGTTCGGCAGCAACGGGAACACACCCGCCAGGTTCAGGCCGTGCGGCTTGACCAGGCGATGGGACAGCAGGTGCAGCTTGAGGTAAGCCTCAGGGGTGGAGGTCAACTGAGCGTCTTCGGCCAGAATGGTCGCGACCAGCGGCTTGTGGCTCTCGGCCAGACGGGTCAGCAAGGCAGCCTGGGCAGCGTCGACGCTTTTCAGGGCCTCAGCCAGTTGCGAGGCCTGGGCGGTGCTGAAAGCGATGGCCTGATTGCCGTCGGTGTAGCCCAGGATTGGCGCAATGGCAGCGACCAAATCGGCCGACGGGTTGAGCAGTGGCTGCGCGTAAAACACTTCCAGCCATGCGCCTTGACGGTTTTGAGTGCCGACACCAAAGGCCAGGCTGAACAGGGTAGTGGACATGTTGATACCTCTAACAAAATGGAACGGGCTGCCTTACTTGAGTGCTGCCGCGTAGATATCTGGCTTGAAGCCAATCAGGGTTCGGTCACCGAGATCAAGCACCGGGCGCTTGATCATCGAGGGTTGTGCGAGCATCAGTTCGATGGCTTTCGGCTGGTCGAGATCGGCTTTGCGTTCGTCGTCGAGCTTGCGAAAGGTCGTGCCAGCACGGTTCAACACCAATTGCCAGCCGTGCTCGTCGCACCATTGGGTCAAGTGTTCACGGTCGATTCCGACAGTTTTGTAATCATGAAAGTCATAGCTGACAGCGTGTTCATCGAGCCAGGTGCGCGCCTTTTTCATGGTGTCGCAGGCTTTGATGCCGAAAAGGTGCAACGTTTTGCTTGAAACGGTCAAGGAATTGCCCCCTTTGCAGGTGCTGAAAATAAAAGGTGACGGATTATGCCATGACCGGACGGTTTCGCGTCGGCGATGGTCGGGTTTGTCTGTAGGTCATGGCGATCAGCTATTGCGTGCGACATGGGTGTAACGGTACGCACGCAGTCTAGACGGCGAATATGGCACTTCAATGCTATCGATTGGCTTGGTGAATGCGCTCAGGACATTGCCGGACTGACGGTGCAGCATTTGGAAAGGGCAAGCGCAGACGTCATCACCCGCTGGTGATGACGTCTGCGAGAGGTGTCTCGGAAGAACCGGATTGGGATGAGGCCAATCTCGGGGTGAGGCTCACTTGACTTGATGGACCGCTTGACTGTTAACGTTTGGGATAAAGCAACTTCATGAGTTTTTTATCTTTTTTACTGATCTTTCGGTTGATAGGTAACTCCCAATCGCCCTCTGTCAGTGTGTTAGCGACTGGGTGGTGCATGATCGACTTTCTGTCGTAAGGCGTATAAATCGCTTCGATTGTATTGAAGGGTTGAAAGAGGTTTCTATCGACTTGCTCTTTGGTCAGTGGATTCATTTCCCGATTCTGGTAGAACTCATACACCTTCGGTTTATCCCAGGGAATGTTGGCCTCCGGGTGTTGGTGTTCATGCATCGCGCCTAAAGCATGCCCAAACTCATGAGTCACGATTACTTCAAAATCTTCATGTTCAGGTTTGACCCCCAGATTCATGGTGGGCCAGTCTGGATGGATCAATAACGCGTCAGTGCCCAACATTGAGCTGTTGTCGTTGTTTTTGGTTGCGATCCGGATATCACCGTCGAGCCCTTCAACGAAATCGAAGCTCAGATTGATATGGGGCAGCCATTGGCGTGCTGCTTTGATGATCTTCTGTTTGTGTTCATCAGTGGGGCCGTCGATAAACGCGATCTTGAGCGTGCGTCCGTTTGCCCACAGCTTTGAGTAATTGATCAGAGAGCGCTTGCGACGAGTATTGCCGCCGGCGCCGGCATTCTCTGGGTTCTCGTTGATGGCGGCTTCATAGGCTTGTTGATCGTCGGGCCATTGGATAAGGGTGCAGTCTTCAATACTGTTCATTGGCTACTTCTTCCTTGAAGTGAGTGGGGTGAATACGCGCTAATGCGCTGCTTGAGAGTAAGGGGGCTCTGCAGTTCGGTGAGTTTTAATTTCGGGGGAAGTGTTACCGGTTATAAATGTGTGCCCGCACTGCGTTGCACAGTGCGGGCGGGAGATTACTTGTTACGGGTAATGAACGCGCGAATTCGTTCTGCGGCTTCTATGCATTCGGCCAACGGCGCGACTAACGCCATGCGTACACGACCAGCGCCCGGATTTGCACCGTCGACGTCACGGGACAGATAAGACCCTGGCACGACGGTCACATGCTCTTCGACAAACAGTTCGCGGCAAAACGCTTCGTCATCACCATCAACACTTGGCCACAAGTAAAAGCCGCCGTCCGGGCGCTGCACATCCATGACCGGGCTGAGGATCTCCAGTACCGCGTCATACTTTTCGCGATACAACGCACGGTTGGCGCGCACGTGCACTTCGTCATTCCATGCGGCAACGCTGGCCAGTTGGGTCTGAACCGGCATCGCGCAACCGTGGTAGGTGCGGTACAGCAGGAAGCCTTTGAGAATGTCGGCATCACCGGCCACGAAGCCTGAACGCAGGCCTGGAAGGTTGGAACGCTTGGACAGGCTGTGGAACACCACGCAACGCTTGAAGTCCTGGCGGCCCAGTTCCACGCAAGCGCTGAGCAATCCGGCCGGCGGGGTTTGTTCATCGAAGTAAAGTTCGCTGTAGCACTCGTCGGCGGCGATCACGAAATCGTATTCGTCGGCCAGGGCGATCAGCTTCTTCAGGGTTTCAACCGGGATCAATGCGCCGGTCGGGTTGCCCGGCGAGCACAGGAACAGGATCTGGCAGCGTTTCCAGATGTCCGGTGAAACCGCGTCGAAATCCGGGTTGAAGCCGTTTTCGTCCAGGCACGGCAGGTAATGCGGCTTGGCCCCGGCAAGGAACGCGGCGCCCTCGTAGATTTGATAGAACGGGTTCGGGCTGACCACCAGCGCATCGTCGCCACGGTTGACCACGGTCTGGGTGAACGCGAACAACGCTTCACGAGTGCCATTGACCGGCAGCACATTGCGCGCCGGGTCGAGCCAGCCGAGCGGAACGCTGAAACGACGTTCGCACCACGCGGCGATGGCTTCGCGCAGGGCCGGAATGCCGAGGGTGGTCGGGTACACGGCCATCTTGTCCAGATTGCTTGCCAGGGCTTCGGCGACAAAGCTTGGCGAGCTGTGTTTCGGCTCACCAATGGACAGCGCAATGGCACGCTTGTCCGGGTTTGGCGTGACGCTGCCGAGCAGGGCGCGGAGCTTCTCGAACGGGTAAGGCTGCAACTGGTTCAAAGCGTTGTTCATGGGGGCCTCGTTCAATGTGGGAGGGCTAGTCTGGTGTTGGGGGCTTGTGTGGTGAGGGGGCTTGCCCCCGTTCGGCTGCGCAGCAGTCGTAAAACCTTTGTATGCGGTGTGTCTGATACATCGCGATGCAGGTTTTGGGGCCGCTTCGCAGCCCAACGGGGGCGAGCCCCCTCGCCACAACAAGCCCCTCTCCACAGGAAGTCCATTCCCACAGGGGGAAATTTTGTTAATTCAGATACTGAGACGCGACAGTTTGATTTCTGATTCCTGATTGACAGTCAGCTGTTCCACGATCGCGTCTTGCAAGCGGCTGCACAGCAATGGATCGGACAACGGCTGGTTGTTCGCATCGGTGATGAAGAACACGTCTTCCACGCGCTCGCCCAAGGTGGCGATCTTGGCGTTCTGCAGCGACAAATCGAACTCCAGAAAGATCGTGCCGATGCGTGCGAGCAGGCCCGGGCGATCGGGCGCGCTGAGCTCCAGCACGGTCACCGGACGCTGGGCGTCGTTGTGGATCGTCACCTGTGGCGCAAACGCGAAATGCTTGAGCTGGCGCGGTACCCGACGCTGAATGATGGTCGGGTAGTCGTCCGGGTTGCGCAGGGCTTCGGTCAGGCCGTCGCGAATCTGTTTGACCCGCGCCGGGTTATCACCGATCGAGTCGCCGTCGGTGTCGAGCACGATGTAGGTGTCGAGGGTGAACTGGCTGCTGGAGGTGATGACCCGGGCGTCGTGAATGTTCAGGTTGAGCTGGTCCATCGCGGCCACGGTCACGGCGAAGAAGTCGTGCTGATCCGGCGCATAGATGAAGATCTGCGTGCCGCCTTCGAACTCGCGCTGGGTGGTTTCCTTGATCAGCACCAGCGGACCGCCGTCGGCTGGCTGCTGGAGGATCGCGTCGCTGTGCCAGGCCACGTCGCCAGCGGTGTGACGCAGGAAGTAGTCATCGCCCAATTGCGCCCACAGTTGCTCGACGTCGTCCGGATCGGTGCCGCCGCGTACCAGAATGTCCAGCGCTGCGCTTTGGGTCTGGCGAATCTGCTCTTCGCGGTCCACCGGGTTTTCCAGGCCGCGACGCAAGGCACGCTTGGTCTCGGTGTAGAGCTGGCGCAACAGGCTGGCGCGCCAGGAATTCCACAGCGTCGGATTGGTGGCGTTGATGTCGGCGACCGTCAGCACGTACAGATAATCGAGGTGGGTTTCGTCGCCGACGATCTGCGCAAAATCGTGGATGACCTGCGGGTCGGACAGGTCCTTGCGCTGGGCGGTGGTCGACATCAGCAAATGGTTCTGCACCAGCCAGACGATCAGGCGGCTGTCCCACACGGGCAATTGGTGGCGCTGGCAAAAGGCTTCGGCATCCACGGCGCCGATTTCCGAGTGATCACCATGCCGGCCCTTGCCGATGTCGTGGTACAGGCCGGCCAGGTAGATCAGCTCGGGTTTGGGCAATTTGCCCATGAGCTTGCTGGCCAGCGGGAATTTTTCCGACACTTGGGTGTACTGCAACTTACGCAGATGCTTGATCAGGTTCAGGGTGTGAGCATCGACCGTATAGATGTGAAACAGGTCGTGCTGCATCTGCCCGACGATAAAGCCGAATTCCGGCAAGTAGCGCCCGAGGATACCGTAACGGTTCATCCGGCGCAGGTTGCGGTGAATGCCGATCTTGCACTTGAACAGCTCGATAAACAGGCTGGTGTTGCGGATGTCGTTACGGAAATCGTCGTCGATCAGGTGACGGTTTTCTCGCAGCAAACGAATGGTGTCGGCGCGCACGCCTTTGATTTCCGGCTGCTGGGCCATCAGTACGAAGATTTCCAGCATGGCGAACGGTGTACGACGGAACACATTGTCGTTGCGCGCCTCGATGTATCCGTCGTGCAGCTGGAATCGCGAGTTGATCGGCTGCGGCGGCGCTTCGTCTTCCGGCGCGAGGATCACTTCCTCGAAGTGCTGGATGATCAGGTCGCTGAGCTGGGCAATGCTCATGACCACCCGGTAATACTGCTGCATGAAGTTTTCGATGGCTTGCTTGGCGTCATCACCTTTGAATCCCAGCAGCCCGGCGATGGTGCGCTGGTGATCAAACAGCAAGCGGTCTTCGGAACGGCCGGCGAGCATGTGCAGGGCGTAACGAACCTTCCACAGGAATTCCTGGGAGGAGGCCAGCAGCGCGTTTTCGCTCTCGACCAGGAACCCTTCGCCGGCCAGGGCTCGCAGGTTCAGGGTGCCGTATTCACGACGGGCCACCCACAGAATCGTCTGAATATCCCGTAGGCCGCCGGGCGAGCCTTTGACGTTGGGTTCCAGGTTGTATTCGGTGTCGTTGTACTTGTGATGACGGGCCTTCTGCTCGGCGCGTTTGGCCAGGAAGAAATCCTTGCTCGGCCACATGTGCGCGGTGCTGGTCACGTCCAGCATGCGTTGGCGCAAGCGCTCGGGGCCGCAGATGGTGCGGCTTTCCATCAGGTTGGTGACGACCGTCAGGTCGGCGCGGGCCTCTTGGACGCATTCGTCAACGGAGCGAACGCTCTGGCCCACTTCAAGGCCGATGTCCCACAACAGCGTCAGAAAACGCTCGATGGAATCTCGGAAAACTTCGTGATCTGCGCTGTCCAGCAGGATCAGCAGATCGATGTCGGAATAAGGGTGCAACTCCCCGCGACCGTAGCCGCCGACCGCGACCAGCGCGATGTCGGCGTCTTCGCTCCAATCGAACTGTTCCCAGGCCTTTTGCAGGATGTTATCGACGAACCAGGCGCGATCCTCGATCAACCGGCGAATGTCGCGGCCGCTGCGAAAACGCTCGTCGAGCACCTCGCGGGCCTGGCGAATCGCTTTCTTGAAGGCTGCGATCGGGCTTGCCTTCAGGGCCAGTTCAGCCTGGAACTGGCCACGGTCGAAGAGTTCTGGATCCACCTGCGGCATCGATTGGCTTTCCTGTCTATAAGGCTGTGGAACTGCGCGCCCGGATCAGGCCGAAACGCGCGGGATGGTGTCGTCGGCGCGCAGGGTGAAGATCTCATAACCGGTTTCGGTTACCAGCAGGGTGTGTTCCCACTGTGCCGACAGCTTGCGGTCCTTGGTGATCGCGGTCCAGCCGTCCCCCAAAACCTTGGTGTCGGCCTTGCCCTGGTTGATCATCGGCTCGATGGTGAACGTCATGCCCGCTTTCAGCTCCATGCCGGTGCCCGCGCGGCCGTAGTGCAGGATCTGCGGCTCTTCGTGGAATACCTTGCCGATGCCGTGACCGCAGAATTCGCGAACCACGGAAAAACCGTTCTTTTCCGCGTGCTTCTGGATCACTTCACCGATGTCGCCCAGGCGGCAGCCGGGTTTGACGATTTCGATGGCCTTGTACATGCATTCCTGGGTCACTTGCGACAGGCGTTCGGCCCAGACCGGTACGGTACCGACATGGAACATGCGGCTGGTGTCGCCGTGGTAGCCGTCCTTGATGACGGTGACGTCGATGTTCAGCGTGTCGCCATCCTTCAGCGGCTTCTCGTTCGGGATGCCGTGGCAGACCACATGGTTGATCGAGGTGCAGATCGACTTCGGGAAGCCTTTGTAGTTGAGCGGGGCAGGGATGGCTTTCTGCTCATTGACGATATAGTCGTGGCAGATGCGGTCCAGTTCTTCAGTTGTAACGCCCGGCTTGACATGTTCGGCAATCATTTCCAGCACATCGGCGGCCAGTTTGCCGGCGATGCGCATTTTTGCGATGTCCTCTGGGGTTTTGAGGGTGACGGTCATACAGGCTCTCTCTGCGCTCGATGGCGCCTTCTAAAACGGAATGGGCGTTGCGCGATTGATCTTCGCGGCCCTTAAAAACGCGATTCTAACAGACGAGCAGCGCAAATCTGAGCCTCTGTGCATCGCTTCTCCTTATAGAATGGCGCATTCTTGGAGGATTCCAAGGGCCAGAACCAAAGCACGCGCCAGGATTTAACAATCCGGGTTCCGTTTTTTTCTGCCTTGTGATATAAAATGCGCCGCTTTCCGGGGATCCCCTGAAAAGCCTAAATCCACACACGTGTCGACACGATGACCTGGGTGCCTTCAGCTGATGCTGCTGGTTGGTCATTGGGATACGTGGAGGCCAAACCCGACTTATTAAGGAACTATCATGTCCCAAGTCAACATGCGCGATATGCTGAAGGCCGGTGTGCACTTCGGTCACCAGACCCGTTACTGGAACCCGAAAATGGGTAAGTACATTTTCGGCGCGCGTAACAAGATCCACATCATCAACCTTGAAAAAACCCTGCCAATGTTCAACGAAGCTCTGACTTTCGTAGAGCGTCTGGCCCAGGGCAAAAACAAGATTCTGTTCGTCGGCACCAAGCGTTCCGCTGGCAAGATCGTTGCTGAAGAAGCAGCACGTTGCGGTTCGCCGTACGTCGATCACCGCTGGTTGGGCGGCATGCTGACCAACTTCAAAACCATCCGTGCTTCCATCAAGCGTCTGCGTGACCTTGAAGTGCAAGCCGAAGACGGTACTTTCGCCAAGCTGACCAAGAAAGAAGCGCTGATGCGCACTCGCGATCTTGAGAAGCTCGATCGTTCCCTGGGTGGTATCAAGGACATGGGCGGTCTGCCAGACGCACTGTTCGTTATCGACGTTGATCACGAGCGCATCGCGATCACCGAAGCCAACAAGCTGGGCATCCCGGTTATCGGCGTAGTCGATACCAACAGCAGCCCGGAAGGCGTTGACTACATCATCCCAGGCAACGATGACGCAATCCGCGCTATCCAGCTGTACATGGGTTCGATGGCTGACGCTGTTATCCGCGGTCGCAACCACGTTGCTGGCGGCACCGAGCAGTTCGTTGAAGAAGCTCCGGTAGCAGCAGCTGAGTAATTGACGCCCAGGCGTTGACTCAGTAAGCAAAAAGGGGGCTTGGCCCCCTTTTTGCCACCTCGAAAACCGTTTGTCGGCAGCGCAGTTACAGCCTTTGTAGGCTGCAGCAGCCAGCAAAGGTAGTTCGGGAAGAATTGATCGCCCGTTCGATCGGGTGGAATGGTTGAAAACCTATCCAAGAGGAATTTTGAAATGGCAGAGATTACTGCAGCGTTGGTCAAAGAACTGCGCGAGCGTACTGGCGAAGGCATGATGGACTGCAAAAAGGCCTTGACCAAGGCTGGCGGCGACATCGAAAAAGCCATTGATGACATGCGTGCTTCGGGCGCCATCAAGGCTGCCAAGAAAGCTGGCAACGTTGCCGCTGAAGGCGCGATCGCTCTGAAAGAAGACGGTAAAACCGCCGTTCTGCTGGAAGTGAACTCGCAGACCGACTTCCTGGCCCTGCAGGACGACTTCAAGGCATTTGTTGCCAGCAGCGTTGAAAAAGCGTTCGCTGACAAACTGACTGACGTCGCTCCGCTGATCGAAGCTCAAGAAGCTGATCGCCTGGTTCTGGTCGGCAAGGTTGGCGAAAACGTCAACATCCGTCGCCTGGCTCGCGTTGAAGGTGATGTTGTTGGTGGTTACCTGCACGGCAACAAGATCGGTGTTGCGGTTGTTCTTAAAGGCGGCACCGTTGAGCTGGCCAAAGACATCGCTATGCACGTAGCGGCCACCAACCCTGAATTCCTGCTGCCATCGGAAGTTTCCGCTGAAGCGGTCGAGCGCGAGAAAGGCGTGTTCCTGACCCTCAACGCTGACAAGATCGCTGGCAAGCCAGAAAACATCGTTGAAAACATGGTCAAAGGCCGTATCAGCAAGTTCCTGGCTGAAGCGAGCCTGGTTGAGCAGGCGTTCGTCAAGAACCCTGAAATCAAGGTTGGCGAACTGGCCAAGAAAGCCGGTGCTGAAATCGTTTCTTTCACCTACTTCAAAGTAGGCGAAGGCATCGAGAAGCCGGTCGACAACTTCGCTGAAGAAGTTGCTGCCCAGCTGGCTGCCGCCAAGCAATAAGACGGTTTTTTAACTGTCGCCCTGAAGAGGCTGCCCGCTCACGCGCGCAGCCTCTTTTCAGATGGGGCACCAATTTTTAATTGGTTTCCCTTTGGAACTGGCTTACAAAGCCATGTTCCGATGGCGCTGAAGCAGCGCCAAGTTAGAGTGAACGCCAGCTGTAAACAGCTCGCAAAGAATTTTTAAAATACGCCGCAGGAGAGATTCGCAATGGCTCAGCAGGGCAGTGGTTATCAGGCTCGCTATAAACGCATTCTACTCAAGCTTAGCGGCGAGGCCCTGATGGGCTCGGAAGAGTTCGGGATCGATCCGAAAGTTCTGGATCGCATGGCGCTGGAAGTCGGCCAACTGGTCGGCATCGGCGTTCAGGTCGGTCTGGTGATCGGCGGCGGTAACCTGTTCCGCGGTGCAGCGCTGAGCGCGGCCGGCATGGATCGGGTCACCGGTGACCACATGGGCATGCTGGCCACTGTGATGAACGCCCTGGCCATGCGCGATGCGCTGGAACGTGCCAATATCTCGGCCATCGTGATGTCGGCCATTTCCATGGTTGGCGTAACCGATCACTATGATCGCCGCAAAGCCATGCGCCACTTGAACGCCAAGGAAGTCGTGATTTTCGCGGCCGGTACCGGCAATCCGTTCTTCACCACGGATTCGGCAGCGTGCTTGCGTGCGATCGAAATCGATGCCGATGTCGTGCTCAAGGCGACCAAGGTCGATGGCGTCTATACCGCTGACCCATTCAAAGACCCGCATGCCGAGAAGTTCGATCATCTGACTTACGATGAAGTGCTGGATCGCAAGCTGGGCGTGATGGATCTGACCGCCATTTGCCTGTGCCGCGACCACAAGATGCCGTTGCGCGTATTTAACATGAACAAGCCCGGCGCCCTGCTGAATATCGTGCATGGCGGCGCTGAAGGGACCCTGATCGAGGAAGGCCAACAATGATCAACGAAATCAAGAAAGACGCTCAAGAGCGCATGAAAAAATCCGTCGAGTCGCTGATGCACAACTTCGGCCGTATTCGTACTGGCCAGGCGCACCCAAGCATTCTGGAAGGCGTGATGGTGCCGTATTACGGCTCCGACACCCCGATCAAGCAGGTCGCGAACATCACCGTCAAAGATGCGCGTACCCTGCAAGTCGTTGCCTTTGAGCGCAATATGCTAGGTGCCGTCGACAAAGCCATCGGCAGCGCGGGTCTGAACCTCAACCCAACCAACCTGGGTGAATTGCTGCTGATCTCCATGCCGGCCCTGACCGAAGAAACCCGCAAGGGCTTCACCAAGCAGGCTCGCGATGTCGCTGAAGATGCTCGTGTTGCGGTGCGCAACATCCGTCGTGATGCGAACAGCCAGCTCAAGGATCTGGTCAAGGAAAAGGAAATCAGCGAAGACGAAGAGCGTCGCGCCACTGGCGAGATCGATGATCTGACCAAAAAATACGTGGCTGAAATCGACGCGAATCTGGCGCAGAAAGAAAAAGACCTGATGGCCGTATAAGGGTCACGTTTTAATGGATAAGACAAAGCAGACTGCGCCGTCCGCGGTGCCGCGCCATGTCGCGATCATCATGGATGGTAATAATCGCTGGGCGAAAAAACGCTTTATGCCGGGTGTCGCCGGTCATAAAGCGGGCGTGGATGCGGTTCGTGCGGTAATCGAGGTGTGCGCCGAGGCCGGGGTCGAAGTATTGACCCTGTTCGCCTTCTCCAGCGAGAACTGGCAGCGCCCGGCCGACGAGGTCAGCGCCTTGATGGATCTGTTCTTCAAGGCATTGCGTCGCGAGGCCAAGCGCCTGAACGAGAACAACATCAGTTTGCGCATCATTGGCGATCGTTCGCGCTTTCACCCAGAGCTTCAGGCAGCCATGCGTGAAGCCGAGGCAATGACGGCGGGCGCCAATCGCTTCGTCCTGCAGATCGCTGCCAACTATGGTGGGCAGTGGGATATCGCGCAGGCCGCACAACGTCTGGCTCGGGAAGTTCAGGCCGGGCACCTGCGTCCGGAAGACATTACCCCGGAACTGTTGCAAACCTGTCTGGCTACCGGCGATTTACCGTTGCCGGACTTGTGCATCCGTACCGGTGGCGAGCACCGCATCAGTAACTTCCTGCTGTGGCAACTGGCATACGCCGAGTTGTACTTCTCCGACCTGTTCTGGCCGGACTTCAAACACGATGCCATGCGTACCGCGCTGGCCGATTTTGCTTCTCGGCAGCGCCGCTTCGGTAAAACGAGCGAGCAGGTCGAGGCTGGAGCCCGGGTTTAATGCTTAAACAACGAATCATCACCGCGCTGATCCTGCTGCCGATTGCCTTGGGTGGGTTTTTCCTGCTCGAAGGCACCGGTTTTGCGCTGTTCATCGGGCTGGTCGTGACCCTCGGTGCATGGGAGTGGGCTCGCCTGGCGGGTTTCACTGAACAGCCGGCCCGCGTTGCCTATGCGGCTGTGGTCGCGTTGATGCTGTTTGTCATGCATGTCGTGCCTGGGCTCGCGCCTTGGGTATTAGGTGCTTCGGTGCTGTGGTGGGGCGTTGCAACCTATCTGGTGCTGACGTATCCGCGCTCCAGCGAACTTTGGTCCAGTGCTGCCTGCAAACTGATGATCGGTCTGCTGATCCTGCTGCCGGCCTGGCAAGGCCTGGTCCAGATCAAGCAGGAGCCTTTGGGCAACTGGTTGATCATGGCGGTGATGGTGCTGGTCTGGGGTGCTGATATCGGTGCCTATTTCTCTGGCCGGGCTTTTGGCAAGCGCAAGCTGGCGCCACAGGTCAGTCCCGGCAAAAGCTGGGAGGGCGTCTACGGCGGCCTCGCGGTGAGTCTGGTCATTACTGTCATTGTCGGACTGGTTCGGGACTGGACGGTGGCGCAGCTGTTCAAAGGTCTGATCGGTGCAGCCATCATCGTGTTTATCTCTGTAGTAGGTGACCTCACCGAAAGCATGTTCAAGCGTCAGTCCGGGATCAAGGACAGCAGTAATCTGCTTCCCGGGCACGGCGGCGTGCTGGACCGTATCGACAGCCTGACGGCAGCGATTCCAGTGTTCGCCGTGCTGCTGTGGATGGCGGCACCGTGAGCCGCCCGCAGCAGATTACCGTCCTGGGGGCGACCGGTTCGATTGGTCTGAGCACGCTTGACGTCATCGCTCGTCATCCCGAGCGTTATCAGGTTTTCGCCTTGAGCGGCTTCACCCGGCTGAACGAGCTGTTGGCGCTGTGCGTTCGTCATGCGCCGCGGTTCGCCGTGGTGCCTGAGGCGGGTGCTGCCCGAGGCTTGCAGGACGAATTGCGTGCCGCAGGTCTGTCGACTCGCGTGTTGGTGGGTGAAGAGGGCCTGTGTCAGGTTGCTTCCGACCCTGAGGTCGATGCGGTCATGGCGGCCATCGTTGGCGCTGCGGGCTTGCGACCGACTCTGGCGGCGGTCGAAGCCGGCAAGAAAATCCTCCTGGCCAACAAAGAAGCGCTTGTGATGTCCGGTGCGCTGTTCATGCAGGCGGTGCGCAAGAGTGGTTCGGTGTTGCTGCCGATCGATAGCGAGCACAACGCGATTTTCCAGTGCATGCCTCAGGATTTCGCTCGTGGGCTGGGTGCCGTCGGGGTGCGTCGGATTTTACTCACGGCCTCTGGCGGTCCGTTCCGACAGACACCTATGGCTGAACTGGTGCATGTTTCCCCTGAGCAGGCGTGTGCTCATCCGAACTGGTCCATGGGGCGCAAGATTTCGGTGGATTCGGCCAGCATGATGAACAAGGGGCTGGAGTTGATCGAAGCCTGCTGGCTGTTTGATGCCAAGCCGTCCCAGGTCGAAGTGGTGATTCATCCTCAGAGCGTGATTCATTCGCTGGTCGATTACATCGACGGTTCGGTATTGGCCCAGTTAGGTAACCCTGACATGCGCACGCCGATTGCCAACGCGCTGGCCTGGCCGGAGCGAATCGATTCGGGTGTTGCGCCGCTGGACCTGTTTGCAATTGCGCGGCTGGACTTCCAGGCGCCTGACGAAGAGCGATTCCCGTGTCTGCGCCTCGCACGTCAGGCGGCCGAAGCCGGCAACAGCGCGCCGGCCATGCTGAACGCGGCGAATGAAGTGGCGGTCGCGGCCTTTCTCGACGGGCGGGTTCGCTACCCGGAAATCGCGAGTATCATCGAAGAGGTGTTGAACATCGAGCCCGTGGTTGCGGTTGGCGATCTCGAGGCAGTGTTCACGGCCGACGCGAAAGCGCGAGTACTGGCCGAACAATGGTTGAGTCGTCACGGGCGGTAAATGCTGCAATACGTTGACCCATGCGGCACTGGACAGGATTGCGGAGAAAGTAGATGAGCGCGCTCTATATGATTGTCGGCACCCTGGTGGCTTTGGGTGTGCTGGTCACCTTCCACGAATTCGGCCACTTCTGGGTCGCACGTCGCTGTGGGGTCAAAGTGCTGCGTTTCTCCGTGGGCTTCGGTATGCCGTTGCTGCGCTGGCACGACAAGAAAGGCACTGAGTTCGTTGTCGCCGCGATCCCGCTGGGCGGTTACGTGAAAATGCTCGACGAGCGCGAAGGTGAAGTGCCCGCCGATCAGCTTGATCAATCTTTCAATCGCAAATCCGTCCGCCAGCGTATCGCTATTGTGTCGGCGGGGCCGATTGCCAACTTTTTACTGGCGATGTTTTTTTTCTGGGTGCTGGCCATGCTCGGCAGCGAGCAAGTGCGCCCGATCATTGGGGCAGTCGAATCCGGCAGTATCGCCGCCAGGGCTGGTTTGAGCGCGGGTCAGGAAATCATTGCCATCGATGGCGAGCCAACTTCCGGCTGGGCTGCGGTGAACCTGCAGTTGGTCCGTCGTCTTGGGGAGAGCGGTTCCCTGCAATTGCTGGTCCGTGACCAGGGTTCCACGGTGGATTCGCCCCGTGAGCTGATGCTGGATAAATGGCTCAAGGGTGCCGATGAGCCTGATCCGATTCGTTCGCTGGGATTGCGCCCTTGGCGTCCGGCACTGCCGCCGGTCCTGGCCGAACTTGACCCGAAAGGCCCGGCGCAGGCTGCTGGCCTGAAGACCGGTGACCGACTGTTGGCCCTGGACGGCAAGCCACTAGATGACTGGCAACAGGTGGTGGACATAGTCCGTATGCACCCTGATACCAAAATCATGCTGCGCGTCGAGCGCGATGGTGCTCAAATCGACGCCCCAGTGACGCTGGCCGCTCGCGGCGAAAAGAAGGCACCCAGTGGTTATCTAGGGGCTGGGGTGAAGGCTGTTGATTGGCCGCCAGAGATGATTCGCGAAGTTAGTTATGGTCCTGTGGCCGCGATTGGGGAGGGTGCTCGACGCACCTGGACCATGAGCGTACTGACCCTCGATTCGCTCAAGAAAATGTTGTTCGGTGAGCTCTCGGTAAAAAACTTGAGTGGACCGATAACCATTGCTAAAGTGGCGGGCGCTTCTGCCCAGTCGGGTGTCGCTGATTTCCTGAATTTCCTTGCTTATCTGAGTATTAGCTTGGGAGTTCTGAATTTGTTGCCCATTCCTGTACTGGATGGGGGGCATTTGTTGTTTTATCTGATCGAGTGGGCGCGTGGTCGCCCCTTGTCGGATCGGGTGCAGGGTTGGGGGATACAGATCGGTATCAGTTTGGTGATCGGGGTGATGTTGCTTGCTCTTGTCAATGATCTGGGCCGACTGTAACGCTTCGCTGAATTGCGAATCTGCCGCATTTTGCGGCAGTTTGTTTATTGCCAGTTGGAATAAGAAAGGACTTCATGAAACGTCTGCTGCTAACTGCGGTTCTCACCGTATTGATGATCGCCGAAGTTCACGCCGAGTCCTTCACTATCTCTGATATTCGCGTCAATGGCCTCCAGCGGGTCTCCGCGGGTAGCGTCTTTGGTGCTTTGCCGTTGAACGTCGGTGAACAGGCGGATGATCGTCGCCTGGTGGAATCCACTCGTGCGTTGTTCAAAACCGGTTTCTTTCAAGATATCCAGCTGGGCCGCGATGGCAACGTCCTGGTCATTACTGTAGTCGAGCGCCCGTCGGTCGCCAGTATCGAGATCGAGGGTAACAAGGCGATCTCCACTGAAGACCTGATGAAAGGGCTCAAGCAATCCGGTCTGGCCGAAGGCGAGATCTTCCAGCGCGCCACCCTCGAAGGTGTGCGTAACGAGCTGCAGCGTCAATACGTCGCTCAAGGCCGCTACTCGGCCACCGTTGACACCGAAGTGGTGCCGCAGCCGCGTAACCGCGTTGCGTTGAAGGTCAATATCAACGAAGGCACCGTTGCTGCCATCCAGCACATCAACGTGGTGGGTAACACCGTCTTCCCTGAAGAAGACCTGATCGACCTGTTTGAGCTCAAGACCACCAACTGGCTGTCGTTCTTCAAGAACGATGACAAGTACGCTCGTGAAAAACTTTCCGGTGACCTGGAGCGTCTGCGTTCCTACTACCTGGACCGTGGCTATATCAACATGGATATCGCTTCGACCCAGGTGTCCATCACCCCGGACAAGAAGCACGTCTATATCACCGTCAACGTCAATGAGGGCGAGAAGTACACCGTCCGTGACGTCAAGCTGAGCGGCGACCTGAAAGTCCCTGAAGACCAGGTCAAGTCCCTGCTGCTGGTGCAGAAAGGCCAGGTGTTCTCGCGCAAGTTGATGACCACCACATCCGAACTGATTACCCGCCGCCTGGGTAACGAGGGTTATACCTTCGCCAACGTCAATGGCGTGCCTCAGCCGCACGATGAAGACAACACCGTCGACATTACATTCGCCGTCGATCCGGGCAAGCGTGCTTACGTGAACCGCATCAACTTCCGTGGCAACACCAAGTCCGAGGACGAAGTGCTGCGCCGCGAAATGCGTCAGATGGAAGGCGGCTGGGCTTCGACCTACCTGATCGACCAATCCAAGACCCGTCTTGAACGTCTGGGCTTCTTCAAGGAAGTCAACGTCGAAACACCGGCCGTGCCGGGCGTCGACGACCAGGTAGACGTGAACTACAGCGTTGAAGAACAGGCCTCCGGTTCGATTACCGCCAGCGTCGGTTTTGCCCAGAGCGCCGGTTTGATCCTCGGCGGTTCGATCACCCAGAACAACTTCCTGGGTACGGGTAACAAGGTCAGCGTCGGCTTGACCCGCAGTGAATACCAGAGCCGTTATAACTTCGGTTATGTCGACCCGTACTGGACTGCTGATGGCGTCAGCCTGGGTTACAACGCGTTCTATCGCACCACTGACTACGACGACCTCGACGTCGATGTTGCCAGCTATGCCGTAGACAGCCTGGGTGCTGGCGTGAGCGTCGGTTACCCGATCAGCGAGACTTCGCGTCTGACCTTCGGCCTGACTGCGCAACAAGACAAGATCAAGACCGGTCAATACACCGTTGACGAGATCTTCGACTTCGTTAACAAGGAAGGCGACAACTACCTGAACTTCAAGGCTTCGGCCGGTTGGTCCGAGTCCACCCTGAACAAAGGCGTACTGGCGACCCGTGGTCGTTCCCAGAGCCTGACTCTGGAAACCACCACCCCTGGCAGCGACTTGTCGTTCTTCAAGCTCGATTACCGTGGCCAGTTGTTCCAGCCATTGTCCGAAAACTACACCATGCGCCTGCACACCGAGCTGGGCTATGGCGATGGTTATGGTTCTACCGATGGCTTGCCGTTCTATGAAAACTACTATGCTGGTGGTTTCAACTCGGTTCGTGGCTTCAAGGACAGCACTCTGGGGCCTCGCAGTACACCAAGTACCGGTAAAAACCCGGGTACGTCGTTTGACCCGGATCAGGATCCGCTGCCGTTCGGTGGTAATGTCCTGATCCAGGGCGGTGTTGAGGTTCTGTTCCCACTGCCGTTCGTCAAGGATCAGCGTTCCCTGCGTACTTCGGTATTCTGGGACGTGGGTAACGTGTTCGATTCGACGTGCAAAGAGACCAGGAACGCTGACGGTTCGAAGTCCAATACGCAGTGCAACGACATCAGCCTGAGCAACATGGCCAGCTCCGTCGGTATCGGCGTGACCTGGGTTACCGCGCTGGGTCCTTTGAGCTTCGCGTTGGCCATGCCGGTCAAGAAACCGGATGACGCTGAGACTCAAGTGTTCCAATTCTCCCTCGGCCAGACGTTCTAAGCGTCTGACCCAAGATAACGACAATGGATTTTGTAGGAGTGCATCGTGCGTAAGTTGACTCAATTGGTTCTCCTGGCGACCGTACTGGTCGCAGGTCCGGCTTTTGCCGACATGAAAATCGCCGTTCTGAACTATCAGATGGCTCTGCTGGAATCCGATGCGGCCAAGAAGTATGCCGTTGATGCCGAGAAGAAGTTCGGCCCACAGCTGACCAAGCTCAAGACACTGGAAAGCAGCGCCAAGGGTATCCAGGACCGTCTGATGGCTGGCGGCGACAAGATGCAGCAAGGTGAGCGTGAACGCCTGGAACTCGAGTTCAAGCAAAAGGCCCGTGACTTCCAGTTCCAGTCCAAGGAACTGAACGAAGCCAAAGCCGTTGCCGACCGTGAAATGCTGAAACAGCTCAAGCCGAAACTGGACAGCGCTGTGGAAGAAGTCATCAAGAAAGGTGCTTTTGACCTGGTCTTCGAGCGTGGCGCAGTGATTGATGTCAAGCCTCAGTACGACATCACTCGCCAGGTTATCGAGCGCATGAATCAGCTGAAGTAACCATGACAGCGACTATAAAGCTCGGCCAATTGGCCGAGTTCCTCGGCGCCACACTGCGTGGCGACCCGGAGAAAGAAATTTCTGGGCTAGCCACTTTGCAAGAGGCTGGCCCAGCTCAGTTGAGCTTTCTCGCAAACCCCCAATACCGTAAATACCTGGCTGACAGCCGGGCCGCAGCCCTGTTGCTGAAGGCCGCTGACGCTGAAGGTTTTGCAGGTAATGCGCTGGTCGTGCCTGATCCGTACCTGGCCTACGCGCGGATTTCCCATCTGTTCGATCCCAAGCCAAAGGCCGCTGCCGGTGTTCATCCGACAGCTGTTGTAGCGCCGGATGCAGTGGTCGATCCAGCAGCGAGCATTGGCGCGTTCGTGGTGATCGAAAGCTGCGCACGAATTGCAGCGGGGGTGACCGTTGGCGCGCACTGCTTCATCGGTGCCCGCTGCGAGATTGGCGAGGGCGGTTGGTTGGCCCCGCGAGTCACGCTGTATCACGACGTACGCATCGGTAAGCGGGTAGTGATTCAATCCGGTGCCGTACTGGGTGGCGAAGGTTTCGGTTTTGCCAACGAGAAAGGTGTCTGGCAGAAGATCGCCCAGATCGGTGGTGTGCTGGTCGGTGACGACGTTGAGATCGGCGTGAATACCGCTATTGATCGCGGTGCGCTGGCCGATACCGTTCTGGGTAACGGGGTGAAACTCGACAACCAGATTCAGATCGCCCACAACGTCCAGGTCGGTGATCACACCGCCATGGCCGCGTGCGTGGGGATCTCCGGCAGCACCAAAATCGGCAAGCATTGCATGCTCGCCGGTGGTGTAGGGCTGGTGGGGCATATCGAAATTTGCGACAACGTTTTTATCACCGGGATGACCATGGTGACCCACTCGATTACCGAAAAGGGTTCCTATTCTTCCGGTACGGCCATGCAACCGGCGGCCGAATGGCGCAAAAGCGCGGCCCGTATCCGTCAGCTCGATGACATCGCGCGGCGTCTGCGACAGCTGGAAAAGCGTGTAGGGGACGTGACCCCTGACGGTAATGCTTCATCTGATGGCTGATACCATTTCCATATCAAGTGTGCACAGCCGCTAGACTGCCTCCTTGATTTGCTAGAGGGGTGCGCGTCAGTCGCGCCTCCCAATCTTTACATAGGCTTCCCCCCGAAATGATGGACATCAACGAGATTCGCGAATACCTGCCTCACCGTTACCCGTTCCTGCTGGTGGACCGGGTCGTGGATCTGGATGTGGAAGGCAAGCGCATTCGCGCCTACAAGAATGTCAGCATCAACGAACCTTTCTTCAATGGTCACTTCCCTGCGCATCCAATCATGCCGGGCGTATTGATCATCGAAGCGATGGCTCAGGCTGCTGGCATCCTTGGCTTCAAAATGCTCGATGTGAAGCCTGCCGACGGTACGCTCTACTACTTCGTCGGCTCCGACAAGCTGCGCTTTCGCCAGCCCGTCACCCCAGGCGATCAGTTGATCCTCGAAGCCCGCTTCATCAGCTGCAAGCGCCAGATCTGGAAGTTCGAGTGCCAGGCTTCGGTCGATGGCAAGCCAGTCTGCTCTGCTGAAATCATCTGCGCGGAACGCAAACTATGAGTTTGATTGACCCTCGCGCAATCATCGATCCGGCGGCTATCCTGGCCGACGGCGTCGAGGTCGGCCCTTGGTCGATCATCGGTGCAGGTGTGGAAATCGGCGAGGGGACAGTGATCGGGCCGCATGTGATTCTCAAAGGCCCGACCCGAATCGGAAAGCACAACCGCATCTACCAGTTTTCTTCGGTAGGCGAGGACACGCCCGATCTGAAATACAAGGGTGAAGAAACTCGCTTAGTCATTGGTGACCACAACGTCATCCGTGAAGGCGTGACGATTCACCGTGGGACCATCCAGGATCGTGCTGAAACGACCTTGGGCGATCACAATCTGATCATGGCCTATGCCCACATCGGCCACGACAGCGTCATCGGCAACCACTGCATCCTGGTCAACAACACCGCGTTGGCGGGCCATGTGCACGTTGAAGACTGGGCGATCCTGTCCGGTTTTACCCTGGTTCACCAGTATTGCCATATCGGCGCCCACAGTTTTTCCGGTATGGGCACCGCAATCGGCAAGGATGTCCCGGCGTACGTCACGGTGTTCGGCAACCCGGCCGAAGCCCGCAGCATGAACTTCGAAGGCATGCGTCGTCGCGGTTTCAGCGAAGATGCGATCCACGCTCTGCGTCGTGCCTACAAAGTGGTTTATCGCCAGGGCCTGACGGTTGAACAGGCACTCGCCGAGCTGGCCGAACCTTCGGATCAGTTCCCGGAAGTCGCGGTGTTTCGTGATTCCATCCAGTCTTCGACCCGCGGCATCACTCGTTAATCATGGCTAATCTGCGTATAGCGCTGGTGGCGGGTGAGGCTTCCGGCGACATTCTCGGCGCGGGTCTCATGCGCGCACTCAAGGCACAGCACCCGGCAGTCGAGTTCATCGGTGTCGGCGGTCCGCTGATGCAGGCCGAAGGCCTGACTTCGTATTTCCCGATGGAACGTCTTTCGGTCATGGGCCTGGTGGAAGTGCTGGGCCGGTTGCGCGAGTTGCTGGCACGCCGCAAAAAGCTGGTTGCCGACCTGATCGCCGAGAAGCCGGACGTGTTCATCGGTATCGATGCCCCGGACTTCAACCTCAATATCGAACTCAAGCTGCGTCAGGCCGGCATCAAGACCGTACATTACGTGAGTCCGTCGGTTTGGGCCTGGCGGCAGAAACGGGTGCTGAAGATTCGCGAAGGTTGCGATCTGATGCTGACGCTGTTCCCGTTCGAAGCGAAATTCTATGAAGAGAAGGGCGTGCCGGTGCGGTTTGTCGGGCATTCACTGGCTGACGCTATCCCGCTGGAGGCCGATCGTTCCGCCGCTCGGGCCGAACTTGGCTTGCCGGAAGGGCCGCTGGTCGCCCTGATGCCGGGCAGCCGTGGCGGTGAGGTTGGGCGCCTTGGTGCGCTGTTCCTCGATACCGCCCAGCGCTTGCGGGCCCTGCGTCCGGGCGTACGCTTCGTCATGCCATGCGCGAGCCCGCAGCGCCGGGCCCAGCTTGAAGAGCTGCTGGCCGGTCGCGATCTGCCGCTGACCTTGCTCGACGGTAAATCCCACCTGGCCCTGGCTGCTTGCGACGCCGTGTTGATTGCTTCGGGCACCGCTACGCTGGAAGCATTGTTATACAAGCGGCCGATGGTGGTCGCTTATCGCTTGGCACCGCTGACGTTCTGGATTCTCAAGCGGATGGTGAAGAGTCCCTACATCTCGTTGCCGAATTTGCTGGCCCAGCGCCTGCTGGTGCCGGAGTTGTTGCAGGACGATGCGACGGTAGAGGCTTTGGCCCAAACCCTGTCGCCACTGATTGAAGGTGGCCAGGAACAGACCCGAGGCTTTGACGAAATCCACCGAACCCTGCGCTTGGACGCCTCCAATCAGGCAGCAGACGCGGTACTGAACCTGATTGGCAGAGCATAATGAGCAAAGCAAGCAAGCAGATGGGCCTGGATTTTATGCTAGTCGATGAGCTTGAAGATCTGGTGGCGGGTGTCGATGAAGTCGGTCGCGGCCCGCTGTGTGGTGCGGTGGTGACGGCGGCAGTGATCCTCGATCCGAGCCGCCCCATCCTGGGCCTCAACGACTCGAAGAAGCTCACCGAGGCTCGCCGTGAAGCGCTTTACGACGAAATCTGCGAAAAGGCCTTGAGTTGGTATATCGCCCGCGCTGAAGTAGAAGAAATCGACGACCTGAACATCCTGCACGCCACCATGCTGGCCATGCAGCGTGCCGTCGAAGGGCTGCACATTCAGCCGAAACTGGCGATGATTGACGGCAACCGTTGCCCGAAACTGTCCATGCGTGCCGAATCGGTGGTGCAGGGCGACGGCAAGGTACCGGCCATCGCTGCAGCGTCGATTCTGGCCAAGGTCAGCCGCGACCGCGAGATGGCAGCGTTCGAATTGATTTACCCGGGTTACGGTATCGGTGGCCACAAAGGCTACCCGACGCCCGTTCACCTGGAGGCGCTGGCCCGCCTGGGGCCGACGCCGATTCACCGCCGCTCGTTCGCCCCGGTACGCCTGGCTTACGAGGCGCGGGAAAACCTGATCGAGAGTTAGTCGCAAGGCTGATGTTTTTGCCAAGGCCCGGTACAATCCGGGCCTTGTTGTCTTCACGTTTCTAGTTTCTAGACAGGATCACTATGCCGGCTTCATTCGTTCATCTACGCCTGCACACTGAGTACTCCCTGGTCGACGGTCTGGTGCGGATCAAACCGCTGGTCAAGACCCTGGTCGGCATGAACATGCCTGCCGTAGCGGTCACCGACCAGAACAACATGTGTTCCCTGGTCAAATTCTATAAAGCCGCCATGGGCGCCGGGATCAAGCCGATCTGTGGCGCCGACCTGTGGCTGTCGAACAAGGATCCGGATAACGCCCTGAGCCGGATCAGCCTGCTGGCGATGAACGCCGTGGGTTATCGCAACCTCACCGAACTGATTTCCCGCGGCTTCATCGACGGCCAGCGCAATGGCTCGGTCATCATCGAGCGCGAGTGGGTGGCCGAAGCCAGCGAAGGCTTGATCATGCTGTCGGCGGCAAAAGAAGGCGAGATCGGCCTGGCGATGCTCAGCGGCAACCCGGCCGAAGCGGAAAACCTGGCGCGCGAATGGATGGCCGTGTTCCCGGATCGTTTCTATCTGGAGATCCAGCGCACCAACCGCCCCAATGACGAAGAACAGTTGCATGGCGCCGTGGCCCTGGCTGAAAAAATCGGTGCGCCGCTGGTCGCGACCAACGACGTGCGCTTCATCAAGCAGGAAGACTTCGCCGCCCACGAAACCCGCGTTTGCATCGGTGAAGGCCGCGCCCTCGACGATCCGCGGCGTTCGAAGAATTACAGCGATCAGCAATACCTCAAAAGCGCCGAGGAAATGGCCGAGCTGTTCAGCGACATTCCCGAAGCGCTGGAAAACACCGTCGAGATTGCCAAGCGCTGCAACATCGAAGTGAAGCTGGGCACTCACTTCCTGCCCAACTTCCCGATCCCCGATGGCATGACCATCGACGAGTATTTCCGCAAGGTTTCCTTCGATGGCCTGGAGGATCGCCTCAGCGTTCTGCTGCCCAAGGACACTACCGAAGATTACGAAGCCAAGCGTCAGGTCTACGTCGACCGGTTGAACTTCGAGCTGGATATCATCATCCAGATGGGGTTCCCGGGTTACTTCCTGATCGTTATGGACTTTATCCAGTGGGCAAAGAGCAACGGCGTGCCGGTAGGTCCGGGCCGTGGATCGGGTGCCGGGTCGCTGGTGGCCTACGTGCAGAAGATCACCGACCTTGACCCGCTGGAATATGACCTGCTGTTCGAACGTTTCCTTAACCCGGAACGGGTATCGATGCCCGACTTCGACGTCGACTTCTGCATGGACGGTCGTGACCGTGTAATCGACTATGTGGCCGAGAAGTACGGCCGCAACGCGGTAAGCCAGATCATCACCTTCGGTTCCATGGCGGCGAAAGCGGTGGTCCGTGACGTGGCGCGGGTGCAGGGCAAGTCTTACGGCCTGGCGGATCGTCTGTCGAAGATGATTCCGTTCGAAGTCGGCATGACCCTGGAAAAAGCCTACGAACAGGAAGAAATCCTCCGTGACTTCATCAAGGTCGATGAAGAAGCCGCCGAAATCTGGGAAATGGCCCGCAAACTGGAAGGCGTTGTGCGTAACGTCGGCAAGCACGCCGGTGGTGTGGTTATTGCTCCGACCAAGCTGACTGACTTCTCGCCGATTTATTGCGATGAAGCCGGTGACGGCCTGGTGACCCAGTTCGACAAGGATGACGTTGAGGCTGCTGGCCTGGTGAAGTTCGACTTCCTCGGTCTGCGGACCCTGACGGTCATTGACTGGGCGCTGAAAACCATCAACCGCGATCGCGCCAAGGTCGATGAGCCGCCGCTGGATATCGCGTTCATCCCGCTGGATGACAAGCCGACCTACCAGTTGCTGCAAAAAGCCGAAACCACCGCGGTGTTCCAGCTCGAGTCGCGCGGCATGAAAGAGCTGATCAAAAAGCTCAAGCCCGACTGCCTGGAAGACTTGATCGCACTGGTGGCCCTGTTCCGTCCGGGCCCGTTGCAATCGGGCATGGTGGACGACTTTATCAACCGTAAGCACGGTCGCGCCGAACTCGCGTACCCGCACTCGGACTACCAGTACGAAGGCCTCAAACCGGTTCTGGCACCGACTTACGGCATCATCCTGTATCAGGAACAGGTGATGCAGATTGCCCAGGTCATGGCCGGTTACACCCTCGGCGGCGCGGACATGCTGCGTCGAGCCATGGGTAAGAAAAAACCCGAAGAAATGGCCAAGCAGCGCGGCGGTTTCATTGACGGTTGCAAGACCAACAATATCGACGCCGACCTGGCCGGCAACATTTTCGACCTGGTAGAAAAGTTCGCCGGTTACGGCTTCAACAAATCCCACTCCGCCGCTTATGGCTTGGTGTCCTACCAGACCGCCTGGCTGAAAACGCACTACCCGGCGCCGTTCATGGCCGCGGTACTGTCAGCGGATATGCACAACACCGACAAGGTCGTGACCTTGATCGAAGAAATTCGCACCATGAAGCTGCGTCTCGACGCGCCGGATGTGAATACTTCGGAGTTCAAGTTCACGGTGAATGACGAAGGCCGGATTATCTACGGCCTCGGCGCGATCAAAGGGGTGGGCGAAGGTCCGGTGGAAGCCATCACCGAGGCGCGTCAGGAAGGTCCGTTCAAGGATCTGTTCGATTTCTGCGCCCGCGTCGATCTCAAGCGTATCAACAAGCGCACCTTGGACGGTTTGATCCGCAGCGGTGCGTTGGATCGCCTGGGCCCTTACTTCCATGACGAGCAGAAAGCCTATCAGGCCAATATCGACCGCAACCGGGCGGTTTTGCTGAATGCCATGGAAGGGGCGATCAAGGCGGCCGAACAAACCGCGCGTACCCATGACAGCGGTCATGTCGACCTGTTTGGCGGTCTGTTCGTAGAAGAAGACGCCGATGTCTACGCCAATCACCGCAAGGCCAAGGAGCTGACCCTCAAGGAGCGCCTGAAGGGGGAGAAAGATACCCTCGGCCTGTACCTGACCGGTCACCCGATCGACGAATACGAAGGTGAGATCCGCCGTTTCGCCCGTCAGCGCATCATCGACCTGAAACCGGCCCGTGATACCCAGACCGTCGCGGGCATGATCATCGCCCTGCGAGTCATGAAGAACAAAAAGGGCGACAAGATGGGTTTCATCACCCTCGACGACCGTTCGGGCCGGATCGAAGCGTCGCTGTTCGCCGAAGCATTCCATTCGGCGCAGTCGCTGTTGCAGACCGACGCGATGGTGGTGGTCGAAGGCGAAGTCAGCAACGATGATTTCTCCGGTGGGCTGCGGCTGCGCGTCAAGCGGGTGATGAGCATGGAAGATGCGCGCACCAATTTGGCCGAAAGCCTGCGCTTGAAGCTGCAGACCCAGGATTTGAAAGGCGATCAGCTACGCTGGCTCGGTGAGTTGTTCAAGCGTCACCGTGGCGCGTGCCCGATCACCATGGAATACACCAGTCCCGATGCGAAGGCCTTGCTGCAGTTCGGCGAGACCTGGCGGATCGACCCGGCGGATGCCTTGATTCAAGCCCTGCGTGACCAGTTCGGGCGAGACAACGTCTTCCTCCAATACCGTTGACGGTCAGGTGCAATAGACGCGCCTGATCTCGACCTGAATTTTTAATCTCGACCTGAACGCGCCTCTCCCTTAAGGTAGGGCGCGAATAGACAACCGGCCGGCCCAAGCTCTCTTGGATGTCGACCCAAGACGGACGCCTATGAACCCGAATTTTCTAGATTTCGAACAGCCGATCGCCGACCTGCAAGCCAAGATCGAAGAGTTGCGCTTGGTCGGTAATGACAATTCGCTGAATATCGGCGATGAGATCTCCCGCCTGCAGGACAAAAGCAGCACGCTGACCGAAGACATCTTCGGCAAGCTGACCAGCTGGCAGATCGCGCGTCTGGCGCGTCACCCGAAACGTCCATACACCCTGGACTACATCGAACATATCTTCACCGAGTTCGACGAACTGCACGGCGACCGTCACTTCTCCGACGACGCTGCGATCGTGGGCGGCATTGCCCGTCTGGACGACCAGCCGGTGATGATCATCGGTCACCAGAAAGGCCGTGAAGTTCGCGAGAAAGTTCGCCGCAACTTCGGCATGCCGCGTCCGGAAGGCTACCGCAAGGCGTGCCGCCTGATGGAAATGGCCGAACGCTTCAAGATGCCAATCCTGACCTTCATCGACACCCCGGGCGCTTACCCAGGTATCGACGCTGAAGAGCGCAACCAGAGCGAAGCGATTGCCTGGAACCTGCGCGTCATGGCTCGCCTGAAAACCCCAATCATCGCCACCGTGATCGGTGAGGGTGGTTCTGGCGGTGCTCTGGCGATCGGTGTTTGCGATCAACTGAACATGCTGCAGTACTCGACCTACGCGGTGATTTCGCCGGAAGGTTGCGCCTCGATTCTGTGGAAGACCGCCGAGAAAGCGCCGGACGCAGCCGAGGCCATGGGCATCACCGCCGAGCGCCTGAAAGGCCTGGGTATTGTGGATAAAGTGATCAGCGAGCCTTTGGGCGGCGCGCACCGTAATCCGGCGGCTGCGGCTGCATCGATCCGTGCAGAACTGAGTTCGCAACTGGCGATGCTGAAGAAGTTCGATAACGAAGCGCTGTTGGCTCGCCGTTACGAGCGCCTGATGAGCTACGGTCTCTGATCTGACCTCGCTATACCCATGTGGGAGCGAGCCCGCTCGCGATGGCGGCTTAACATTCAACTAATCTGTTGGTTGTTATGCCCCTATCGCGAGCAGGCTCGCTCCCACATTTGTTTTGTGTAAAGGGAACGCTATGAGTCGGCCAATGATTGATTTGCCTGCCAAGTTGTTGCTGAATCTGAAACCGTGGCGCAATGCTACAACCTGGCGCATCGCGTTCTCCGGTGGTCTCGACTCCACCGTCCTGCTGCACCTTCTTGTACACCTCGCGAAAACCGAATCCCTGCCGACGCTAAGCGCCATCCATGTTCATCACGGCCTTCAAGCGGCGGCTGATGCGTGGCCGGATCATTGTCAGTCGGTCTGTGATGCGCTGGGGGTGCCGCTGCAGGTTGTTCGTGTGCAGGTTCAACCCGGCGCCAGTATCGAGCGTGCAGCCCGGGATGCGCGATATGCCGCGTTCATCGAGGCGACTCAAGCCAATGAGGTGTTGATGACCGCCCAGCACCGTGACGATCAGGCGGAAACCTTGTTGTTTCGACTGTTGCGTGGGGCAGGGGTGAGGGGGTTGTCGGGGATGCCAAGCGAGCGTCCATTGGGGCGGGGGCATCTGTTGCGACCGTTGCTCAATATCACTCGCGCCGAGCTTGAAGCCTACGCGACTGAGCATCAGTTGAGCTGGATCGAGGATCCGTCGAACCAGGACCACCAGTTCTCACGCAATTATCTGCGTCATCAAGTGTTCCCCGTACTGACCGCGCGCTGGCCGCAAGCGGTGGCGACCATGGCGCGCAGCGCTGCGCATCTGAGCGAAGCGCAGGGATTGCTCGACGAATTGGCGCAAATCGATCTGGCCCACGCCAGCACCGCCAGTGATTTCGATTGGTTGGGTTTGCCGTCGCTGGAGTTGGCACTGCTGGAGAAACTGTCTGATGCACGTCAGCGCAATGCGCTGAGTCATTGGCTCAAACCGCTGACGACCTTGCCGGACAGTGACCATTGGTCGGGTTGGGAGAATGTGCGCGATGCGACCGGCGATGCGCGTCCGCTCTGGCGGCTGGCGGCGGGTGAGTTGCATCGCGCGGGTGGGCGTCTCTGGTGGTTGTCAGGTGGCTGGCTGCGCACTCCGCCATCCCCGGTGTCTTGGGCTGAGCCCTCGGTATCACTGGTGTTGCCGGATAACGGCGTGCTCACACTCACCGGTCAAATCCCCGATGGCCTGCTGCATATCCGCTATCGTGAGGGAGGTGAGGTGATGAATTTACCCGGTCGCGGCCATCGCGATCTGAAGCGATTGCTCAATGAAAGCGGCGTGCCGGGATTTGTCCGTGGCAGATTGCCGCTGCTCTATCGAGGCGAGCAATTGCTGGCGGTGGCCAACCTGCGGGGCTTGGATGGCAATGCAAAGGACCGTTGGAATTTGCATTGGCAGCCACCGCACGAAGATCTAGGTTTGAGCTGAAAGGGGCTTTCCGGTAGACTACGCTCCCTTCTTGATACAACTTCTGTGGATTCGCCTGAATTGCAGGAGTTGCCGATTACCAAGCAGTCTTTGCTGGGCGATTCCAAAAAATGTGTAGCGAGCAACCTACCGGTGTTTCATCTTCCGGTCTGTCCCAACGCGGCGGTTTTTTTGAAAGGTGCACTGTGATTAATGCAGGTGATCGGGGGCTTCGGCCTTCCTTCGCTTTCCCCGGCGGCTCGGACCGCTTTAACGCAGACTTCTAGGGTTTTTCATGACGCGCTACATATTCGTCACGGGCGGTGTTGTTTCTTCATTGGGGAAAGGCATCGCATCGGCTTCATTGGCGGCCATCCTGGAGGCGCGGGGACTTAAGGTCACCATGCTGAAGCTGGACCCGTACATCAACGTTGACCCGGGCACCATGAGCCCGTTCCAGCACGGTGAAGTGTTCGTCACCCACGACGGCGCCGAGACCGACCTGGACCTGGGCCACTACGAGCGGTTCATCCGCACGACCATGACCCAGAACAACAACTTCACCACCGGCCGTGTCTACGAACACGTCCTGCGCAAAGAGCGCCGTGGTGATTACCTGGGCGCCACCATTCAGGTGATCCCGCACATCACCGACGAAATCAAGCGCCGGATCATCAAGGGCGCCGGCGATGCCGACGTGGCCATGGTCGAGATCGGTGGCACCGTGGGTGACATCGAATCGCAACCGTTCCTCGAAGCGATCCGTCAATTGCGTTTCGAAGTCGGCGCCAAGCGCGCGATGCTGATGCACCTGACACTGGTGCCCTACATCGCCACTGCCGGTGAAACCAAAACCAAGCCTACCCAGCACTCGGTCAAGGAACTGCGTTCCATCGGCCTGCAGCCTGACGTGCTGGTTTGCCGTTCCGATCACCCGATCGACATCTCCTCGCGTCGCAAGATCGCTCAGTTCACCAACGTTGAAGAGCGTGCGGTGATTGCGCTGGAAGACGCCGACACCATCTACAAGATCCCGGGCATCCTGCACTCCCAGGGCCTGGATGATTTCGTTGTCGAGCGTTTCGGCCTGCAATGTGGCGGCGCCGATCTGTCCGAGTGGGAAGCCGTGGTCGATGCCAAGCTCAACCCTGAGCATGAAGTCACCATCGCGATGGTCGGCAAGTACATGGAACTGCTGGACGCCTACAAGTCGCTGATCGAAGCGATGAGTCACGCCGGCATCAGCAACCGCACCAAGGTCAACCTGCGCTACATCGACTCCGAAGACATCGAAAACCAGGGCACTGCGCTGCTGGAAGGTGTCGACGCGATTCTGGTACCGGGTGGCTTTGGTCTGCGTGGCGTGGAAGGCAAGATCACTGCCGTTCAATTCGCTCGCGAAAACAAGGTTCCGTACCTGGGTATCTGCCTGGGCATGCAAGTGGCCGTGATCGAGTTCGCTCGTAACGTGCTGGGCTGGAAAGACGCCAACTCCACCGAGTTCGATCGCGCCAGCGGCCATCCGGTCGTGGGGCTGATCACCGAGTGGGAAGATGCCACCGGCGCCGTCGAAACCCGTACCGAAACGTCCGATCTGGGCGGCACCATGCGCCTCGGCGCTCAGGATTGCCTGCTGGAGCAGGGTTCCCTGGTGCACGATTGCTACGCCAAGGACGTGATCGTCGAGCGTCACCGTCACCGCTACGAAGTGAACAACAACCTGCTGCCGCAAATCATGGAGGCTGGCCTGAAAGTCACTGGCCGTTCCGGTGATGGCGCGCTGGTTGAAGTGGTTGAAGCTCCGGATCATCCATGGTTCGTCGCTTGCCAGTTCCACCCTGAGTTCACCTCGACACCACGCGACGGTCACCCGTTGTTCAGCGGTTTCGTTAAAGCAGCTTTGGTTCAACACCAGAAGAAGGCGTAAATCCGATGGCCCAGAAGATCATCCGCGTAGGCGATATCGAGATTGCCAACGACAAGCCAATGGTGCTTTTCGGTGGCATGAACGTGCTGGAAAGCCGCGACATGGCGATGCAGGTCTGTGAAGAATACGTAAAGGTCACCGAGAAACTCGGTATCCCTTACGTGTTCAAGGCCAGCTTCGACAAGGCCAACCGTTCCTCCGTGACCTCTTACCGTGGCCCTGGCCTGGAAGAGGGCATGCGGATTTTCCAGGACATCAAGCAAGCGTTCGGCGTGCCGATCATCACCGACGTCCACGAGCCTGATCAGGCCGCGGTCGTCGCTGAAGTCTGCGATATCATCCAGCTGCCAGCCTTCTTGTCGCGCCAGACCGACCTGGTGGTCGCGATGGCCAAGACCGGTGCGGTGATCAACATCAAGAAAGCCCAGTTCCTTGCGCCTCAGGAAATGAAACACATCCTGAACAAGTGCGTGGAAGCCGGTAACGATCAGTTGATCCTCTGCGAGCGCGGTTCGAGCTTCGGCTACAACAACCTGGTCGTCGACATGCTTGGCTTCGGCATCATGAAGCAGTTCGAATACCCGGTGTTCTTCGATGTGACCCACGCGCTGCAAATGCCTGGTGGTCGTTCCGATTCCGCCGGCGGTCGTCGCGCTCAGGTCCTCGATCTGGCCAAGGCTGGCATGAGCCAGTCGCTGGCCGGTCTGTTCCTCGAAGCGCATCCGGACCCGGACAACGCCAAATGCGATGGCCCTTGCGCCTTGCGTCTGGACAAACTGGAGCCATTCCTGGCCCAGCTCAAAGCTTTGGACGAACTGGTGAAGAGTTTTCCGACGGTAGAAACCGCGTAATCCTCATTTCTCCGGTAAAGTACCGCACGAATTAATGCTCAGGCCCTCGGGTCTGGGCCTTCTCGTCCGCAAGTCTGCCCGCTGCACATTGCTTGCCGGCGATACAAGATTTCCTTCAGCTGCGTCGTTTTCGTCAACTTTGGAGTGTTTACAACAATGGCAAAAATCGTCGACATCAAAGGTCGTGAAGTTCTCGACTCCCGTGGCAACCCCACTGTGGAAGCAGACGTGCTTCTCGATAACGGCATCATCGGCAGTGCTTGCGCGCCGTCCGGTGCTTCCACTGGCTCGCGTGAAGCACTCGAGCTGCGTGATGGCGACAAGAGCCGTTACCTGGGCAAAGGCGTTCTGAAAGCCGTCGCCAACATCAACGGTCCGATCCGTGACCTGTTGCTGGGTACAGACCCAAGCGACCAGAAAGCGCTGGATCACGCGATGATCAAGCTCGACGGTACTGAAAACAAAGGCTCCCTGGGCGCCAACGCGATCCTCGCCGTTTCCCTGGCCGCCGCCAAGGCAGCCGCACAGGACCAGGACCTGCCGCTGTACGCTCACATCGCCAACCTGAACGGCACCCCGGGTGTTTACTCGATGCCGGTTCCGATGATGAACATCATCAACGGTGGCGAGCACGCCGATAACAACGTCGACATCCAGGAATTCATGGTTCAGCCAGTAGGCGCCAAGTCTTTCTCGGAAGGTCTGCGCATGGGCACCGAGATTTTCCATCACCTCAAAGCTGTTCTGAAGGCCCGTGGCCTGAGCACTGCTGTGGGTGACGAAGGTGGTTTCGCACCGAACCTGGCTTCCAACGAAGACGCTTTGAAAGTGATCTCCGAAGCCGTGGCGAATGCCGGTTACAAGCTGGGCACCGACGTGACCCTGGCGCTGGACTGCGCTGCCAGCGAGTTTTACGAAGACGGTAAATACAACCTGTCCGGCGAAGGCCAGGTGTTCACCGCCGAAGGTTTCGCTGACTACCTGAAAGGCCTGACCGAGCGTTATCCGATCATCTCGATCGAAGACGGTCTGGACGAGTCCGACTGGGCTGGCTGGAAAATCCTCACCGACAAGATCGGCGAGAAAACCCAGTTGGTGGGCGACGACCTGTTCGTGACCAACACCAAGATCCTGAAAGAAGGCATCGATAAAAAGATCGCCAACTCGATCCTGATCAAGTTCAACCAGATCGGCACCCTGACCGAAACCCTGGAAGCCATCCAGATGGCCAAGGCCGCTGGTTACACTGCCGTGATCTCGCACCGC
Organism: Pseudomonas sp. ES4; assembly: GCF_050586665.1. Lineage (NCBI taxonomy): Bacteria > Pseudomonadati > Pseudomonadota > Gammaproteobacteria > Pseudomonadales > Pseudomonadaceae > Pseudomonas > Pseudomonas sp. ES4. Next base: position 167,229 of record NZ_JBOBDO010000001.1, on the reverse strand, counting down.
TCCGGCGAAACCGAAGATTCGACCATTGCCGACCTGGCTGTGGGCACCGCGGCTGGCCAGATCAAGACCGGTTCCCTGTGCCGTTCGGACCGTGTTTCCAAGTACAACCAACTGCTGCGTATCGAAGAGCAGTTGAATGGCAAAGCCAAGTACAACGGTCGCAGCGAATTCCGCGGTTAATCGTTAATTGGTAAAAAAGACACCGGATTGTGTCGGAAAAATCGCAGCAGCGATGGATTTGCCACTAATCTGATGCCTTATAAGCACAAGCCTGGATCTTCCAGGCTTCGTGCTATCAGAAGCTTCAAAGTTTTGGCATGGCTGTCTTTTTTCACTGGATACCTGATATTCGATGCGCAGTCCCAATTGGTTGTTCCTCGTCTTGCTCCTGCTGCTGGCTGGCCTGCAATACCGCCTGTGGGTGGGTAATGGCAGTCTGGCGCAAGTGGCCGAACTGACTCAGCAGATCGCAGATCAACACGCTGAGAACGAGGGGCTGCTTGAGCGCAATCGGGTGATGGACGCTGAAGTCAGTGAATTGAAAAAGGGCATGGAGACCGTTGAAGAGCGGGCTCGTCATGAATTGGGCATGGTCAAGGACGGTGAAACCCTTTACCAGCTGGCTCAATGAACCTTTCGTTACCGGCCTTCTGGGCTGTAATTCCTGCCGCGGGCGTCGGTGCCCGTATGGCCGCGGACCGTCCCAAGCAATATTTGCAATTGGACGGGCGCACTATTCTCGAACACAGCCTCGGCTGTTTCCTTGATCATCCTGCCCTGAAGGGATTGGTGGTCAGTCTTGCTGTTGATGATCCTTATTGGCCGAACCTGGCATGCGCTGGCGATCCACGAATTCAGCGGGTTGAAGGTGGTTCCGAGCGTTCCGGGTCGGTACTCAATGCGTTGCTGCATTTGCATGCGCAAGGCGCTGACGATGACGATTGGGTGCTGGTTCACGATGCGGCGCGGCCGAATCTGAGCCGTGATGATCTGGACAAGTTGCTGGGTGAACTCGCAGATGATCCGGTTGGCGGACTGCTGGCGGTTCCGGCACGCGATACCCTCAAGCGGGTCGACAAGCACGGTCGCGTGGTCGAAACCGTGGATCGCAGTGTGATCTGGCAAGCCTATACGCCGCAGATGTTTCGTCTGGGTGCATTGCATCGGGCGTTGGCGGACAGTCTGGTGGCCGATGCGGTGATTACTGACGAAGCTTCGGCGATGGAGTGGGCGGGGCTGGCGCCGCGACTGATTGAAGGCCGGTCCGACAATCTCAAGGTCACGCGCCCTGAAGATCTCGAATGGTTGCGCCAGCGTTGGGCTAACCGCCGCTGATTGCTGTGGTATCTGGCAGATTACTTTCGACTTGCTCGCGAAAGCGGTATCTCAGTCAATAAAACTGGCACTGAAACATACCTTAGCTCCGATACTCCGGCCGCTCAGCCAATCCTTCCTTCAAGTAATCCACCAACTTGCGCACCTTCGGCGACAAATGCCGTTGCTGTGGATAAAGCGCCCACACGGCAGTGTTCGGCGGTTGGTGGGCTTCCAGCAGCGAAATCAACTCGCCGCTTTTAAGGTGCTCCAGCACGTAGTAGTCCGGCAACTGACACAAACCCACTCCCTGTAACGCCGCATCCAGCACCGCTTGCCCACTGTTGCAGCGCCAGTTTCCCTGCACTCGCTGGGAAAATTCCCGCCCGTTCTGTTCCAGTTGCCAGAGGTCCGAGCTACCGATGAGGCAGTTGTGGCGGCTCAGTTCCGACAAACTGTGCGGCCGGCCGTAGCGTTCCAGATAGGACGGCGATGCACACAGGTACATGCGTCGTGGCGCCAGGCGTGTCGCTACCAGCCGCGAGTCCTGCAGGCGACCGAGACGGATCGCCAGGTCCAGCCCTTCGTGCACGAGGTCGAGTTGACGATTGCTCAGTTCGATGTCGATGCGCAGTTGCGGATAGAGCCCCATGAAACGGGTTACCAGCGGCACGATAAATCGTTCGCCGTACGCTACGGCGCAAGTCATGCGCAGCATGCCTTTGGGTTCGCTGGTCAGGTCGCCCACCGCACGCAGTGCTTCTTCGCGACCATCCTGCAGGCGCTGGCAATGTTGCAGGAAGGTTTGCCCGGCTTCGGTCAGCGTGACCCGGCGGGTGCTGCGATACAGCAGTCGCGTCTGAAGGCGCTCTTCGAGACGTACTATTTGTCGACTGATGTGGGAGGACGAAACCCCGAGGCGTTCTGCGGCAGCCGTGAACTGACTGCACTCGGCCACGGCGACAAACTCGTCGATACCTTCCCAGCGGTTTTCGGACATCAAGGATTATCCCTGTATGGCAATAATGTTTTGCTTTTGCCTGGATTATTCATCGTAAGGCGCTGTATTACACTCCTTGTCTTGTTTTAATTCACTGGAGAATCCACATGATCAAGTCGCGCGCTGCCGTTGCCTTCGAGGCCCAGAAACCCCTCGAGATCGTTGAAGTCGATGTCGCCATGCCCAAGGCCGGTGAAGTCCTGCTGCGTGTGGTTGCCTCCGGTGTCTGCCATACCGACGCCTACACACTGTCGGGCGCTGACCCGGAAGGTATCTTCCCGTCGATCCTCGGTCACGAAGGTGGCGCGGTGGTCGAGGCGATCGGTGAAGGCGTTACCTCCGTGGCCGTCGGCGATCACGTGATCCCGCTGTACACCCCGGAATGCCGCCAGTGCAAATTCTGTCTGTCGGGTAAAACCAACCTGTGTCAGGCGATTCGCGCGACTCAGGGTAAAGGCCTGATGCCGGATGGCACTTCGCGCTTTTCCTACAAAGGCCAACCCATTTTTCACTACATGGGGACCTCGACGTTCTCCGAGTACACCGTGCTGCCGGAAATCTCCGTCGCCAAAATTCAAAAAGAAGCGCCACTGGAGAAAGTCTGCCTGCTGGGCTGCGGTGTCACCACCGGCATCGGTGCCGTTCTTAATACCGCCAAGGTAAAACCAGGTGATACCGTCGCTATTTTCGGTCTCGGCGGCATCGGTCTTTCGGCAGTCATCGGCGCCGTCAAAGCCAAGGCTGCAAGGATCATCGCCATCGACATCAACCCGGCCAAATTCGAGATCGCCAAGCAGTTGGGTGCAACCGATTGTGTGAACCCGAAAGATTTCGATCGTCCGATCCAGGAAGTCATCGTCGACATGACTGACGGTGGCGTCGACTTTTCCTTCGAGTGCATCGGTAACGTCCAGTTGATGCGCGCTGCACTCGAGTGTTGCCACAAGGGGTGGGGCGAGTCGGTAATCATCGGCGTCGCCGGTGCTGGCCAGGAAATCTCCACCCGTCCATTCCAGCTGGTGACCGGTCGCGTCTGGCGCGGTTCGGCGTTCGGCGGCGTGCGTGGTCGTACCGAGTTGCCAAGCTATGTCGAGATGGCTGAAACCGGCGAGATCCCGCTGGATACGTTCATCACCCACACCATGGGCCTGGAAGATATCAACAAGGCGTTCGACCTGATGCATGAAGGCAAGAGCATCCGTTCCGTCATCCATTTCTGAGGTCGGTCATGAGCCTGGAAAATATCTCCTGCCAGAAAAGCTTCGGCGGCTGGCACAAACGCTATCGGCACCGCTCCGATGTGCTCGGCTGCGACATGGTGTTTGCCGTGTACCTGCCGCCGCAGGCGGAACAGGGCGGCAAGTTGCCAGTGCTGTACTGGTTATCCGGCCTGACCTGCACCGACGAAAACTTCATGCAAAAGGCCGGCGCCATGCGCATGGCCGCCGAGCTGGGGCTGATCATCGTTGCCCCGGACACCAGCCCTCGCGGTCCTGATGTGCCGGGTGATCCGGATGGCGCCTGGGACTTCGGTCTCGGTGCCGGGTTTTATCTGAATGCCACGCAGGAACCCTGGTCGCGGCATTATCGGATGCATGACTATGTCGTGCAGGAATTGCCCGCATTGGTCGAAGCCCATTTCCCTGCCTCGGACAAGCGCGGCATCAGCGGTCATTCCATGGGTGGCCACGGCGCGCTGGTCTGCGCGTTGCGCAATCCTGGGCGTTATCAGTCGGTGTCGGCGTTCTCGCCGATCAACAATCCGATGGACTGTCCCTGGGGGCAGAAAGCTTTTTCCCGCTACTTGGGAGAAGACCGATCGAAATGGCGCGAGTGGGATGCCTGCGTCTTGATTGCCGAGGCGAACGAAAAGCTGCCTCTGCTGGTAGACCAAGGTGATCGCGACGATTTCCTGGCCACCCAGCTCAAACCTGAAGCCTTGCAACAGGCCGCCAAACTGGCCGGTCATCCGCTGACGTTGCGCCTGCAACCCGGCTACGACCACAGCTATTTCTTCATCGCCAGCTTCATTGATGACCACTTGCAGCATCACGCACGCGCCCTAGGCGCCTAATGCAGGTAGAATCACGCCCTGACAAAAATCGGGGCGTTTTTTTATGCGTATTGGCCACGGCTATGATGTGCACCGTTTCGCTGAAGGCGATTTCATTACTCTGGGCGGCGTGCGCATTGCACACGGCTTCGGGCTGCTCGCTCATTCCGACGGTGACGTCCTGCTGCACGCCTTGAGCGATGCCTTGCTCGGCGCCGCTGCGCTGGGTGATATCGGCAAACATTTCCCGGACACCGACCCGACATACAAAGGCGCCGACAGCCGAGTGCTGTTGCGCCACGTCGTCGCACTGATCCACGCCAAGGGCTGGAAAGTCGGCAACGTCGATAACACCATCGTCGCCCAGGCGCCGAAAATGGCCCCGCATATCGAATCGATGCGCGCGCTGATTGCCGCGGATCTTCAAGTTGAGTTGGATCAAGTGAACGTGAAAGCTACCACCACCGAAAAGCTCGGCTTTGTCGGTCGCGAAGAAGGCATTGCCGTGCACTCCATTGCCTTGTTGCTGCGCGCATGAACGAACTGCAATTGCTCGGCCCGCGGGCCTATGGCGAAGCCCTCGGCACCGCCGTACTGAAAGCCACGGCGGAAGATTTCCAGGTCGATGAAGTCCTCGATATTCCCCTCAGCGGCGACGGCGAACACTTGTGGATCTGGGTGGAAAAGCGCGGTCTGAATACCGAAGAAGCGGCACGGCGGATCGCCAAGGCGGCAGGCGTGCCATTGCGCACCGTCAGTTACGCGGGCCTCAAGGATCGTCAGGCGCTGACTCGCCAGTGGTTCAGCGTGCAGCTGCCGGGCAAGGCTGATCCTGATCTGTCGGCGGCAGAAAACGATACGCTGAAGATCCTCAAGACCGGCCGGCACAAACGCAAGCTGCAACGCGGTGCTCACTCGGCCAATGGTTTCACGTTGCGACTGACGCAATTCGCTGGCGACAAAGCGGCGATCGACGAGCGTCTGCAACTGATCGCCAAGCAAGGTATTCCCAATTATTTCGGCGCCCAGCGTTTTGGGTTTGACGGCGGTAACGTGGTCGATGCCCGTGCCTGGGCGGCGCGTAAAGCGTTGCCGGAGCAGCGCAACGTGCGTTCGCGTCTGCTCTCTACGGCGCGCAGCTTTCTGTTTAATCAGGTGTTGGCGGCGCGTGTCGCCGATGGCACCTGGCAGCGTGCCCTGGTTGGCGATCTGCTGGCCTTCACCGACAGTCGCAGCTTCTTTCCGGCCGGTGAAGCCGAGTGCAGCGACCCGCGCCTGGCGATTCTCGATCTGCACCCGACCGGTCCGCAGTGGGGCGAAGGTGACTCGCCGGCCACTGGCGCTGTCCATGAACTGGAGCAGGCAATCGCCACGCGCGAAGCGGACTTGCGTGATTGGTTGATTAACGCCGGTATGAGCCACGAACGTCGCATCCTGCGACTGCCCATTGGTGGGTTGACGTGGCATTATCCCGAGCCTGACATTCTGCAACTGGAATTCGTCCTTCCGGCCGGATGCTTTGCCACCGTATTGGTGCGCGAGCTTGTTGATCTGGTGCCGGTGGGGCAGACGGACAGCCCATGCGTATTCTGATTTCTAACGACGATGGGGTAACCGCACCCGGTCTCGCCGCGCTTTATGCTGCGCTGGCGGATTACACCGAATGCGTGGTTATCGCCCCGGACCAAGACAAAAGCGGCGCCAGCAGCTCGCTGACGCTCGACCGTCCGTTACACCCGCAAACCCTGGCCAACGGCTTTATCAGCCTCAATGGCACACCGACCGATTGCGTGCACCTGGGCCTTAATGGCTTGCTGGAGTGCGAGGCGGACATGGTGGTTTCAGGTATCAACCTGGGCGCCAACCTGGGTGATGACGTGTTGTATTCCGGCACCGTGGCGGCAGCCCTTGAGGGACGTTTCCTGGCGCGCCCTTCGTTTGCCTTTTCGTTGGTCTCACGGCAAGTGGAGAACCTTCCCACAGCCGCGTACTTCGCGCGCAAACTGGTAGAGGCTCACGCGGACCTTGAACTGCCACCGCGTACGGTACTGAACGTGAACATTCCGAATTTGCCGCTGGACCATATTCGCGGTGTTCAACTGACCCGCCTCGGTCATCGCGCACGTGCTGCGGCGCCGATCAAAGTGGTCGATCCGCGCGGCAAATCCGGTTACTGGATTGCGGCGGCGGGGGATGCCGAAGACGGCGGCCCGGGCACCGATTTTCATGCGGTGATGCAAGGCTATGTTTCAATCACCCCACTGCAACTGGATCGCACCTTTAATGATGCCTTCAGAAGTCTCGATGGCTGGCTGGAGGGGCTGAACTAATGGCTCGTGAACAAGACGATATTCTGCGTCGTGGCATCGGGATGACCTCGCAACGGACTCGTGAGCGCCTCATTCAACGCCTGTATGAAGAAGGAATTTCCAACGCCAAGGTGCTGGAAGTCATTCGCCGTACACCGCGTCACCTGTTTGTCGACGAGGCGCTGGCTCATCGTGCCTACGAAGACACGGCACTGCCGATCGGCAATAACCAGACCATCTCGCAGCCTTATATGGTGGCTCGCATGAGCGAGCTGCTGCTGGAGGCAGGTCCTCTCGACAAGGTGATGGAAATCGGCACCGGCTCGGGCTATCAGACGGCGGTACTGTCGCAACTGGTCGAACGGGTATTTTCAGTCGAGCGCATCAAGGTTCTGCAGGACCGGGCCAAGGAACGCCTGGTGGAACTGAACCTGCGCAACGTAGTGTTCCGCTGGGGCGATGGTTGGGAAGGCTGGCCGGCGCTGGCGCCTTACAACGGCATTATCGTGACGGCGGTGGCGACCGATGTACCTCAGGCGCTGCTCGATCAGTTGGCACCGGGAGGGCGGCTGGTGATTCCGGTCGGCTCGGGCGAGGTTCAACAATTGATGCTGATCATCCGGGAAGAGCAGGGCTTTTCCCGGCGTGTGCTGGGGGCTGTTCGCTTCGTCCCGTTGCTCAATGGGCCACTGGCCTGAGCATTTGTTTCAGGGCGCTGAATTCTCTTCGATTGCTTGTGTCTTACACCGGCATCGATCAGTTAAACGGATTTCATCGTCAGGCAGCAAACGTGTGCGCGAAGCCATTTCGCTTCATTAAAGGTAAAGCCTGCACGGCTCGTTATACTTGCGACATTTCATGCCGGAACACGGCAATCCACATTTTCAGCCACCACAAAGGGAGCGGCGGGTGAGTCTCACAGTCATTGCGCAGCGAATGGGTAAAACGAGCTTTCAGCGCCTGGTGACTGGCCTTGTCTTGAGCACCTTGCTGGTAGGTTGCTCCAGCAACAAGTCGAGTGATGTTCGCGTCGTCGATCGCAACAAAGCCGTCGCCCAGCGTCCGGCAGTGACCACGGGTCAATACGTCGTCCGGCCTAAAGACACCTTGTTCTCCATTGCCTTTCGCTACGGTTGGGACTACAAAGCCCTCGCGGCACGCAACAACATTCCTACGCCTTACACGATCCATCCGGGTCAGACGATTCGCTTTGACGGTCGCACCGGTTCAACGCCGACGCCGATGGCCAGCACCGCCGATTCAACGCCTTCTTCGTCGCTGAAAACCACGGTAATCCGGCGCCAGGCGAATGGCGCAACCACCAGTACTGCGGTGGTTACACCGTCCGTCGGCAGCAAGCCGACCCCTGTTCCGATGCCTCCTGCCGGTCCGGCCCCGACCGGCTGGGGGTGGCCATCTAATGGCATTCTTATTGGAAAATTCTCTTCAAACGGGAGTTTGAATAAAGGAATTGATATCGCCGGGGATTTGGGACAGCCTGTTTTAGCTGCGTCTGATGGGACGGTGGTATACGCCGGGAGTGGCTTAAGGGGCTACGGCGAATTAGTCATCATCAAACACAGCGACACCTACGTCAGTGCCTACGGACATAACCGCAGGCTGTTGGTTCGGGAGGGGCAGCAGGTCAAGGTCGGACAGACAATTGCCGAAATGGGGTCAACGGGTACAGACCGGGTGAAGCTGCATTTTGAGATTCGCCGACAAGGTAAACCAGTAGATCCGCTGCAATTCCTGCCACGTCGTTGATCGCTTTCCAGCCTGTTCCGTCGCGTAGAGGGAACAGGTTCCAGCGTTGCCAGGGATAAAGGCGCCGCTTGAGCCTGAGGTCGAACTCACCAAAGGACTATAACAATGGCTCTCAGTAAAGAAGTGCCGGAGTTTGACATCGACGATGAGGTTCTCCTGATGGAGACCGGCATCGGTACGGATTCGATGTCGAATGATGAAGGGGCTGCTCCACCTTCCGTTCGTGCCAAATCCAAACACTCCGCCTCGTTAAAGCAACACAAGTACATTGACTACACGCGTGCGCTCGATGCCACGCAGCTGTACCTCAATGAGATTGGTTTTTCCCCTCTGTTATCCCCCGAAGAAGAAGTTCATTTTGCGCGCTTGTCGCAAAGTGGAGATCCGGCCGGGCGCAAACGCATGATTGAAAGTAACCTGCGGCTGGTGGTGAAAATCGCCCGGCGTTACGTCAATCGTGGTCTGTCGCTGCTTGACCTGATCGAAGAGGGCAACCTCGGTCTTATCCGGGCGGTAGAGAAGTTCGACCCCGAACGCGGCTTCCGCTTTTCGACCTACGCGACCTGGTGGATTCGTCAGACCATCGAGCGCGCGATCATGAACCAGACCCGGACCATCCGGTTGCCGATTCATGTGGTCAAAGAGCTCAACGTGTACCTGCGGGCTGCACGGGAGCTGACGCAAAAACTCGATCACGAACCCTCACCCGAAGAAATTGCCAACCTGCTGGAAAAACCGGTGGGCGAGGTCAAGCGCATGCTCGGCCTGAACGAACGGGTTTCTTCGGTCGACGTCTCACTGGGTCCGGATTCGGATAAAACCCTGCTGGACACCCTTACCGATGACCGTCCAACCGATCCATGTGAACTGTTGCAGGATGACGACCTGTCCCAGAGCATTGATCAATGGCTCTCGGAGCTGACCGACAAGCAACGCGAAGTGGTGATACGCCGCTTCGGCCTGCGCGGTCACGAGAGCAGCACGCTTGAAGATGTAGGCCTGGAAATTGGCCTGACCCGGGAGCGGGTCAGACAGATTCAGGTTGAAGGCCTGAAGCGTCTTCGGGAGATTCTCGAGAAGAACGGCCTGTCGAGCGAGTCGCTGTTTCAATAAGTAATTTTCTGGCTGGCATTAAAAAGCCCCGACTGTTCGGGGTTTTTTATTGCCTGGAAGACAGGCTGGGAGTTCCGTCCGTAGTTCCTCTGGTTTGTAGTCTCCCGCTGTAAGAGTTTGCTTACTCTTTCGTAAGTGTTCGCTAATTTCAATGCGTAGCAGTCGTACATATTCCTACAAGAGCGAAGATTAACTTATTGATTTATATGCTTATTTTTTTATGTGAATAGCGTGTGACAGAAAACTTCAGCTATTGGAGGCGATTGCTCTTGGTAGGGAATTCTCTAGTATCTGAACTGTGTCGACGGACAGACACACCCTTCAAGGATGAGGGGAAGGACATCGTAGGAAGCGATTCATCAGGACGATGAAAAGGAACACAGGGAATAGGGAAAAAATGTGGGCGGGTCAAACCGCCCCTTTTTTTGCCTGCAGAAAAGCAAAAAGGCCCACAAGGGGCCTTTTCGGGAACGCGGGGGCAATCAGCGTTCGAGATCTTTGATCTTGCCTTTGACACCATCCCACTCTTCGGCATCGGGCAAAGATTCTTTCTTCTCGGTGATGTTGGGCCAGATTTCCGCCAGCTCAACGTTCAGCTGAATGAATTGCTGCATGTCTTCCGGGACTTCATCTTCGGAGAAGATGGCCACGGCAGGGCATTCTGGTTCGCACAGTGCGCAGTCGATGCACTCATCCGGGTGAATCACCAGGAAATTCGGGCCTTCGTAAAAGCAGTCCACCGGACACACTTCTACGCAGTCGGTGTACTTGCACTTGATGCAGTTGTCGGTGACGACGAAGGTCATTTCTAATTTTCTCCTCAGGCGGCGGCAGCGGAGCCCCTTCACGTTGGGGTCGCCAGGTTTGGGAGCGATAGTCTGCTGGTCAGGCTATAAGCCAGCAGCATCCCAAACCGCGCGAGATTCTAACAGCTTGCAGGCAAGTGCGTTAGATCCGTGTCTTTAGTGTATAGAGCATTTCGAGCGCACGACGCGGCGTCATGTCGTCCAGATCAAGTTTGGCCAGATCATCCAGCACCGGATGCGGCAGGCTGGCGAACATGTCGCTCTGTTGCGGCGTGGCTGGTTTGCCTTTGGCGGTCTTGGGAGCTTCATGAGGCAGGGCGGTCGCTTCCAGCCGGCCCAAGTGTTCGCGAGCGCGCACGATCACTTCGCTCGGCACACCGGCCAACTGCGCTACCGCAAGGCCGTAGCTTTGGCTGGCAGGCCCTGGCAGCACGTGGTGCAGGAACACGATGCGTTCGTTGTGCTCGGTGGCGTTAAGGTGGACGTTAGCCACCAATGGCTGGGCTTCCGGCAACACGGTCAGCTCGAAGTAGTGGGTGGCAAACAGCGTATAAGCCCGCAGATGCGCCAGGCGTTCGGCCGCCGCCCACGCCAGGGACAGACCGTCGAAGGTGCTGGTGCCGCGACCGACTTCGTCCATCAGCACCAGGCTGCGCTCGGTGGCGTTGTGCAGAATGTTCGCGGTTTCGCTCATTTCGACCATGAAGGTCGAACGTCCGCCGGCCAGGTCATCACTGGAACCGATCCGGGTAAAGATCCTATCCACCAGAGACAACTCGCAACTGGCCGCCGGCACGAAGCTGCCGATGTGTGCCAGCAGCACGATCAGTGCGGTCTGGCGCATGTAGGTGGATTTACCGCCCATGTTCGGACCGGTAATCACCAACATGCGGGTGTTGTCATCGAGGCTCAGGTCGTTGGCCACGAACGGCGTGGTCAGCACTTGCTCGACCACCGGGTGACGACCCTGGCTGATGCGCATGCACGGCTCGCTGACGAAGCGCGGACAGTTCAGATCGAGGTTCAGCGCGCGCTCGGCAAGGTTGCTCAGCACGTCCAGTTCGGCCAGTGCCGCCGCGGTGTCCTGCAACGGCGGCAACTGGGCGATCAAATCTTCGAGCAGTGCTTCATAGAGCATCTTCTCGCGCGCCAGGGCGCGGCTCTTCGCCGACAGGGCCTTGTCCTCGAATGCCTTCAGTTCCGGCGTAATGAAGCGCTCGGCACCTTTCAACGTCTGGCGACGGATATAGTCTGCCGGCGCCGATTCAGCCTGCTTGCTTGGTAACTCGATGAAGTAGCCATGAATGCGGTTGTAACCGACTTTCAGGTGCGACAGACCGGTACGGGCCTTCTCGCGGGCTTCGAGGTCGATCAGGAATTGCCCGGCGTTTTCGCTGAGCGATTGCAAATCGTCCAGTTCGGCGTCGTATCCGGTTTTTAACACGCCGCCGTCACGGATAACGGCCGGTGGGTTGTCGATGATGGCTTTTGCCAGCAGCGCCGCCAGTTCCGGGTAGGTGCTGGTGGTCTTCGCCAGTTGAATGATGTGCGGAGCTTCCAGCTCCGTCATCGCCACTTGCAACTCAGGCAATGCACCAAGCGCATCGCGCAGGCGAGCCAGGTCGCGAGGACGGGCATTACGCAGGCCGATCCGCGCCAGGATCCGCTCGATGTCGCCGATTTCCTTGAGCTGCGGTTGCAGTTTCTCGAAACGGTAACCGTCGAGCAGGCAGGTGATCGAGGTCTGGCGCGCCAGCAATACGGTCAAATCCCGTAACGGGCGGTTCAGCCAGCGGGTCAGCAGACGGCTGCCCATGGCGGTCTGGCAGCGATCGACCACCGATTGCAACGTGTTGTCGCGACCGCCGGCCAGGTTGGTGTCCAGTTCCAGGTTGCGACGGCTCGCGCCGTCCAGCACCACGGTGTCGTCCAGGCGTTCATGGCGCAGGCTGCGCAAATGGGGCAGGGCGGTGCGCTGGGTTTCCTTGGCGTAGCTGAGCAGGCAACCGGCGGCGCCGATGGCCAGGGTCAGGTTCTCGCAGTCGAAACCTTTCAGGTCCTGGGTGGAAAACTGCTGGCAAAGACTTTTCAGTGCCGAGTCACGCTCGAAATCCCACGGCGCGCGGCGACGAACCCCACGACGTTTCTCCGCCGGCAGGTCTTTCGGCCAATCGTCCGGGATCATCAGTTCTACCGGATTGACCCGCTCCAGTTCCGCCAGCAGGTTTTCCCAGCCCTTGATCTCCAGCACGGTGAAGTTGCCGCTGGTGATATCCAGCACCGCCAGGCCGAACAGACGCTCGTCACCCAGCACCGCTGCGATCAGGTTGTCCCGACGCTCATCCAGCAGCGCTTCATCGCTAACCGTACCCGGCGTGATGATCCGCACCACCTGACGATCCACCGGTCCCTTGCTGGTCGCCGGGTCGCCGACCTGCTCACAGATCACCACCGACTCGCCGAGCTTGACCAGTTTCGCCAGGTAACCTTCCGCGGCGTGGTAAGGAATCCCACACATCGGAATCGCCTGGCCCGCCGACTGCCCACGGGCGGTCAAGGTGATGTCCAGCAACTTGGCGGCCTTCTTCGCGTCTTCATAGAAGATCTCGTAGAAGTCGCCCATGCGGTAGAACATCAACTGGTCAGGGTGCTGGTTTTTCAGGCGCCAGTACTGCTGCATCATTGGCGTGTGGGAGGACAGATCAGAAAGGGCTTTATTCATCGGATAATCAGGCAAATTCGTTGAAAGGTGTAGGGCAAAGGAGGGGCATCGGCCCGGCTTTTCCGCGATGGGCGCAAGGTTAACATGGGCGGTCCACCCGACGCAGGCATGAAAGCCCCGCGATACATTTCTTCGGTGTATGCACCGCATATGCGCAATTTATGCAATTTGGCATTTGTCTTCCGCGAAAAGAACAAGCACTATGCGTTTTATGCAAAAACGCAATGTTTCTACCGTCTTAAGAGCGCTGCTCGATCAGGCCGGGATCTCCCCCACGGAGCTTCACCGTCGTACCGGCGTGCCTCAATCCACTCTCTCGCGGATCCTCAGCGGGAAGATCGTCGATCCCTCGGACAAACACATCTCGAAGATCGCCGAGTACTTCGGCGTGAGCACCGACCAGTTGCGGGGGCGAGCGGATGTCGTGCCGGCAGCCAGCGCCGGGCGCGATCAATTGCATTCGGAACTCAAGGACATAAGTCTGTGGGACGACGATACGCCTGTTGATGATGACGAGGTATCGGTCCCCTTTCTTCGCGAGGTTGAATTGGCGGCAGGATCAGGAAGATTCGTCATCGAAGAGAGCGAGCGCTCTAGCCTGCGTTTCGGCAAGCGGAGTCTGCGCCACAACGGCGTGCAGTTCGACCAGGCCAAATGCGTGACCGTGCGCGGCAACAGTATGTTGCCGGTGCTGCGCGACGGCGCCACGGTAGGCGTCAACGCCGGCAAGTGCGGGATTGGTGACATCGTCGACGGTGACCTCTACGCCATCAACCACAACGGCCAGTTGCGAGTGAAACAGCTTTATCGCCTGCCGACAGGGATACGCCTGCGCAGCTTCAATCGCGATGAACATCCAGACGAGGACTACACCTTCCAGGAAATCCAGGAAGAGCAGATTGTCATCCTCGGTCACGTCTTCTGGTGGGGCATGTACGCCCGTTAGCCTCACCGGTGTCAGATAAAACCCACCACTGAGTGGGTTTTTTTTCGCCTGCAAAAAACCACCAGCGCCTTTGTCTGCAGGGCGTTAATGCGTTTGTGCATTTCTATCGCACAAATAAATGCGTTGGTGCATTGACTGTGTATGCATCAATGCATATTCTTTGTCTCAAGCCGCTCAACAAAGCAGCTCGAAACGAAGATCTCTAGTTCCACCACAAAGGCAGCGATGAACCGGCCTCAACGGTTCAGAGGGTTGGCAACTGACCCGGGTGTGCAGCGTAAAGCACCGCAAGCAGTTATCCGGCGGGCAGGGACCGCGGTCGGAAAAATAATATGAATGGGCCCGTACCGCGCCAGTAGCGCCGAAAGGTCGACGCGAAGGATCGCATTCTGAAAAGTCCGGTTAGCGCCGTAATGCGGTTCACTTAAGACATTCTTCAGTCGAGCTAGAACCTGTGGCGAGGGGGGTTATCGGAATGCCGCACCACCCCGTTCGGCTGCGAAGCAGTCGTAATCCAGACAGCTTAGTCTGTCTGAAAAGACGCTGGGGCCGCTTCGCAGCCCAACGGGGTGGTGCGACGTTTCGCTAAATCCCCTCGCCACAAATGTGGACGCCGCGCTTAAGTGAACAGTATTACGGTTAGCGCCGGGCTTTTTGGAATGCCCACCTACCGTCAGGCAACTCAAGAGACACCGTTTGAAAGACACCCCCATCACTCATCAATCCCCCCCTCAGGAGACGCGACATGACAAACGAGCAACAAGCGTTGCTGGAGATGCCGATCTGGCTCGTCATCGTCCTCGCCCTGGTGGGTGGGGTGTCCGGCGAAATGTGGCGCGCCGACAAGGAGGGCGCCCGCGGCTGGTCATTGCTGCGGCGTCTGGCCTTGCGATCCGGGGCCTGCATGGTCTGCGGGGTCTCGGCCATCATGCTGCTGTATGCCGCCGGCGTGTCGATCTGGACGGCTTGCGCATTCGGTTGCCTGACGGCGATGGCTGGGGCAGACGTTGCCATTGGCCTTTATGAGCGCTGGGCGGCCAAGCGGATTGGCGTTTGCGAAGTGCCGCCGCGAGATACCCGCCAGGATCGCTGAACACAAAGCCCAATGGACTGGCGAGCAGCGGTGCCGACCGGCATCCGACCCGCAAGGATGCGGGTTTCCCAAGGCCAAGTACCTTTCACTCAAACCCGCACTTAAGCGGGTTTTTATTACCCGATGAAACCCCCATGAAGATCACTCCGCTGATCGACCCACTGCATGATCATTGCCCAAGTCTTGTACATCGAGTCGCCGACGGCATTTTGGAGGCTATATGACTGTTACGCAGCAACAACTACAAATCGTTATGCCCAACGCCTGCTCCCAAGCGGGCGTTTTCATTTCCGCACTCAACACAGCCATGACCCGCCACAACATCAACACCTCGAAACGCATCGCTGCGTTTCTTGCGCAAGTCGGCCACGAGTCGGGGCAGTTGCAGCACGTGCGTGAGTTGGGCAGCGTTCAATATATGAAAAAGTACGACACAGGCGCACTGTCTGTACGCCTGGGTAATACGCCAGAGGCCGACGGCGACGGGCAAAAATACCGTGGCCGAGGCCTGATTCAGATCACGGGTCGCGACAATTACCGTCAGTGCAGTCTCGGACTCTTCGGTGATGATCGTTTGCTGTTTTTACCAGCACTTCTGGAAAAACCCCGGTGGGCCGCTGAATCGGCTGCCTGGTTCTGGGAGCGCAATGGCTTCAACGAACTGGCCGACCGTGACCAGTTC
The DNA here is from genome assembly GCF_050586665.1 of Pseudomonas sp. ES4. NCBI lineage: Bacteria > Pseudomonadati > Pseudomonadota > Gammaproteobacteria > Pseudomonadales > Pseudomonadaceae > Pseudomonas > Pseudomonas sp. ES4. The sequence continues at coordinate 151,424 of NZ_JBOBDO010000001.1, read as the reverse complement.
AACAGTATCACCCGTCGCATCAACGGCGGCCTGAACGGTTTACAGGACCGCTTGCAACTCTGGGCGCGGGCGAGGGCGGTGTTATGTCAGCCGTCGGTTTGATGCCGATGTCTTACCGCATCATTGGCGTTGTTGTGTTTCTGGCTGTGTTGTCTGGTGGCTCGGCGGCGCTGAGGTGGCGCTTTCAGGATTGGCGTTATGGCCGGCAACTGGCGGAACAGGCAGCGTGCAACGAATTATCGCCATCACCGATGCCCGGAACCGCGGACTGATTGCCTTGCAAGCCTGTCAGGCTTATATCAGAGCCCTCGCTCGCTAACATTTTGATCGATCCTGCGCCTTGCAAGCGTTATCCGCTCGTGTACGGTAGTTCTCATTCCGCTTGCTCAGGAGATGACCGTGAAAGAAATCACCCAACTGGCCGCTGAACTTGGCCGGCGCTTGCGGGTTCTCAATGCCCATGTCACCGCTGCAGAGTCCTGCACCGGCGGCGGGATCAGCGAGGCGATCACCCGCATTCCCGGGAGTTCGGCGTGGTTCGAGGCCGGGTATGTCACTTATTCCAACCGTCAGAAAACCTTGCAACTGAATGTACCCGAGGTGTTGTTCGAGACAGCGGGGGCGGTCAGTCGTGAGGTGGTCGAGGCCATGGTCCGGGGCGCGCAGGAGAAAAGCCAGGCGCGATTTGCCGTAGCGGTGAGTGGTGTGGCGGGACCGGATGGTGGTTCGCCGAGGAAACCGGTGGGTACCGTGTGGCTGGCCTGGGGCGTTGGAGAACAGGTGTTCAGCGAGGTGCAGTACTTTCGAGGCAGCCGTGACGAGGTCCGCCGACAAACGGTCAAGGCCGCGCTAGAGGGGCTGCTGCGCCATGCCGCTGGAGAAATCTCAAATCAGGGGTAGGCGATCCTGAAACGCTGTGGAATAATACTGGCTACTTATACAGGTGTTGGCCGTCAGGCCTTATTGATTACGTGAGGACTTTAATGGACGACAACAAGAAGAAAGCCTTGGCTGCGGCCCTGGGTCAGATCGAACGTCAATTCGGCAAGGGTGCCGTAATGCGTATGGGCGATCAGGACCGTCAGGCGATCCCGGCTATTTCCACTGGCTCTCTGGGTCTGGACATCGCGCTCGGCATTGGCGGTCTGCCAAAAGGCCGTATCGTTGAAATCTACGGTCCTGAATCCTCCGGTAAAACCACGCTGACACTGTCGGTGATCGCCCAGGCTCAAAAAGCCGGCGCGACCTGCGCATTCGTCGACGCCGAACACGCCCTTGACCCTGAGTATGCCGGCAAACTGGGCGTCAACGTCGACGACCTGCTGGTTTCGCAGCCGGACACCGGCGAGCAAGCCCTGGAAATCACCGACATGCTGGTGCGTTCCAACGCGGTTGACGTGATCATCGTCGACTCCGTGGCGGCCCTGGTTCCAAAGGCTGAAATCGAAGGCGAAATGGGCGACATGCACGTGGGCCTGCAAGCCCGTCTGATGTCCCAGGCGCTGCGTAAAATCACCGGTAACATCAAGAATGCCAACTGCTTGGTTATCTTCATCAACCAGATCCGTATGAAAATCGGTGTGATGTTCGGCAGCCCGGAAACCACCACCGGTGGTAACGCGCTGAAGTTCTACGCTTCGGTTCGTCTGGACATCCGCCGTACTGGCGCGGTGAAAGAAGGTGACGAGGTTGTCGGTAGCGAAACCCGCGTCAAGGTTGTGAAGAACAAGGTGGCTTCGCCATTCCGTCAGGCCGAGTTCCAGATTCTTTACGGCAAGGGCATCTACCTTAACGGTGAGATGATCGACTTGGGCGTGCTGCACGGTTTCGTCGAGAAGTCCGGCGCCTGGTATGCCTATGAAGGCACCAAGATCGGTCAGGGCAAGGCTAACTCGGCCAAGTTCCTGGCAGACAATCCGGAAATTGCCGCCAAGCTCGAGAAGCAACTGCGCGACAAGTTGCTGACTCCAGCGCCGGACGTTAAAGCATCGCCAGTCAAAGAGACTGCTGATGACCTGGCTGACGCTGATATCTGATTGATCCGATGACCGCCGTACTCGATACACTCGTCGCGGTGCGGCGAACCGCAATGGACCTGCTCGCTCGACGCGAGCACGGTCGAGTCGAGTTGACGCGTAAACTGCGTCAACGCGGCGCCCTCCCTGAAATGATCGACACGGCACTCGACCGCTTGACGGAAGAAGGCTTGCTGTCCGAATCCCGTTATCTAGAAAGCTTTGTTTCCTACCGTGCCCGTTCCGGTTATGGCCCTTTGCGTATTCGTGAAGAGTTGAGCCAGCGCGGCCTGCAACGTACCGACATCGAACTTGCTTTGCGCGAGAGTGGTATCAACTGGCAGGAACAACTGGAAGACACCTGGCGGCGAAAGTTTTCCGGGCATTTACCGATAGACGCCCGGGAACGTGCCAAACAGGGCAGGTTCCTGAGTTATCGGGGATATTCCATGGAAATGATCAGCCGCTTGTTCAGCGGCCGAGGGATGGACGATTGACTGAAACGGCTCGCTATTTCGATAGCGGGCCGTTTTTTTTGACTACGTTACCTTGAACGGTTCCCGCGAGCGCTGTTGCGCCTGGGGTTGGGATTGCGCCCAGTTTTCCGGCAGGTTGATGTAGTCCACCAGTTCCCGCAGGCGTCCATGATCACGGGCGTTGAAGGTGAAGGCGAGCCGCGCCAAGTGGCTGAACTGCGCTTCGTCGTGTTCTTCTCCGCTGTAAGCGTGTTGATGGAAGTGATCGCTCAGGCACAGGTCGGCAAATGCTTCTTGCATGTGTTCGAGCGCCTGGTCGTTGAGCTTGTGATTCATGCGGATCACGAATTGATGCTTGAGCCAGCGACTGGAGTGAAAGTTACTGTAGAACTGGTTGATCTGCTCAACAGCGTCTTCCGCGCTGTAGACCAGACTGACAAGTTTCATATCGGTCGGCAGGATGTAGCGATTTTCCTCCAGTTGATGGTGGATGAAGTCCAGCGCACCTTGCCAGAACTTGCCGCCGGGCGCGTCCAGCAATATCACGGGCACCAGCGGACTTTTGCCTGTCTGGATCAGTGTCAGCACTTCCAGCGCTTCATCCAGGGTGCCGAAACCGCCAGGGCACAGGACCAGCGCATCGGCTTCCTTGACGAAAAACAACTTGCGGGTAAAGAAGAAGTGGAAGGGCAGCAGGTTGGTGGTGCCATTGACGGTGGGATTGGCATGTTGCTCGAAGGGCAGGGTGATATTGAATCCCAGGCTGTGTTCCAGGCCAGCACCTTCGTGGGCCGCCGCCATGATGCCGCCACCGGCACCGGTAATGACCATCAGGTCCGAGCGCGCCAGCTCGGCGCCAAGTTCCCGGGCCAGACCGTATAAGGGATGTTCTATAGGTGTTCGGGCCGAGCCAAAGACAGTGACCTTTCGGCGCCCCCTGAATTGCTCCAGAACACGGAAAGCGTGTTCCAGTTCACGAAGGGCTTGAAGGGTGATCTTGGCATTCCAGCGGTTGTGATCTTCCTGGGCCATGCGTAGCACGGTCAGGATCATGTCGCGGTAAATCGGGATGTTGGGGCTGTTGGGTGAAACCAGGTTGAGTTGCTCTTCGACCTTTCTGATGAGGTCGTGGCCGCTTTCTTCAAAATGACGGCTCAGTAGGTCATTCGGTTGGTAAGGCATCAACTTCTCCTTCCATACAGGCTCTGTTTTTCCCTTGGATGAAGGAAACATTGGCACAACAAGTCACATATTGGGCAGCCCCTTTCCTGCCCTGAAAAGTAAACGTGAACACTATGAATTTAGACCCTCATAGTGTTTTTCGCTGACTGATCATTGCGCCGCAAAGTCTTTCCTGGCAACCGCTTATTGGGGATTTGCAAGGTGCTTTCACCGCTCGTCCGAACACAAGGCGAGTGTCCGACAGTCTGATTTACTGAATTACAGGCACCACACGACAACTTTGCGTCAAAGGCAGGACGCTCGTTACAAGCGGTTGAAGGATTTTTATCGCTCAAGCAAGGGCGAGAAGCATGGAGGCGGGAAGGTATGACCAGAGTTATTCTGGAGATCGATACGCAACTGTATCGATTACTGAAATCATCGGCCGAGACCAATCATTTGAGTCTTGAAGAGGAGTGTTGCCGACGTCTGGAGGGCGCCGACCGACGCTCGCGTTACTTGCAAGCGCTGTTGGCAGAACTGCGCGCCGAGGATGAACAGCGGCGCGCCAATTCCCAATGATTACTTCTTCTTGGTCGGAGCCGCTTTCGGGCAGTCCGATTCCTGATAGCTGGCGGAGCCGACTGAGCGGTTGGTCTTCACTTCAGTGAAGTCGTAACGCATGACCGCACCCTTGGCCATCAGTTTGCGGAACGATGGGTTGTTGCATACAGAGGCGCCAAGCTGGAAATACACAGCTTTCGGGTCGGCACGCATCTTGTTGGCGTGGCTGCTTTGTACGCTCAGATGATTGATCAGCGTGTTGCCTTCGACGGTGTAGCCCTGATCAAGAATGTCTTCGTTGATCGCCCGTGGAGTACCAACACTGCTTTGTGTGGCGACGTTTCGCAGCTCTCTGTTGAGATTCTGCTCACTCAAGGAAGCAGCCTGAGCGCTGAAGGACGACGCCAGCAAAATGGCAGCGGTGGGAACGATAAGGCGCAGCATGAAACTCTCCTGGTTCAGTGACTGGTGGTTCGACCCGTCACATGACTGTGCGTTCAGTGGCGGCGAATTATAGGGGACGAGGCCTGGACGGTACAGGCTTGCGCCGGCTGCTCTGATAAACTGCCGCCACTTTCTGCCCTGCCGAGTGTTTTTCGTGTCGATTTTCTTCCCCTGCCGGCGTTGCCTGCGATGATCCCAGCAACCCCACGCTTTGCTGCAAACGCAGTAGCCCGCTTGCGCGATGAGCGAGAGGAAGAGGGCATCAAGCCGATTCAGGCCCGAGGCTGGAGGGCGCCGCGTTGCCGAGCCTGCCGCGTGATCGAGAGCCACTGCCTGTGCGCCTGGCGCCCACAGGTCGAGGCCCGTTCTGGCGTGTGCCTGATTATGACGGGCAAGGAAGTGTTCAAACCGAGCAACACCGGTTGGCTGATCGCCGATGTGGTGCGCGATAACCATGCGTTCATCTGGTCGCGTACAGAAGTTGACGAGCAACTGCTGGCGCTGCTGGCCGATCCGCAATGGCAGCCTTATCTGGTGTTTCCGGGAGAGTACGTCGAACCCGAACGTGTCACAAACAGCGTCGATGCCGATAGTTCGAAGCGTCCGCTGTTCATTCTGCTGGATGCCACCTGGACAGAAGCCCGGAAGATTTTCCGCAAAAGCCCCTACTTTGACCGGCTGCCGATCCTGAGCCTGTTGCCCGAGAAGTTATCGCGGTACCGGTTGCGCCGATCGACCCGTAGCGAGCATTTATGCACAGCCGAAGTGGCGGCGTTGTGTCTCGATCTGGCGGGTGATACCGCGGCGGCGTCGGCACTGGACGCTTATTTTGATGTGTTCAGCCAGCATTACCTTGATGCCAAGCATCAGCTTGAAATGAATGTTTCAACACCGGCACACGCCGAACTGATGCCTTTTGTGTAAATCGGCGCCCTGTCCCGCGCCGATTGTCGCCCATACTGCAAAGAACTGTACTGGCCAAGCACCTTGACCACCCCGACTTCGCTGGGCATGCTTGGCGCCGATTAGGGCGCGGCCAAAGTTTGATACGCCGTATTCTTTACGTGGGATAACCATGTGATTGGCGTTGAACGTGCCCTGTTGGTACAGCTCCGTGGCTGTACCTCGAGTTGTTTGAAAAACAGGATCATTTGAAAAATGGCCACATACGAAATCCTGATTGCCGATGACCACCCTCTTTTCCGTAGCGCCCTGCATCAAGCGTTGACCCTGGGCCTGGGCCCGCAAGTCCGTCTGGTGGAAGTGGCAAGCATTGCCGAACTGGAAACCCGTCTGGACGAGAAGTCCGACTGGGATCTAGTGCTGCTGGACCTGAACATGCCGGGGGCCTACGGTTTTTCAGGGCTGGTGTTGTTGCGCGGTCAGTATCCGCAGATTCCGGTGGTCATGGTGTCGGCTCAGGAAGAAGCCTCGATCATGGTCAAGTCCCGTGAGTTTGGCGCCAGCGGCTTCATCCCCAAGTCCAGTGATCTGAGTGTCATCCAGAAAGCCGTGCGCGCGGTGCTCGATGGTGATGTGTTCTGGCCGCCCCAGGCGTTCGAGGCGGTCAGCGTTTCCGCCGAAGCCAAGGCCGCCAGCGAAGGCCTTGCGAGCCTGACGCCGCAGCAGTTTCGTGTGCTGACCATGGTCTGTGAAGGCTTGTTGAACAAGCAGATTGCCTACGAGCTGAGCGTTTCCGAAGCGACGATCAAGGCCCACGTGACGGCGATTTTTCGCAAGCTGAATGTGCGGACCCGGACCCAGGCGGCGTTGCTTCTGCAACAACTTGAGTCAATTTCGAGCTAAGCAGGCGCGGCGCGTTCACGCTTTTTTGACTTGGCTTACTCTAGCTTTCCCACTTCCTTTTTGGTCAGTTGCCTAATTTATGTCACCTTTCAAAGGCCAAACCGGCCTGAAACGCATCCTCAACGCCTCCGGTTATTCGCTGGACGGTCTGCGTGCAGCCTTCACTGGCGAAGCGGCCTTTCGGCAACTGGTATTGCTTAACGTCATATTGATCCCGCTGTCGTTCTTCCTGAACGTCAGTCGCGTCGAGCAGGCGTTGCTGATTGCAGTCTGTCTGTTGGCGTTGATTGTCGAATTGCTCAATTCGGCCGTGGAAGCGGCCATCGACCGCATTTCCCTTGAGTTGCACCCGTTGTCCAAGAACGCCAAGGACATGGGCAGCGCTGCTCAGTTAGTGGCGTTAACCATGATCGGGCTGGTGTGGGCGGTCATCCTGCTTTAAGCGATGGTAGGCAGGACGATCTCGTCGCTGCGCTGAACCCCGGCGGTGAAAGCGCGGCACAGGTCGAGGAATTCACGCATCGCCGACGTCTGATATTTCTGTTTGTGCCAGATGAAATAGAACTGCCGCGCCAGATCCAGATCCGGCGTCTCTACCGCCACGAGACTGCCGCGACGGAATGCGTCGCGCAGTGCCAGGCGAGAAATGCAACCAATCCCCAACCCGGACTCCACCGCACGCTTGATCGCTTCGGTGTGTTCCAGTTCCAGCCGGATATTCAGCGAGCTGCGATGGTGACGCATGGCCTGGTCAAAGGTCAGTCGCGTGCCGGAGCCCTGTTCCCGCAGAATCCAGGCCTCGTGGGTCAGCTCTTCCATGGTCGCCGTGCCGCGCTTGGCCAGTGGGTGCTGGGGCGCGCAGAACACCACCAGTTCATCCTCGACCCAGCTCTGCACTTCGATGTCTGGATGACTGCAGTCACCTTCGATTAGACCCAGATCAATTTCATAGTGGGCGACCTGCTGCACAATGTTGGCAGTGTTCTGCACGTGCAGCTTCACCTGGCTTTCCGGATGGCGCTGCATGAAGCTGCCAATCAGCAAGGTGGCCAGGTAATTGCCGATGGTCAGGGTCGCGCCGACCGCCAGAGAGCCAAATCCGGACTTGCCATTGAGCAAGTCTTCGATTTCCTTGGACTGGTCGAGCAGCGCCACCGCTTGCGGCAACAGCTGTTTGCCGAGGGCATTGAGACTCAGCCGTTTGCCGGCGCGGTCGAACAGCTGGCAGCTGGACTGGCGCTCTAGCTCGGTGATCGAGGTGCTCGCCGCCGATTGCGAGAGGTTGAGCAGACCCGCAGCACGGGATACGCTTTCCTGCTGGGCGACGGCGACGAATACTTGAAGTTGACGGAGAGTAAATCGCATATCGATATAACCGATAACCCTTATCTTAATAATCCAGTTAACAGATATTGTGGCTGCCATTAGAATGCGATGCAATTGCGCACAGCAGCTCATTTTTTTGCAGAGCCGGCGCAGAGCTCGCGCAGACCAATCTCCAGGAGTCCCACGTACATGAGCAACATGAACCACGAGCGTGTCCTCAGTGTTCATCACTGGAACGACACTCTGTTCAGCTTCAAGTGCACCCGCGATCCGGGCCTGCGCTTCGAGAACGGTCAGTTCGTGATGATCGGCCTGCAACAGCCCAACGGCCGGCCGCTCATGCGCGCTTACTCGATTGCCAGCCCGAACTGGGAAGAGCATCTCGAGTTCTTCAGCATCAAGGTGCCTGACGGCCCGCTGACTTCCCAGCTGCAGCATCTGAAGGAAGGCGACGAGATCATCATCAGCAAGAAGCCTACCGGCACGCTGGTGCTGGACGACTTGAAGCCTGGCAAACATTTGTACCTGCTGAGCACCGGTACCGGTCTGGCGCCTTTCATGAGCGTCATCCAGGACCCGGAAACCTACGAGCGTTTCGAAAAAGTGATCCTGTGTCACGGCGTACGTTACGTCAACGAAGTCGCTTACCGCGAATTCATCACCGAGCACTTGCCGCAGAACGAGTTCTTCGGCGAGGCCCTGCGTGACAAGTTGATCTACTACCCGACCGTGACCCGCGAGCCGTTCGAGAACGAAGGTCGCCTGACCGACCTGATGCGCAGCGGCAAGCTGTTCAGCGACATCGGTTTGCCACCGATCAACCCGCAGGACGACCGCGCCATGCTGTGCGGCAGCCCGAGCATGCTCGACGAGACCAGCGAAGTGTTGAACAGCTTCGGTCTGAAAGTGTCGCCGCGGATGCGCGAGCCGGGTGATTACCTGATCGAGCGAGCGTTCGTCGAGAAGTAAGCAGCGCTGCAATCCATGTGGGAGCGAGCCTGCTCGCGATAGCGGACCGTCAGTCAACGTCATCGTTGAATGTTTCGCCGCCATCGCGAACAGGCTCGCTCCCACATTGGTTTGGTGGTGACCATAAAAAGCCCGCGTTGCCTGTAATGGCAGCGCGGGCTTTTTCGTTTTTGGCGTTCAGACGTTCGCGGGAATGACTTCCAGAACGCGGATCAGGTCAGGCGTCGGGTAATGCCAGCGCACATCCACATCCCAGAACTGCGCACCGTATTCCCGTTCGGGTGTAGGAATCTGGTACGCCGGACGTGGGTCTTGTGCCAGGCATTGCTCGATCAACTCCACCAGCGGTTCTTCAAGGCGCTGAGCATGGTCGTGAGCCTGTTGCAGCGCTGAATCCGTCCACTGCACGGGAATCAGCTGCGGCGCGGCGCTGGCGATGCGGTTGGAGGCCGTATCGATGATGTCGGCGTAAGGCACGTAGGGCTTGATGTCGAGAATTGGCGTGCCGTCCAGCAGGTCAATGCCGGATATCCACAGGCGATTGGCTTCAACCTTGTCCAGCTTCACCACGGATTGGCCGATGCCATTGGGCCGATGCGTCGCGCGGGTGGCGAACACACCCATGGATTTGTTACCGCCGAGACGAGGAGGGCGGACTTTCAGTCGTGGCTTTTCTTCCAGGGCCTGGTGAAACAGGAACAGCAGCCACACGTGGCTGACCTGTTCCAGACCTTGCACCGCATCGCCCTGATCGAACGGCGCCACCAGTTCCAGCACGCCGCGAGCGGCCGGAGCCAGTTGTGGCTGGCGCGGGATGGCGAACTTCTCCTTGAAACAGGAGCGCACAAAGCCGATGGGGGAAACGCTGTAGGTCATGGTCTGGGGTCGAGGCGGGGTGAGGGTGGGCATGATAACCCACACAATGATCGTTCCCACGCTGCGTGGGAATTGCCTCAACGGACGCTCCGCGTTCGCTTTGGAAGGAACGCGGAGCGTCCCGGGCTGCATTCCCCCGCGGAGCGTGGGAACGATCATCAATCACCGCGATTGAGCCTGTTCCACCAACCACCCCATCAAGTCGCGCAATTTCGGCGAGGGTCCGGGTTTTTCGGGGAAAACCAGGTAATACGCGAGCCCGGTCTTTACCTTCAATTCAAACGGCATGACCAGCCGCCCGGCACTCAGATCATCGCCGATCAACGACCAATCCCCGATCGCCACGCCGGTCCCTTGGGACGCCATCGACATCGCCAGGTCCAGCGTTTCGAAATGCTGACCCTTGCCGACATTGCTCAAGCGAATATCCGCCGTGGCCAGCCAGGCTTTCCAGTCCCGTTCATCCCGGGTCGGGTGCAGCAACATGTGCTGCTCCAGATCCTGCGGCGTCATCAGCGGCACTGGACCTTCCAGCAGAGGTTTGGAGCAGACCGGTGTCAGTTGCTCATCGAACAAATGAAAAGAGGCCAGCGCGCTGTCCGGCGGTGCGCCGTACATCACCGCGGCATCGAACTGCTCGCGATGAAAATCCACGCCGTGCTTGACCGTGGTGGTCAATTCCACTGGCACATCCGGGCGTTCCCGTTGCCACTGCAACAGCCGTGGCAACAACCAGCGCATGACACACGTCGGGGCCTTGAGTTGCAGGGTTTCGCGCTTCTCGCCGATCTGCTCCACGGCCTCGTCGATCAGGCCGAAAACCTGCTGCACCCGTGGCAGCCATTCCCGTCCTTCGGCGGTCAGGCTCAAGCCCCGCGCCTGGCGAATGAACAGCTCATAACCGAGGTGATCTTCCAGCCCGGCGATCTGCCGGCTCACCGCGCCTTGGGTGATGTGCAGCTGTTCGGCGGCCCGGGTGAAGTTGCAGCACTGCGCGGTGATCAGAAAAGTGTGCAGCGCCGGCAGGGGAGGCAGTCGTTTCATTGGGATCCAAGGTATGACGTGAGGACATGGCTAGTATGACTTTTTATCCATTGTTGCGGCTACGTGTCGCCCGTTCCAATGAGGCCATCCCTGGACTTGCCGACCCATCATAAACACTGCGCAGGTCCGGCGTCTCAAACGAACAAGAAGGGCAAAGACATGGCGACGTGCGGCGAAGTATTGGTCAAGTTACTCGAAGATTACGGGGTCGAGCAGGTGTTCGGCATTCCCGGGGTTCACACCGTGGAGCTGTATCGCGGGCTGGCCCGTTCGAGCATCAACCACGTCACTCCGCGGCACGAACAGGGCGCCGGTTTCATGGCCGACGGTTACGCTCGCACCAGCGGCAAACCGGGTGTGTGCTTCATCATCACCGGCCCAGGCATGACCAACATCACCACCGCCATGGGCCAGGCTTACGCCGACTCGATCCCGATGCTGGTGATCTCCAGCGTGCAATCGCGCAGCCAGTTGGGCGGCGGTCGCGGCAAGCTGCACGAGCTGCCGAACCAGAGCGCATTGGTCGGCGGCGTGGCGGCGTTCTCCCACACCTTGATGTCGGCGGCTGAATTGCCGGGTGTCCTGGCGCGCGCTTTTGCGCTGTTCCAGGCCGGCCGTCCGCGCCCGGTGCATATCGAAATTCCGTTGGACGTGCTGGTCGAAGAGGCCGATGACCTGCTCAACAGCGTACCGGTGAACATCGACCGCGCCGGTGCCTCGCCGAGCGCAATCAGTCGCATGACCGCGCTGCTGGCCGGTGCCAAGCGCCCACTGATTCTCGCCGGTGGCGGCGCCATCGATGCCGCCGCCGAGTTGACTGAACTGGCCGAACGGCTGGACGCCCCGGTGGCCCTGACCATCAACGCCAAAGGCATGCTCGAATCCAATCACCCGTTGCTGATCGGCTCGACCCAAAGCCTGGTCGCGACTCGCGCTTTGGTGGCTGAAGCTGACGTGGTACTGGCAATCGGCACCGAACTGGCCGAAACCGATTACGACATCACCTTCGCCGGCGGTTTCGAAATTCCTGGCGTGCTGCTGCGTGTGGACATCGACCCCGACCAGACCGTACGCAACTACCCGCCGAAAGTCGCGTTGGTAGCCGACTCGCGCAACGCCGCACAAGCCTTGCTGAGCGAACTGTCCCACCACTCGCTGGCCGAGCGCCGCAACGATTGGGGCCAGGTGCGAGCTGCGCGTTTGCGCGATGAATTGGCCGCATCCTGGGATGCCCCGACGTTGGCCCAGACCCGTTTCCTGGAAACCGTCTTGCACGAACTGCCAAACGCAGTCTTCGTCGGCGATTCGACCCAACCGGTGTACACCGGCAACCTCACATTCAACCCGGAACGCCCGCGTCGCTGGTTCAATTCGTCCACCGGTTACGGCACCCTCGGTTACGCCTTGCCGGCCGCGATTGGCGCCTGGCTCGGCGGCAATGTTGAAAACGGCGCACGTCCTCCGGTGGTGTGCCTGATTGGCGACGGCGGCCTGCAATTTACCCTGCCGGAACTGGCCAGCGCCGTTGAAGCGCGCACCCCGGTGATCGTCCTGCTGTGGAATAACCAGGGCTACGAAGAGATCAAGAAATACATGGTCAACCGCGCCATCGAGCCGGTCGGCGTGGACATCTACACCCCGGACTTCATCGGCGTGGCCAAGGCGCTGGGCTGTGCCGCCGAAGCCGCCTGCGGTGTCGAGCAACTGCGTAGCGCACTGCGCGCCGCCACCGATCGCCAGGGACCGACCCTGATTGAAATCGATCAGACCCAGTGGATGAAGGCGGTGTCGAAATGAGTTTTCCAACCACTCTTGATGGCCTGTACATCAACGGCCAATGGTCCGCCGGCAACGAGCATTTGCGCGTGATCAACCCGGCGACCGAAGCGCTGTTGACCACCGTGAATGGCGGCGATGAACGCGCAGTCGAGCAAGCCGTTACTGCTGCGACCAACGCCTTCAAGCAATGGTCGACAACCACTGGCGCCGAGCGCGGGGCGATCCTGCGCAGAATCGCCGCGGGTGTGCAGGCCGGTCGTGAGCAATTGATGAAATTGCAGTCGAGCAACAACGGCAAACCACTGTTTGAAGCGGCCATCGACGTCGATGACGTGATCGCCACCTTCGAGTACTACGCAGGTTTAGCCGAAGGGCTCGATGCCAAACAAGACAGTAACGTCGAGCTGCCAACCGACGACTTCAGCGCTCGTGTGCGCCGCGAGCCGTGCGGTGTGGTCGGCCTGATCGTGCCGTGGAATTTCCCCATGGTCACCACCGCCTGGAAACTCGCCCCGGCCCTGGCCGCCGGTTGCTGCGTGGTACTCAAGCCGTCCGAAGTGACGCCGCTGCCGGAGCTGGAACTGGCGACGATCATCGCCGAGGCCGGTCTGCCAAACGGTGTGTTCAATCTGATTTGCGGCACCGGCCTGGCCGTCGGCGCGCCGCTGTCGGCGGATCCGCGCATCGCCAAGATTTCCTTCACTGGTAGTAACGCGGTGGGCGTGCAGGTGATGCAGCGGGCGGCAGAAACCGTGAAGGGCGTGAGCCTTGAACTGGGCGGCAAATCCTCGCTGCTGGTGCTCAAGGACGCGGACATCGAGCTGGCCGTGGAAGTGGCCTGTGGTGGCGGTTTCTTCAACGCCGGGCAGATGTGTTCGGCCACCAGTCGCGTGCTGGTGGCCGATGAACTGGCGGACGAATTCCTCATCCGTTTGAAGGCCCGCGCCGAAGCCATTCGCGTGGCCGACCCGTTCGACCCGAACGTGGAAATGGGCGCACTGGTCAACCAGGCGCAATACCAACGCGTGCTCGGTCACATCGATCGCGGTTTGAGTGCCGGCGCCAAACTGGTTTGCGGCGGCAATCGTCCGGCAGACCTGCCGCGCGGTTATTTTTTACAGCCGACGATTTTCACCGATGTGCCCTCAGGCAGTGCGCTGTGGTGCGAAGAGATCTTCGGCCCGGTGATCTGCGTGCGCAGTTTTGCCAGCGAAGCCGAGGCGATTGCCCTGGCCAACGACAGCCAGTTCGGCCTGGTGGCCAGCGTGGTCACCCGCGACGCCGAAGCGGCCGATCGGGTCGCCAACGCCTTGCAGGCGGGGCTTGTGTGGATCAACGCGCCGCAAGTGATCTTCCCGCAGACCGCCTGGGGTGGCTACAAACAGAGCAGCATCGGTCGCGAATTGGGGCCGTGGGGCTTGCAGGCTTTCCAGGAAATCAAACACGTGATTCGGGCTGTCTGACGGCACGAAAAAGGTGAGCGCATGCCTCGTGATGAGGCATGCACTGGCGTCATGGCTTCGATGAGTTTTTATCGATAGTCAGGTGTTTTACACGACCTCAGGATGAACTCGCTGGCTCAGCCAAACCCCCGAAAATACGGGGGCTAATGCTGAATCGGTCGCGCGGATGCAACAGTTTCGACCTGCCTTATACCTACAAAAACAAAGGGAGTCCGTAATGGGCGAACATGATCTGAACAGACGTCAATTCATCAAGACCGTAGGCGTAGCCTCGGTGGCAGCGGCCGCCATGAGCATGCCGTTCATCAAGGCCAATGCCAGCGACACACGCTTCCAGGGCAAAACCCTGCGCTTGCTGACTTGGTCCGATGACACCGGTTTGGCAGCCCTGCGCAATATCGCCGCGACCTTCGAAGCCAAGTACGGCTGCAAAGTCATCGCCGACCGCACCGGCAGCACCTCGGAAATGGTCGCCAAACTCAAGGCCGGCGGTGATCGTCCGCAGTACGACATCATCACCCTGGCAGGCGTCGGCGCCGAAGGTCTGGCCGCCGCCAACCTGCTGGAAAAACCCGACCTCAACCGCATTCCCAACCTGATCGACGTACCGGAGAAATACCGCACCGGCGCCAACGGTCACGGCATCGGTTACCTGCTGTGGTGCAACAGCCTCGTCTACAGCACCCGCACCATCAAGGAAGCGCCGGACAGCTACGCAGCCCTGTGGGACGCGGAGCTGTCGCCGAACATCTTCCTGCCGCCGCCAAACTGGACCGAGGCCATGGACCTGATCATCATCGCCGCCAAATTGGCCGGTGGTGACGAACACAACATCGAGCCGGGCTTCAAGAAGCTCGCCGAGCTCAAAGATCGCGTCGTGACCCTGGGTGAAAACCCGAACCAGATCGCCGAACTGTTCCGCACCGGTTCGCTGGACATGGGTGGCTTGTACGCGCCGGCGTTCTTCCCGAAACAGATCCGCGACCCGGCTTACGGCCTGGGCGCCACCTTTGGCATGAAGGAAGGTTTCTACACCGACCTGATGCTCTCGGTCATGCCGAAAAGCCGTCCGGGCGATATCGACCTGGCCTACGCCTTTATCAACCACTCCCTGGACCCACTGGTGCAGGGCAAGATGGCTGAGGACATCTACAACGGTCCGGTCAACGCCAAGGCGATCATCTCCGCCGAAGCGCGAAAGAGCCCGTACATCCTCACGCCGGAGCAGATTGCCGAGAAAGCGATCATGCACGACAACGCCTTCCTGGCCTCCGTGCATGACCAATGGATTCGTCGTTACACGGAAATCTTTTCTTCCTGATCGAGTGACGAACACAGGATCTTCAACCACTGAAGATCCCCTGTGGGAGCGAGCCTTTGTGGCGAGGGGGCTTGCCCCCGTTGGGACGCGAAGCGTCCCTAAATCCTGTCATCGCGGTGCATCAGGTGCACCGCGATGACAGGATAACGACTGCTTCGCAGCCGAACGGGGGCAAGCCCCCTCGCCACAAAGGCTCGCACCCACAAGGGGCCAATGTGATTTCGAGACCTGTGCTTGCTCAGCTGCTTTCCATTGACGAGACCCTTGCTATGGAACACCAACCTCTGACTCATCCGGTTGCCGCCGCTGCAGTGCGCGCCAATCGGGGTGTTTCGCCGACGACGCGTGCCTGGTTTTTCCTCTCGCCGTCGATGCTGTTTCTGGGCGTATTGATCGCCGCCAGCCTGCTGGTACTGCGCATGAGTGTGGGCACCAAAGGCGCGGAATGGACCGGGTTCAGCCTGGCCAGTTACGCCCAATTGCTGGAACCGTATTACCTCAAATCCTTGCTGCTGACCCTGCGTCTGGCGCTGATCAGCGCAGTGATCGCCGTGGTGCTGGCGATCCCGGTGGCCTACACCATGTCGCGGCTGACCTCGCCCTTCGTGCGACGGATCTTCCTCGCCGCGGTGCTGCTGCCATTGCTGGTCAACCTGTTGCTGCAAAGCTACGGCTGGCTGGTGATTCTCGGTCCCGGCGGGATGCTCAATCAGGCGCTGATGGGCCTGGGCCTGATCAAGCGTCCGATCATGCTGCTCTACAACCAGAACGGCGTGTTGATGGGCCTGGTGCAAACCGCGTTTCCGCTGGCCGTGCTGCCGATTGCCAGCGCCATGCGCGGCGTCGCCCGGACCTATGAAGAGGCCGCCGCCACCCTGGGCGCCAGCCGTTTTCAGGTGTTCCGCCAAGTGGTGCTGCCGATGAGCATGCCGGGGATCATCACGGGTGCGACATTGGTATTCGCCTACAACGCCAGCAGCTTCGTGGTGCCCTTGCTGCTCGGTGGTCGACGCGTGCCGATGCTGGCCGTGATGGTCCATGACCAGATCGCCCCGCTGATGAACTGGCCCGCCGCCTCCGCTGCCGGTGTGGTGCTGATTGTCACCACGCTCGCGATCATGACTTTGTCCGAATACATCACTGGCCGTCGTCGGCGCATGCTGGAGGCTTCCCAATGAGCACCCTGATCAAAAAGCGTTATGGGCTGTTGCCCGGCGAGACCGGCAAGTTCGCCGGCATTCTCTCGGGCTTCATCCTGCTGCTGGCGGTGCTGCCGATCCTGACCATGATCGTCATGTCGTTCAGCGGTGCATCGAACCTCGATTTCCCGCCGAGCAGCTACAGCCTGCAATGGTACGAGGCCGCCTGGAACACCTTCGTGTCGCCGGATTCCAGCGATGTGCTGAGCCTGGGCAAAGCCATGACCACCAGCCTGATGGTGGCGTGCCTGACCATGATCTTCGCGACGATTATTGCGGTACCGGCAGCCTATGCCCTGACCCGTTGTGAATTCCGCGGCAAAGCCGTAGCGCTGCAACTGATGTCGCTGCCACTGGTGTTCCCGATGGTGGTGTTGGGGCTGGCGTTATTGCTGGTGTTCGACAGCTTGCCGTTCCACATCACGACCTCGCGGTTGGTGATTGCCCACGTGATCCTGGCGCTGCCGTTCGTGGTGAAAAACTGCACCGCCGCGATGCTCTCCATTGGCAGCGAAGTCGAAGAAGCCGCGCAGATGCTGGGCGCTTCACCGACCCGGGCGATTATCGATGTGGTGGTGCCGCTGATGAAGTCGGGGATTCTGGCGGGGATGCTGCTGGCGTTCATCGTCTCGTTCAACGAATTCACCGTGACCTATTTCCTCTACACCATCGACGTCATGACCGTGCCGATCTGGATGTACAGCCGCACCGTGTCTTCGCTCGACCCAACCGTATTCTCGTTTGCCGTGCTGATCGTGCTGATCGACTTCGTGCTCATCTGGGCGCTGGAAAAGTTGGTTGGCGAAGGCGGCGTTTCGTTCTGATTTCTTGAGGTGATTCAAATGACTGGTCTGATTCTGGAAAACGTCGAGAAACATTACGGCTCGGCCTGCGCGGTAAAGGATGTAAACCTGCATTTGCCCGAGGGCAAGCTGGTGTGTTTTCTCGGCCCGTCGGGCTGCGGCAAAACCACCTTGCTGCGGATGATCGCAGGGCTTGAAACCCTGAGCGGCGGAGAGATTCGCCTGGACGGTGAAGACATCGGCCACACCCCGGCGCATCAACGTAATTTCGGCATGGTGTTTCAATCCCTGGCGCTGTTCCCGCACATGACGGTGGGGGAGAACATCGCCTACCCGCTGAAACTGCGTGGCGTCAGCAAGGCTGATCAGCAGGCGCGGGTGGCGGAGTTGCTGCAACTGATTCAGTTGCAGGAAATGATCGACCGTCCGGTGTCGAAACTCTCTGGCGGTCAACGCCAGCGCGTGGCGATTGCCCGGGCGATTGCCAGCCGTCCGAAAATCCTCTTGCTCGACGAGCCGCTGTCGGCACTGGACGCCAAGCTGCGTGAATCGATGCAGGTGGAAATCCGTCAGCTGCAACAACGCTTGAACATCACCACCATCATGGTGACCCACGACCAGCGTGAAGCCATGACCATGGCCGATATCGTCGTGGTATTGGGGGAACATCGGGTGCAGCAAGTGGGCTCGCCGATTGAGATCTACCGGCATCCGGCCAATGAATTCGTCGCGGATTTTATTGGTTCAGGAAACATTTTCCCGGCCACGGCGCTGGGCAACGGCAAGGTCAGCTTGCCCGGTGGCGATGCGCTGCAAGTGCCAATCTGCAGCAGCATTGTGGTCGGTGAGAAAGTGAAGATGCTGATTCGCCCTGAGGACCTGCAACTGTCGCATCCGCAGGCGACGGCGGGGAATCGGTTGCTCGGCAAGGTGACGTTCGTGCGTGATATTGGCGCGACGATTGAAACGACCGTGGAGTGTTCCGGGGTGTCGTTTACGGCGTTGAGTACGCCGTGTCAGGGGTTTGGGTTGAGCATTGGCAATCCGGTGTCGGTGACCCTTCCGGCTGAGGCGTGCCGAGTACTCAGCGCCTGACTTTAGAGGTGGATTGACTGTACTGGCCTCTTCGCGAGCAAGCCCGCTCCCACAGTTGACCGCGTTCTCATGAACAACTCGGTCTAATGTGGGAGCGGGCTTGCTCGCGAAGGCGTAAGTCGCAGCACCACAAAAACTGAATCAAACCGACAAGCGCAACCGCGCCAAATCCCGCAACGGCGGAGCCCCGAACAATCGGCTGTACTCCCGGCTGAATTGCGAAGGGCTTTCATACCCCACCCGATACCCCGCCGCCGAAGCCTCCAAGCCTTCGGCCAGCATCAACCGCCGCGCTTCTTGCAGGCGCAATTGCTTCTGATACTGCAGCGGACTCATCGCCGTCATCGCCTTGAACCGGTGATGCAAGGTCGACACGCTCAGGTTCACTTCCTTCGCCAGATCATCGATGCGCAACGGCTGTTCATAGTTGCCGTTGAGCCATTTGATCGCCTGGCTGATGCGATGGCTCTGGCTGTTGGCGATAGCGATTTCGTACAGCCGCTGGCCCTGCTGACTGCGCAACAACCGATAAAGAATTTCCCGGCGAATCAACGGCGCGAGCATGGCGATGTCTTTCGGCGCATCCAGCAAACGAGCCAGACGCAGCACGGCGTCGAGCATCGCAGTGTCGATCCGTTCGACATACAAGCCGCGCCCAGTCGGTCGGGTGGGCACACCGAGAGGACCGGCATCGGCAATCAGCGCGGAGATTTCCGCCGGGTCGATATCCAGCCGCACCGCGAGGATCGGTTCTTCAGACGTGACGTTCACCACGCGTCCGCTCAATGGCATCGAGACGGAGACCACCAGGTAGTTCAGCGGATCGTAATTGAAGTATTCATCGGCCAGCCTGACCTCTTTACGGCCCTGCGCCATGATGCACAACGCGGGTTGCGCCAGTACCGGGGCAAACTCATGGGACTGGCTATGGCGAGACATGAAGAGCGAGCCGACGGCAGTCGCATAAGTGCCATCGTCCGTCGTGTTGCGGCGAATGATGGCGGCCAGTTCTGCGCGCTGTTTCTCCATGTCGGTGTCCAGCGGGGCTTGAAAATGATCGAGCGACGACATGCAAGGCATCCTCGGTGGGGCGTTGGTAATGAGGTGAGCTTAAGTTTGTGCAATACGAAGCGGTAGACACATCCTGCCTCAACCTTGCCTGATTCTGCACGGAGTGAATTGACGGCACCTCAATGACAGGGCAACCCCAGGAAAACTTGCTTGAAAGCCGTGTTTCAGTCCTGTGACAGGATTTACACGGTGTTACAGGTGCGGGGGTGCAGCTTCGCAGGATTGTGCAACAAGCCTGCAGGAATCGACTAACCGCGCTTCCACCGGCGCGCTTAACCTTGGATCCTGTCGCAGCCCGTCCCACGGCTGCCACTCGAGTACCTGGGAGGGTTGAACATGTCTACGCAGATCCCCGTCAGTCATATGGCCTTTGTCCGCGCCCGCGCCGGGCGTTCGGCGGAACTCGGTGCACGCCTGAGTGCCTTGATCGAGCCGTCCCGCAGCGCGCCGGGTTGCCTGAGTTTTGCCCTGCAACAATCGCAGTGCGATCCGGAATTGTGGCTGGTGTCCGGTTTCTGGATGAACCAGCAGGCCATGACCGCTTATTTCAGCACCCCGGCCATGCAGGTTTTTGCCGGGTTGGTGCAAGACCTGGTGGTCAACAGCCTGGATTTTCATACCTTCAAGGATGTGTCGGCCGCCCAGGCGCAGGGGCAGTCCCAGTCATGGGTACACAAAATGGCGGGTTGAGGGTTTAATGGCTCAATTCTCCATTCAGCAGGATCCGCGAAATGGCACGCAAAGCCTTTGAAACCTTCGAAGCCGTATCGGCCGTAGTACCCCGTGAAGGCGGTTATAACGCCGCGATTGCCACCAAGGCCATCGGTGGTTCGGGTGCACCGCGCTTTCACAAGCTGCTCGAAGAGCAGACTTTCAAAACGGCCCGCGAGGCCGATGAAGCCGCCGCGCTGCAACTGACCCACCTCAAAGATGTCAGCGAAGACGGCGACCTGATCTGGTAACTACTTGACCGCCCCCGGGCGATACATCTTGAACAATGCCTCAGGCCCCAGCTGGAAATAATCCGCTGGCCCGCCGCCGCGCAGAATCGGTTCTGCCGCGGCGGTGTCGTACACCCCATCCTTCAACAGCCACTTGGCGATATGCACGGCGACCACTTCGCCGAGAATCAGCCAGCTCGGCACCACGTTGCCATCGGCCCGCTGCAACTGAATGATCTGCGTGACCTTGCACTCGAAGGACACCGGGCTTTCGGCGACGCGTGGCACCTGAATGATTTTCGACGCTGCCGGGGTCAGTCCGGACAGCTCGAACTCGTTGACCTCAGGCCCGACCATGGCGCAGCTCTGGTTCATCTGCTCGGCCAGCGGACGGGTCGCCAGGTTCCAGGCGAACTCACCGGTGCGCTCGATGTTGTTCAGGCTGTCTTTGCGCCCGACACTGGAAAAACCAATGATCGGCGGAATGTAGTTGAAGGCGTTGAAGAAACTGTAAGGCGCCAGGTTCAAGCGGCCATCGGTATCCTGGGAGGAAATCCAGCCAATGGGGCGCGGACCGACGATGGCATTGAACGGGTCATGCGGCAGGCCGTGGCCGTTGGCGGGTTCGTAGAAGTGGATGTCGTCGGGCATGGGCGTGGGTTCCAGAAGCTGTATTCGTGGGCGCTCATAGTGCTGGGACGAACAGATAATTTCCAGCGATGAGATCCGAATAATGTGGGAGTGAGCCTGCTCCGGGCGGCGTTCCGACGATAGCGGCGTCACAGACAACAAATTGGTTGCCTGACACACCGCAATCGTCGGAACGCCGCCCGGAGCAGGCTCACTCCCACAGGGTTAGGGTTGAGGCAAATAAAAAGGGGCAGACCCGTTAAGGTCTGCCCCTGTTTTTTATTGCGCGGGCGGGATCAGTCCGTCTCGATCCGCGAGTGTTTGCGGGTGTCTTTCATGGTGATGTACACCAGCAACGACACCGCGATGCACGCCGTGACATACCAGTAGTAACCGGTTTCCATGCCAATGCTCTTGAACCACAGTGCGATGTATTCAGCGGTGCCACCGAAGATCGACACGGTCAGCGCGTACGGCAGGCCGACGCCCAGCGCGCGGATTTCGGTCGGGAACAGTTCGGCTTTGACCACCGCGTTGATCGAGGTGTAGCCGCTGACGATGATCAGCGCCGCCATGATCAGGAAGAACGCGCCCCACCAGGTTTGCACGGTGTGCAGGGTGGTCAGGATCGGCACGGTGAACAGCGTCCCGAGGATACCGAAGGCAATCAGGATTGGCCGGCGACCGACTTTATCCGAGAGTCCGCCAACGAGTGGTTGCAGGCACATGAACAGGAACAGCGTGGCAGCCGAAATAGTGGTGGAGTCGGAGATGCTCATGCCGACGGTGTTCACCAGGTATTTCTGCATGTACGTGGTGTAGGTGTAGAACGCCAGGGTGCCGCCCATGGTCAGGCCGACCACGGTCATCAGTTCCTTCGGATGGCGCATCAAGGTGCGCATCGCGCTTTCCTTGGCCTTCTCTTTCTTGGTGAACGACTCGGTTTCTTCCATGCCACGACGCAGGTACAGCGCGACCACGGCACACAGCGCGCCGATGGCGAACGGGATGCGCCAGCCCCAGGCGTACAGTTCTTCAGTGGTCAGGGTCTGTTGCAGCACGATCAGCACTGCCAACGCGATGAGCTGGCCGGAGATCAGGGTCACGTACTGGAAGCTGGAGTAGAAGCCGCGACGATCCTTGGTGGCCATCTCGCTGAGGTACGTTGCCGAGGTGCCGTACTCGCCACCGACCGACAGGCCTTGCAGCAGGCGAGCGAAAATCAGCAGGATCGGTGCGCCAATGCCAATGGTTTCATACCCAGGGCTCAGGGCGATCAGCAGCGAGCCGAAACACATCAGATACACCGAAGCCATCAGTGCTTTCTTGCGACCGGCCTTGTCGGCGTAGAGGCCCATCAACCAGCCACCGATCGGGCGCATCAGGAAGCCCACGGCGAAGATCGCGGCGGTGTTCAGCAGTTGCGCGGTGGTGTCGCCTTTGGGGAAAAAAGCCTTGGCAAAGTACAGGGAGAAGGCGGCGTAGACATACCAGTCGTACCACTCGACCATGTTGCCGACAGAGCCGCTGAAGATCGATTTGATGCGACTGGCAGTGGTTCTTTCTTTGGCCGGCAGGGCAGCCGAACCAAGGGGCAGGGTGTTGGAGTTATCCATTGAAGGATCCTCGTTTAATTGTTTTTGTGGAGCGCGTTGAAACGCAGCCTGCTGGGGCTATAGCAGGAGATGTGCCAAGGGGAGGAGGGCCGGTTTAGAGGGGGTTTGCAGCTTGAGTGAGCGGAAATCCGCTTATGGAGCGTTGGGTGACAAGCGGATTTACGCCGAATCTGATCGTTCCCACGCTCTGCGTGGGAATGCCTCAACGGACGCTCCGCGTTCGGCTCTAGATGGGACGCGGAGCGTCCCAGGCTGCATTCCCACGCGGAGCGTGGGAACGATCAGTCGTGCAGGAACATCTCCCGGGTCAGGCCATGGCGCTGCATCTTTTCATTGAACGTCCGGCGCGGCAGTTGCAGTTCTTCAAGCACCGCTTTCACATCCCCCTTGTGCCGGGTCAACGCCGCGCGCAAGCAATGTGCTTCAAACGCTTCCTGCTGCGCCGCCAGTGACTGGCCGGGGTCGATCCCCGCCGGTTCCGGCTCGCCCAGGCCCAACACTTGTCGCTCAGCGACGTTCGCCAATTCGCGCACATTGCCCGGCCAGTCGTGGCTCAGCAGGTGGCTCAACTGCGGGCCGCTCAGCGGTGGAAACGTGCGTCCCAACCGTTCGGCGGCATTTTGCGCGAACGACTCGAACAACAACGGAATGTCTTCACGCCGCTCGCGCAACGGTGGCAGCCGCAACTCGGCCACGTTCAACCGATAGGCCAGGTCCTCACGAAAACGTCCGGCCCGGGCTTCGTCGAGCAAGTCGGGTTTGGTTGCGGCGATGATCCGCAAATCCACGCGGATGCTCTGGTTCGAGCCCAACCGCTCCAGCTTCTGCTCCTGCAACACCCGCAGCAATTTCACCTGCTGGGCCAGCGGCATGCTTTCGATTTCATCGAGAAACAGCGTGCCGCCATCGGCGTATTCGAGCTTGCCGATGCGTTTGCCCGAGGCACCGGTGAACGCGCCGCTCTCGTGACCGAACAGCTCGGCCTCGAACAACTGCTCGGGAATTGCTGCGCAATTCAGCGCCACAAACGGTTTGTCGGCACGCGGACCGAAGTCGTGCAGGCACCGGGCAACCAATTCCTTGCCGCTGCCGGTTTCACCGCGAATCAACACATTGACCGGCAGCGACGCCAGGTCCAGCACTTGCCGACGCAGCGTCTGCAAACCACGGGACACGCCCAGCAACGTCGCATCGAGTTTGGCGCGGTTGTCCGCCTGCTCATGCAGGGCGCGGTTTTCCAGCACCAGCCGCCGCTTGTCCAGTGCGCGGCGCAGACTGCCGAGCAGGGTTTCGGGGCTGAAGGGTTTTTCCAGGAAGTCGTAGGCGCCATCGCGCATCGCTTCGACCGCCATCGGCACATCGCCGTGACCGGTCAGCAGAATCACCGGCAAGTCGGCATCGCGGCGCTTAACCTCGGCCAGCAGTTCCAGGCCGGTCATGCCAGGCATGCGCACATCGCTGAGGATCACCCCGGGGAAATGCTTGGGCAGCTGCGCCAGGCACTCATCGGCGCGGCTGAACAACTGCACCTCGAACCCCGAGAGGCTCAGCCATTGTTCGACGGCACTGCGAATGCTGCTTTCGTCGTCGACCACCATCACGGAATTCAGCATGAGCCAGGGGCCTCCAGGTCGATGGGCAAGGTCACGGTGAACACCGCGCCGTTGGCATGATTGTCGGCGCTCAGGCGTCCGCCCGATTCGTGAACGATGGCAAAGGATACGGCCAGCCCAAGGCCCAGGCCATCACCCACCGGTTTGGTGGTGAAGAACGGATCGAACACGTTGGCCAAGTGCTCTTCGGCAATGCCACCACCATTGTCAGAAACTGTCAGGCGCCAGAGTTGCTCGTCGGCTTCGAGACGGATTTCCAGGCGTTTGCAGGGTTTGTCCTGCATGGCGTCCAGGGCGTTGCGCAGCAAATTGATCAGCACCTGTTCCAGGCGAATCGCATCGCCACGCACCCAGGCCGGGCGCGTCAGATGCAGCACGGTGCTGATGTGTTCGTCACGCAGGCGCGCATCCAGCAATTGCAAGGATTGATCCACCACCGCCGCCAAATCCAGGCGCTCACGCAGCCCGCTGGGGCTTTTGCGGGCGAAGGTTTTCAGATGGCCGGTGAGGGCCGCCATGCGCGTCAGCATGTCATCCACCGGTTTGAGCGCCTTGTAAGCGTCGTCGACCCGACCGTGATCGAGCAGCAGCCTCAGCGTGGCAAGCTGCATGCGCTGGGCAGTCAGCGGCTGGTTGATTTCATGAGCCAGCGCGGCAGACATCTGGCCGAGAGCGGCGAGTTTGGCCGACTGCACCAGACCGTCCTGGGCGGTGCGCAGGTCGCGGGTGCGTTCTTCCACCAATTGTTCCAGCTCTTCACGACTGCGCTGGCGCAGTTTGGCCAGACGCCAGCGCTGATTGAGAAACAGCAACAGAAACACCACGGCCAACCACAACCCGGCGGCGGCGAGCCCGGCGTTGCGCCTGTCTTCGAACGCGATTTGCGGGCGACGCAGCAGGTGCAAGGTCCAGCCTTCGGTGCTCAGCGGCAGCGATTCCCACAGGTAATTCGCCGTCCCGCCAGGCCCCACGACCCGCGTCAGGTCACTGTTGTCATCGAAGCGCCGCACCGATTGATATTCGAGCGGTGTCAGCGGTTGTTTGTCGTATTGACGGGTGGCCTTGAGTTCGGCGTGATCGCTGTCATTCAGCGGTTTCAACAGGCGATAGCGCCAGCCCGGCTGGTTGGCGATAAAAACAATCCCGCGTGCATCACTGACCAGCAGCGTGTCGCTGCCCTGACGCCACTCGCGCTCCAGTTCCGGAAATTCGAGTTTCACCACCATTGCACCGAGGAACTGGCCGTCGTCACCGGTGACCGCGCTGGACAGGAAGTAACCGGGAATCCCGCTGGTCACGCCCACCGCGTAAAAGCGCCCGGTGCCCTGGGTGCGTGTTTGGCTGAAATAGGGGCGAAAGCCATAGTTGTGACCGACGTAACTGCTGGGCAAACGCCAATTACTCGCGGCCACCGCCAGACCGGTGCGGTCCAGCAATTCCAGGGTCGAGGATTGCGCCGCGCCGTTGATCTTTTCCAGTTTGCGGTTCAGTGCGTCCTGCTGTTCAGCGGACACCGAACCCTTGAGCGCGGCGCGTAACTCCGGGTCCAGCGCGAGCACGGCCGGCAGGGCGCGGTAGCGGTCGATCAGGGTGTGCAGGGAATTGGCGTAGAGCGCCAATTGCTGATTGGCGCGGGCGGCGTCTTCGACCAGCGCCTGGCGTTCGGTGTGGCGCACGGCAAGCCCGGCGGCAAAGATGGCGCCCGCGATGATCAGCAAGATGTAGAGCATCAGTCTCAAGGCGCGAGAGGTTACAAGCATGCTTTTGGCAAATATAGGTATTCGGGCGGGCACGATAGCATGTGGCCCTGAACTTGTTTCAGGGCTTGTGCTTGGTTGAGCTATACCGCTGTGAACTTCCTGGAGTTTGAATGAAGCACGGACCGTAGATCATTCAACACTTTGATCCTCTTGTCGGTTTTCTCTGCGATTCGTTGTTGCGTATAACCGCCAACTTCGGTCCTGTTGAACTCATCAAACCTGGCTACCAGCCGGCGTTTCCCCCGTTCCAACGCGCCGATCATGTTGGTGATGTCGTTATCCTGCGTTGTGACCTCGTCTTCAGTGAGATCTGTTCCTGCTGCATTCACTTCGAGAATGATGGGTATGGCTTTTAACCCGATTTTTAGAGACGTCCCCACGACTGGGATTAAACCCAGCCCCAATGACGTCGCTTTTTCGGCCACCTTTACTTGTCCGCTTGTTGTCTTGAGTTTGGCCCATGAGTCGCGGATGTCATAATTCGAGAAGTCCGAGTTGATATCGGCCATCACCTCACTATGGTTCAGCCGGCCCGGCTCCAGGCTTACCGAGGTGTTTAAGGCGGTTTTTTTTCCGATGGATTCCATAGCCTTTCCGATGGCTTTAGAGCCTGCTGGCCCTGCCAGCCCTCCTACTACTCCCCCTGCAACCATACCTAAGGGCCCCCCGATGCTCCCTATCGCAGCACCAATACCTACACCGGTAAGGTGAGAGGCAACGCGTTCGGCCAGAAAGTACCCTGTTCGCTTGCCACTGGACACAGCATGTTCTTCGGGTGATCGGTGATTGAGGATTTGCTGCTCGACATCACGTGCGCCCTTGGAGACTGCATCCAGCAGTTCCAGGTGTTTGTAAATTTGCAAGTCAAATCTCCTGCTTGGGTCACCGAAGGCATTTGCAGCTTTGAATTTCGCCGCGATACCGAACGCCAACTTGAAGCCACCTTCATGATCGCAATACGTCAAAGGATTATTCCCTACCATCGCATACAAATTCAGCCCATCCACATCCCCCGCCGGGTCAGCACTCACCCAACGCTGCAACCACGGCGCGTAATAGCGCGCACCGTAGTAATACAGCCCGCTGTCATCCATTTCCTTGCCCGAATAGCGGATGGTTTTGTAGTCGACGTCCACCTCACTTCCCCGCGCGAACCAGGCCGTGGCGCCGAACGGGTAATAACCTTCCTCGCTGATCACCTGTGCATTTTGATCGAGCTCCAGCGTGGAGGAACCCAGATGGTCATCGACGCTGTAGCGCACTTGATCGGCGGCGATGTTCGCGGGTTGGCCGCTGACCCAGTGCAGGCAACGCACGCTGCCGTGCCCACCGGGCAGGGTGATCACGTGCAGTTCTTCGCCGTTGTCACGGGTGCGGATTTCCAGGCCCGGCAGGTAGATCACTTCCTGGAAGTGAGTCAGCGAAGGTGTGTGGGTTTCATGGCGTTTGAACACGCGCACGCCCTGGCTGTAGCGGTAGAACTCCTGGTCATTGGTGCCGTTGTCGCGTTTGACCAGCGTCACCGATGCCAGTTGGTCCAGGGTGTTCCACGTCAAGGTCTTGCCCGGCTGCAAGTGCTGGAGGTTGCCATGAACATCGAACAACGCGGGGAAAACCGGGACAGGATCTCCCTCTTTCCAGCGCACGCCGCGGTTGCTGGCAGGGTCGATGAACATCCCGCGGGTGTGTGAGGCTCCCGCCCGCATGTGACGCAGTTCGATCAGGTTGTTACCGGCGTCGTACTCGTAGTGTTGGGTGTAATTGAGCCGATTGTTCGGATCCCCGGGCAGGGGCCGACCCGGAACATCCGACGGCGGTGCATCGTCGTAACCGCTGGCGCGGGTCAGGCGGTACAGCGAGTCATAGGTGAAATCGCGGTGGCCGTCGACCAGCTGGTTGGCGAAATGGATCGGCTGGAAGGTGTGGTCTTCGAGGCGGGTGATGTTGCCGACACGATCATAGAAATATTCCAGATCCTGCAGCGCCTGCTCGGCTTTTTTTTGTGCCCGTTGTGTCGCCAGGCGCCCATCGGCCGGGTCGTAGGTCCAGGTGCTGAGCACCTCGTTGCCGGCGCGTTGTTCGATGATCTGGCCGGCGGCGTTGTACTGCGCGTCTTGCAGAACCGGCTGCCAGTTCGGGCTGTCTTTGATCCGCAGTTCAACCTGCTTGAGCTGCCCGGCGATGTCGTAGCGCGACTGTTGCTGATGCTCACCGGCATCGGTCTGGCTCAGCACCGTGCCCAGTGGGCTGAAGGTGCGACTGCTGACGTAGGGCTGGTCCTCGGCCAGGGTTCGGGTTTCGCGTAGGGGGTGTCCGAGCAGGCTATAGCTGTCGAAACTCAAGGTGCCGGAGCGGTCGAGTTGCCCGGTCAATTGGCCGCGCAGGTTAAATGCGGGATCGGCGGAGTCATCGGCATAGAAGGTTTCGACGTTCGGCTGGCCATTTTCCTCGACGGCAATCGGACGCAACTGACGGTCGTAGGTGGTGCGCCAATGATTGCCGCGTTGGTCCCAGCGCTGGAGCTCTTCCCCCGCCAGCCCCGGCAGGCTCAAACGCCAACCAGCATCGACGGATTCGACTTTCAGCGGTTCGCCGGAGAGACCGTAGACACTGCTCATGTTGGGGACGATACCGAACAGTCGCGGGTCCCATTGCTCCAGCAGTCGCCCGGCAACGTCGTAGCGCTGGCGGCCGATCATTGGTTCCACGGGGCCGGCAGCGACCTTGCGCAAGTATGCGACCTGGCGAATCGGCAAGCCCCGACTATCGATGACCGTCAGGTTCGGAGTGCGCCAATCAACCGAGGTCGTCATGGCTTGCCTGCCTTCAGTTCTCCTTCCGGCGGCGCAACGTAGGTGTCGTTGAAATCCAGGCTGGTGGTGTACCAGGGATGGATAATTTCGAACGCGACATCTCCTTTGGCGTTGATGACTTTGTACAGGCGACCCAGCACGTCGTAAAAGTTCTGATCGTGATGGCCGAACTCCCGGAAGGAATGGTCATTGATATAGCAATGTCCATCGGCGAAATAAGGGCGAAATGCCCGAACGGCTAACCCCTTGTTGTTGTATTCCACACGTTCGCTAACGCGCCAGCGCGGATCGGCGTGCGCGACCTTGGGTTTGCCGTCTTCAATCACCAGCTCACCGTTGACCACCACAAACGCCAGCCCCGGTTCGACCAACTGTTTGGTCTGCAGTGTCCGGCCGAAACCGTCCACAAAGACTTTGACGATCTGGATTTGTTGCAGCTCATCATCCCAATAGCGGTCGGCGGTGAGGACGACGCTGTGCACCGGTTCGCGGGGCACCGTGCGGATCAGGTCGAGCAGCGCTTGTTCAGGCGCGGTCAGGGACTTGAGCCGGGACAGGCGACGGCGGGCGCTGGCACAAATGTGCAGGCTGGGTAGCACGTAACCCTGGGCGATCCAGGCGGCCAGCCAGTCAGGTGTCTGGCTGACGGAGGGGGGGAGTTCGCCCATCCAGCTGAACAGGTCCTTGCGCAATACGCTGGCTGCTTTTTGCAGGGCGCCTTTGGGATCTTCGATGGCCGGGTCTGGACGATGGTCAATGGGACGTTCGTGTTCGTCGAGGGGGCGAAAACCAACTTTTTCGCCGCCTTCAGTGCCATAAAAACTGATGGCAAGGGGTTGTCCGGACGGCTCGTAAAGGGCTTCCTCGACATTGTCATTGGCATCGAAGCGGCGCATGAGTTGCAGCGCGTGGTAGTCATATTCGAAACGGGCTTCGCACAAGTCCGGCTGGGTGATGCTTTTCGGCAGCAGACTGTAGGCGTCGTAGCAGGCTGTGGTGATGCCGTAACTGGGCGTTTCGTTGTACGCCATCACTTTGTAAAAACTATCGAGCTCGCCGTACTTGGCAAAACCGTACCGGGACGACCATAGGTTTCTCTCCTTGTTCTCTTCCTCGTCTGTCTCTGGGTCTATCCCCAGCACCAGAGGCATGGCCGAATAACCGATTTTTTCCAGTTCGTCCCGAATATCCAGCAACGGCACCGTGTCGTAGGCTTGCAGTGCGGTCTTGTCCAGTTGGGCAATTTCCAGCGGTGCCCGCAGTGCCTCGAAATCAGCCTCGCCGT
This sequence comes from Pseudomonas sp. ES4, assembly GCF_050586665.1. Lineage (NCBI taxonomy): Bacteria > Pseudomonadati > Pseudomonadota > Gammaproteobacteria > Pseudomonadales > Pseudomonadaceae > Pseudomonas > Pseudomonas sp. ES4. The sequence continues at coordinate 121,354 of NZ_JBOBDO010000001.1, read as the reverse complement.
CGGCAAGCAGTGTTCGGTTGTCGGTCTTGAAGTAGCGATAGACCGACTGCGTGGTCAGTAGCCGCTGAGCCACCCATTCGGGCGAGGCGTACAGTTCGAGAAGCCCTTCATAAGAAATGTCTGCGGGGGCGAGTCCCCCGGCGGCTGGCTTCTTGGGCAGTACCAACGCATTGCCCCGTTGCAGATAGGGCAGACCCAGTCGCCAGCTTTGCCAGCCTTGCCAGTCCTCCAACTTCTGCAAATGAATGAACTTGGCGCGGGTTTCGTTCAGGTAATAGGACTGTTGCGCCGGGTCATGGGCATCAAGCCACCATTTCTGTTCATCGACATCGTCAAAGGGCGGTTCATCCTGCTCGGTCCTGCGTCGTGCATAGCTAACCGTGATGGCATGCACAGGCAGCCCGAACTCGTCGTGGCTCAAGGTGATTTCATGTCGGCACAGCGGGTCATTCACGAAGCGTTCGTACTGGTAACTGATCGTTTCCAGTTGCAAGGGCAGCATGACCGGGTGCGCGTCATGGTCTGCCTTTTTGCGCTGTTCGCGAACCTTGTAACGGCTTTCCTCCACCGCGAACGGCACCGCCGTGGCCAGGTCATCGTCGGCGGCGTAGGTCTCCACGCGCAACACCGAACCGGCGAGGGCGTTGGCGATTTCGTGGGCGGTGGCTTCGTCGGGCGGCGGGATCGGCTCATCGAAAGCGTCGTTGTGGTGGTACTGGCAGAACAGCGTGGGTTTCAAATCACAGGCTTCGGAGTCACGGTTGAAATAGCCATCGCGTGGCAGGTCGATTTGCCGTCCGGTGTGGAACCAGGTGCAGACCAGCGCCGGGGCGGTAAAACCGGTGTCATCTGCCCGTGTGGCCGTTTCGCTGTCGGTCTGGCGCAGCAGGCCAAAGCCACGAAACTCTCGGTTCCGGCCATCGTAGTAACCCTGCAAATACTGGAAAAACTGGTTCAGGCAGTTGCCGGTGATTTCATCGAGCTGGCTTTGTTGCTTGACCACGGGCACCGGGAACGGCAAGTAGGAAATCGGCAGACGTTTGAGCTTGAGTATCCGATTTTTTTCATCCAGCCATTCCTGCGCCGAACTGCGATACACCACCTGGGTGCTGCAGCCCATGTTGTTGTTGCTGGCGACCAGCATGTACGGTTTGGCGCTGACGAAATCGTAGCGCCAGTGCCGTGGTTTCATGTGCGGCACGGTCAAGATCAGGCTCGCGCACCCCAAACCCTGCAAGTCGGCGAGGGTGACCTGGCACAGGTTGTCGTAGCGGATTTCTTCGGGCCACGGCACCGTTACGGGGATTTGCTCCAGACCATTGCCGCCGTGATTGAAATAGATCTCGAAACAATCGGACTTCAGATAAATCAGTGCCGGTGCACCGGAGCCGTCCAGGTCGGCAATCCGCACCCGCGCTGCGTCGAATGTCGCGTAGTCGAAGGGCAGGGCACTCATGACAAAACCCTTGCCGAACCGACCGTGCCCAAGGTTTGGCCAGCATTTGATTTCGTCGTGGCGGATGCGGCACAGCTCGGTCATGTCGCTGCCCAGTAAATTGCCGAGCAACACCAGTTCGTTGCGAGCGTTGCTGAACAGTGGCAGGCGATCGGTGTCCGGTGTGTGCTCGACATCCTGGCCCGGCGCGAAACCTTCCTCACGCCGATTGGCGTACAGGCGCACGCTGCGCGGGCCGATCAGCGCCATCGAGCTGAGCCCGTCGCCCATCAAATCGCCAGACTGTGTAAGCGTTTGGAAAAACTCCACCGGGAATGCTGTAAAGGGAATGAACCCTGACCAGCTGCGATCGGGGTTGAGGGTGTGGAAGCCGCTCATGCCGGGGGACGCGAGTATCCAGTCCAGCCGGCCGTCGCCGGTCAGGTCGGTCAACGCCTGATAGGTCGGTTGATTGCGATCGGCTACGGGAATTCGCGACAGTTCTGTCCAGGGACCGTAGTGGATGTCATCGGGCCCTGTCAGCGCGCGCAAGGGTTCGCGGTAATACCAGCTCTGGTCGTAACGACAGAGAAAACCCGGCACACCTTCACCGAACAGATCAACGCATTGATGAAGCGCGCCGTCCTCGATACCAGGCATGTTTTCGAACGGAAAAAACGGACTCGACTGCTTGTTGAGTTCGAACTCTGAATAGTCGAAAACCACCGGCGGCATGTTTTCCACGGCGCCGCTGGCGTCGTATGACTGATAGTGCGCTTTTTTCAGTTGGTTATATGTCCGGTGAGTCGTAGGGTATTCCAGCAACAATCGCCGAACCAGCACAGGTTTCGGACCTAAGTACTCGGGGAAATGGTGAAACATCAAGACCTGATGGCACAGGCGGCGGGTCCCTAGTTCAAATCCGTAGGTGTAGCTGTGGAAGGGATCGCTGCGCAATTGCCACTCACCATGACCATTGCCGGGAGCATCGAACGGCGGGCCGTAGATCGGCTTCGCTTCCAGGTCGAGGGTGCGTTCGCCGTAGTCGAACAGCAGGTGGAAATGCCAATCCAGGCTCGCCGGGTTTTCCACTGTCCAGGCATACAAGTCTTTGCTGGCATCGGCATTGCCGTAATACACCCGGTGCAGGTAACGCTGGGCACGATAGTCGTGTTTGTCCTCCGGGGTGTTAGCCTGATCCTCGGGCTTATAGTCGAAACAGATGTGTTCGCCATGAGGGTTCATGCTTTCTAGCAGCAACCACACACCGATACGCAGCGCCGCGACAGGGTTGGTTGTGTCTATAGGTTCGGCGCGCCGCGAAGCGTCGGTCTTACCGTAGACATGCAGGCTGCCATCGGCCCCGTGCACCAGCCAGAAGGGCGGCTTTTCCTCCGGTTGCCACAGCTCGATCAGCTCGAACGAACTCTCGACCCGCGGCCAGTAGCGCACAACGTCGTGCTTGCCAATGGAGAGGCCGCGATATTCGGTTACTTCTCTGGACGTTGGCTTGCCCTCGGCATCCAGCTCGGGCATCAACTCCTCGCCGCCAGGGCCGACCATGATGTCGGTGGCGAGGTAATCGGGCACACCCTTGCTGGTCTGGCGAGTGATGGCACTGGTCCCCAAACGCCAGCCAATGCCGAACGGACCGTTACCGCCCTGGCTGTCATAGCCCAGCGCCATGGCGGGGTCGAAACCGCGCCCTGCTGAAAGGGGCAGCGGCAATTCGAATGAAGCACTGCCCGTTACGCCGACCGATCCCCAGCTTTTGCCGATCGTGGCAATGGAAGCGCTCTTGGCGATCGAGGGTTCAGTGATGCTCAGGGACGCTTGCTCTTCCATGGGGCTGATCCTGTATCGGCTTTGCGCTCTCCCATAGCAACGGAGTCGCGTGATGGAGCGACGCTAACAAAATCAGGGGAAGGTGTGACCTGTCACATCTGACAGGTGGGGTGGGGGTTTCTAGACCGAATATGTTGAAAAACGCTGTGAGTTATAGCGAATGGTAAAAATGGGGCGCAAAAAAACGGCCGGGACATCTGAAAGACGACCCGGCCGTATGGGCAAGCTCAAGCGTTTACTGCACTTCTACCGCCAGGCTTTCACTGATCTTTTTCTGCCAGATGGCAGGACCGGTGATGTGTACCGACTCGCCCTTGCTGTCGACCGCAACGGTCACAGGCATGTCTTTGACGTCGAACTCGTAGATCGCTTCCATGCCCAGTTCGGCGAAAGCCACCACGCGGGATTTCTTGATGGCTTGTGCCACCAGGTAAGCCGCGCCGCCGACTGCCATCAGGTACACGGCTTTGTGGTCCTTGATCGCTTCGATCGCAGTGGGGCCGCGCTCGGATTTGCCGATCATGCCCAATAGGCCGGTTTGCTCGAGGATCTGACGGGTGAACTTGTCCATCCGCGTCGCGGTGGTCGGGCCGGCAGGGCCAACCACTTCTTCGCGCACCGGATCAACCGGGCCGACGTAGTAGATGAAGCGACCCTTGAGGTCCACCGGCAGGGTTTCACCCTTGTTCAGCATCTCGACCATGCGCTTGTGCGCCGCGTCGCGACCGGTGAGCATCTTGCCGTTGAGCAGGACGGTTTCGCCCGGCTTCCAGCTCTGCACGTCTTCCGGGGTCAGGGTGTCGAGGTTGACGCGACGGGCCGATGGGCCGGCTTCCCAGACGATTTCCGGGTAGGCGTCCAGCGGTGGCGCTTCCAGGGAGGCCGGGCCGGAACCGTCGAGCACGAAGTGCGCGTGACGGGTGGCGGCGCAGTTCGGGATCATGCACACCGGCAACGAAGCGGCGTGGGTCGGGTAATCCATGATCTTCACGTCGAGCACGGTGGTCAGGCCACCCAGGCCCTGGGCGCCGATGCCCAGTTGGTTGACCTTCTCGAACAGTTCCAGGCGCATCTCTTCGATACGGTTGGACGGGCCGCGCTTTTTCAGCTCGTGAATGTCGATGGATTCCATCAACACTTCCTTGGCCATCACCGCGGCTTTCTCGGCGGTGCCGCCGATGCCAATGCCAAGCATGCCCGGTGGGCACCAGCCGGCGCCCATTTCCGGAACGGTTTTCAGCACCCAGTCAACGATCGAGTCGGACGGGTTGAGCATGGCCATTTTCGACTTGTTCTCGGAACCGCCGCCCTTGGCTGCCACGTCCACTTCCACGGTGTTACCCGGAACGATGGAGTAGTGGATAACGGCCGGGGTGTTGTCCTTGGTGTTTTTACGAGCGCCCGCCGGGTCGGCGAGGATCGAGGCACGCAAGACGTTTTCCGGCAGGTTGTAAGCCCGGCGCACGCCTTCGTTGATCATGTCGTCCAGGCCCATGGTGGCGCCATCCCAGCGTACGTCCATGCCCACGCGAACGAAGACGGTAACGATGCCGGTGTCCTGGCAGATCGGGCGGTGGCCGGTGGCGCACATCCGCGAGTTGATCAGGATTTGCGCCATGGAATCACGGGCCGCTGGCGATTCTTCGCGCAGGTAGGCTTCGTGCATCGCCTGGATGAAGTCAACGGGGTGGTAGTAGGAAATGAATTGCAGGGCGTCGGCAACGCTCTGAATCAGGTCGTCTTGCTTGATCACGGTCATGAGTCGCGCTCCTCTAAAAGACGGGAACATTCAATAAGGTGCTTGCAGCTTGGGTGCATCGGTCGGTTGCAAGCACCTTTCAAGGCACGCCGGGGCTGCTGGCGCGACGCTAAAAAGGCGCGGCAGTATAACGCGCCTCGGTTCCGGGCACACCCGCCGACAGTCAATCGTTGGTCGCATAAAGCGGTTAAGGCGATGGTTGTAGTTATTGTGGCGAGGGGGCTTGCCCCCGTTGGACTGCGCAGCAGTCCCCCAAAGTCCACATCAATGTGTCAGTCGAACCGCATGCATAGACTTTGCGACTGCTTCGCAGCCGAACGGGGGCAAGCCCCCTCGCCACAGCAGGGGCGCCTTTACTACAGGTATGGGTCAGATATTCAGCTATATGTGTATTTTAGGGTCATGCCTTTGACGCCAGTTTTTCGCCCTGAAAATTGAATGGTCATTTATCAGGCACGCAACTAAAGTGGCATTCGGTCTGTAGAGTAGGACACTCAAGCAGCCTCCCTTCGCACGGTGAGTCAACGATTGACCCATAACGCCATCCAGCGCTTGTTGCTCAAACGCTTCGCCCTCGCAGCCGGCACTTACGCCCTGGCTTTGGTGCTGTTGTGGCTGGCGTTTTTCACCGGCCATTACGAGCAATCCCTGGCCAACGTGGCCATCGGCAGTGCGCTGGTCGTCATCAGCCAGGCCGCGTTGTTCGTGGTGTTTTACAGCGGCTGCAACCTGCGTTTTTCCGACCCCAGCCTGACCGAAGCGCAAGTGTTGCTGGGGCTGGGTTGGCAAACCTGGCTGATCGCCCATCTGGACGAGGCACGCGGCGCGTTCCTGGTGTTCTACGTGCTGATTCTGCTGTTCGGCTTGTTCCATCTTTCACGCTTTGCCTTCTTGCGGTGCGCGCTGTTGGTGTTCGTCAGTTTCAGTGCGATCACGCTGTGGGAGGGTTACCACTTTCAGTTACCTGACCCGGCACTGGCCGCGTTGCAGGTGTGCGTGCTGCTCATCGTGCTGGTCTGGCTGGAGCTTTATGCCCGTCACGTCCAGGCCTCCCGTCAACGCATGCGTCAGCGCCGATTTGCCTTGCAGGCGCATCAGGACACCCTGCGCGGGATGATGCGCCAGCTCGAAGACCTGGTGGCCACCGACGAGCTGACCGGGCTGTTCAATCGCCGGCATTTCCTGCGCCTGGCCTCCCGTGAGCTGAAGGCCATGGACGCCGATGTCATGCATGGCCTGGCACTGATCGACCTCGACCATTTCAAGCGGATCAACGATGTGCACGGCCATGCCGCCGGTGATCAGGTGCTGCAAGCCTTTGCCGCCGTGGCCACCGCCTGCTTGCGCGATGGCGATGTCCTGGCCCGTTACGGTGGCGAAGAATTCGTCGTGCTGTTGCCCGATTGCAACGCCGAGCGCCTGACCTCCTGTTGCGAGCGGCTGCGCATTGCGTTCACCGATGTGCAATTGATCGGACTCGACGTCGCCCATCTCAGCTTGTCGGCGGGCATGACGTTGCTCGAACTGGGCGACGATCTCGATGAAGCCTTGCAGCGTGCCGATCAGGCGCTTTATCGCGCCAAGCGTGACGGCCGCAATCGTTGCGCGGCCGCGTGGGAGAACGTCGATGCCTGAGTTACGGGTCGGCGAACGCCAATGGTCGGTGGCGGCGGGCAGCAACCTGCTCGATGCGTTGAATCAGAACGGCGTGTCGGTGCCCTACAGTTGTCGCGCCGGCAGTTGCCATGCGTGTCTGGTGCAATGTGTCCAAGGGCTGCCGAGCGACAGCCGCCCCGACGCCCTCAGCGCAGAGCAACGACAGCAAGGTTGGCGCCTGGCGTGTCAGTGCCAGGTGGTCGAGGACTTGCAAGTCCACACGTTCGATCCGCTACAGGACGGCCGCCCGGCCGAAGTGGCGGCTGTCGATTGGTTAAGCGCCAACGTGTTGCGTTTGCGCCTGATCCCCGAGCGTCCGTTGCGCTACAGCGCCGGGCAGCATCTGGTGTTGTGGGCAGGCAATGTGGCGCGCCCGTATTCATTGGCCAGCCTGCCGGAAGAAGACCGTTTTCTGGAGTTCCACCTCGATTGTCGCCAGTCGGGGGAATTCAGCGATGCGGCCCGTCAGCTGAAAATCGGCGATGCGCTCCGCCTCGGCGAACTGCGCGGCGGAGCGCTGCATTACGACCCGGACTGGAACGCCCGACCACTTTGGCTGCTGGCCGCCGGCACGGGGTTGGGCCCGTTGTTCGGCATCTTGCGAGAAGCGTTACGGCAAGATCACCAAGGTGCCATTCGCGTCATTCACCTGGCCCATGATGCCGAGGCGCATTACCTGGCCAAACCCCTGCAAGCCATGGCCGCCAGCCGCGCGAACCTGAGCATTGAGCTGTGGACAGCGGCCGAGTTGCCCGAGGCTTTGGCGCAACTGCGGCTTGTTTCACGGCAAACCCTGGCCTTACTCTGCGGGGCCCCTGACAGCGTCGACGCCTTTGCCCGGCGCTTGTACCTGGCGGGATTGCCGCGCAATCAACTGCTGGCGGACGTCTTTGTTCTGCGCGGTTGAGCGCTGATTTTTCAGACGCGAGACCGACCATGAGCGATGCCATCCAGTTTGAACGCGAGCGCGGCCTGCTGACCCTGCGCTTCAACCGCCCAGACAAGAAAAACGCCCTGACCCGCGCCATGTACAGCCACTTGGCCGAAGCGCTGAAACTGGCGGATACCGACCCTGAAATCAATGCCGTGCTGATCACCGGGACTGCCGAGTGCTTTACCGCCGGCAACGACATCGCCGACTTCATCCAGCAACCGCCGGGCAACCTCGACAGCCCGGTGTTTCAATTCATGCTCAACTTGCTCGAATGCCGCAAACCAGTGATCGCCGCTGTGGCCGGCGCAGCCGTGGGCATTGGCACGACGATGTTGCTGCATTGCGATCTGGTGTATGTCAGCCGCGATGCGCGCCTGCGCATGCCGTTCGTGAATCTGGGGCTATGCCCGGAGTTTGGTTCCAGCCTGATCCTGCCGCGGTTGCTCGGGCAGGCCAAAGCGGCGCAATTGTTACTGTTGGGTGAAAGCTTCAGCGGTGAACAAGCCGCACAGTGGGGGATAGCGACCGAAGCCCTGGACAGTGGCGAAGCGGCGTTGGCCAAGGCGCGGGAGATGGCGTTGCGTTTCGAGTCGCTGCCGCCGGAAGCGGTGCGCATCAGCAAGCAATTGATGAAAGCCGCGGACCGCGAACAACTGCGCAAGGCCATAGAAGAAGAGAGCGCACAGTTCACCCAACGGCTGCGCTCGGCGGAAGCGATTGCGGCGTTGACCGGGTTCATCAAACGGCATTGATTCTGCGGTGACTGGGCGGGCCTCATCGCGAGCAGGCTCACTCCCACATTGATCTGTGGCGTACACAAAATCCGAGGCCAGTTCAACCAAACCCCTGTGGGAGCGAGCCTGCTCGCGATGAGGCCAGGTCAGGCAAATACACATCCCGGATCAGAAACCAAAAAGCCCCGCCATTCACAGGCCGGGGCTTTATGCGTATGTGCGCCCAAAACCTGAAAAAACACGGGCCGTCTACTGTCAAGTCTGACAGTAGACGGCCCCCACCTTCACTGTTCAGATGCTTTGACCCGGAACAGTCTTTAAAACACCCGGTGATCATTCATTGTTTGAAGGAGAACACAATGTCAGCACAAGACCTGCTCTCTGGCACGCTCGATCCTGCCTTTGGGGTAAACGGCAAGGTCCACCTTGACTTCGACGCAGCGATAAGCGCCACCATCAAGGGACTGACTGTGGCGGCCGATGGAAAAATCTATTTCACCGGGAGTTACATCGCTAACGAACATGCCGGATATATGCTCGGACGCCTCAATGCCGATGGATCGCCTGACCCGACATTCGGCACCCATGGTCTTGTCATTGACTCGTTCGCAGGTGAACCCGACTCCGCTGGCAGTACCATTACCCTTCTTGAAAACGGGAGCATTCTTCTTCAAGCCTCAACCCGTGTAGATCTGTACCTCGCGTACGTCCCGGCGTTGGCCCGCTACAACCACAACGGCAGCCTTGATCCAGATTTTGGCACTGGGGGTAAAGTCATCATCGACACCCCGCTTGCCACTGCCATTGACCCACCGGATCAAACGGCAATGACCCCGACACGCCAGGCATCAGACATTGCCCAGGTACTTCCCGACGGTAAAATCCTGGTATGCACCTATCGTCCCCGGGTAGGAGCGATTTTCAGACTCCAGAGCAACGGTTCACTCGATCTGAGTTTCAATGGTGTTGGCTACATTACCTTGAGCCACCCTGACGCACCTGATCAGCCGGTATTGATTGACAACGTATTGCTTCAAGCAGACGGCCAGTACCTGGCCTGTGGCAGTTTTAACCAATCAAAAAATGCTTTTGTCGCTCGTTACAACACGGACGGGAGCCTGGATCGCACCTTTGGTAAAGACGGCTTCGTTCTCGTTGCCTCTCCTTCTGACGACAAACGCCTGCGCTTCACACAGATGTCGATGCAACCTAATCAACGAATTCTCGCTATTGGCGAAGTTCTCTCCACTCCCTATGAAGGCGTGATGGTGAGTCTTGAGCCAGATGGAAGTCCAAACATCCAGTTCAATGGCGCGCGCCCGGTTTACACGCAACTGGACGATAAACCGACCAGCTGGGTAGGTGCTGCGATGCAAGCCGACGGGAAGATCGTCGTGGCGGGAGCCATACAGGGTTCAGACGCCATTCACTTCGACGGCGTTGTCGCTCGTTTCCAGAGCAATGGCACCCTGGATCCTGTGTTCAACGGATCGGGTTGGGCCCGTACCGGTTTCGACAAAGGTGATGGTGTCACTGCAATGACGCTGCAGACCGACAATAAGACGCTGCTCGCGGCTGACGATCAATCGCAAAAATCAGCCATCCTGCGTTACCTGGCGTAGCCCTTCACCCAGGCCCGAAAGGGCTCGGGCACGATTGTCATCATCCTCAGTCGGGAGAGCAGGACCATGTCCAACGTACACAACCAGTCACCTTCAGCTTCTGGCGATCTAGATCCCGGCTTCGGCGATGGCGGCCGAATTTACCTGAGTGTTGAGGGCTATGGCGAAACGGTAAAAATACAACCCGACAATAAAATCGTCGTTGGATTTCGCACTGGCCCCGGCTTCGGGCTGGCTCGTCTCCAGCCAGATGGCTCGCCAGACATGACCTTTGGTATCGATGGATACGTCATTGGAGAGTTCGGCCAGGAAAACGAGATCACCCCGGTCACTGATCTGCACCTGCTGCGCGATGGTCGAATTCTACTCGTCGCAGAAAAGACGACATCAATGGGCACGTACCCGGCACTGGCCATGTTCCATCGCGATGGCAGTGCAGATACGACCTTTGGCCAGAACGGACAACAAATCGTCCAGCTCAAACCTGCCGGACAAGACGAGCTGCAAACAGGATTCTGCCGCCATTCAACGGTGTTGGCCGGCGATAAAATACTCCTGACACTCACCCCTCAAAGGATAGTGAACGACCGATACGAAGGGCTGCTGATTCGACTTGAACCCAATGGTTCTCTGGACACCACATTTAATAGCCGAGGCTATGTCCCTGTCCCTTACAAAGACACTGGGCTGACGACGCTTGAAGGTGTTGCCGTGCAAGCCGATGGCCGTTACCTGGTCGCCGGTACGACGCGAATACGTACACACACGTTCAGTTTTATGACACGGGTTCATGAGAACGGGGGCATCGACGCGACATTCGGAGAGCTAGGTTATGCCACGGTCGAGATTCCAGGGGTAAACACTTATCTGGGACCGATAGCCCTCACCCAGGACGGCAAAACGGTCGGCGCAGGACATCTGGGCGGGGCGTGGTATACCGGCCGTGGGCTTCTATCGGTTATCGACACCGAAGGCCAACCGGATGCGCAGTTCAACAATGGAATGCCTGCCCTGCTGTCCATCCCGCAAATGGATGTGATCTGGCGCGATGTCATTGTCCAGAACCAACACCTCACACTGGTCGGCGGCGGCCAAACATCGGAAGGCATAACCCGGTATGCCATCGCCCGCTACCTGCCCTCCGGACAATTGGATAGCCGTTTTGGACAAGAGGGCGTTATCCGAGGGGAACCCAGGGTATCTATCGCTGCGGCAACGCTACGACAGCACGACGCGAATATCATCACCGTCGGTACCACTGAGGGTAACGGTGAACGTGTGACGGTCAGTTGTTATTCAGGATGAGCCGGTCAGCCCATTGATGAACGCCGCGAACCGCGAACAACTGCGCAAGGCTATAGAAGAAGAGAGCGCACAGTTCACTCAACGGCTGCGCTCGGCGGAAGCGATTGCGGCGTTGTCAGCGTTCATCAGTAAACACTAGCCGATCGTTCCCACGCTCCGCGTGGGAATGCCTCAACGGACGCTCCGCGTTCGGCTTTGGGACGCAGAGCGTCCCGGGCTGCATTCCCACGCGGAGCGTGGGAACGATCATAGGGAAACCAAAAAGCCCCGCCATTCACATGGCGGGGCTTTTGTTTTTCAGCAACCGATCACTCAGACCATCTTGTCGCCAACGTGCAGGATTTTCATCCCGTTGGTGCCGCCGATGGTGTGGTAGCTGTCGCCCTTGGTCAGGATCACCCAGTCGCCTTTCTCGACGACACCGCGCTTGAGCAACTCGTCGATCGCGGCCTGGCTGACTTGCTCAGGCGGCAGCGATGCCGGGTCGAACGGTACGGTGTAGACGCCACGGAACATGGCAGCCCGAGCCTGGGTTTCGCGGTGCGGGGAGAACGCGTAGATCGGGATCGAGGAACGGATGCGCGACATGATCAACGGCGTGTAGCCACTTTCGGTCAGGGCGATGATCGCCTTCACGCCAGGGAAGTGGTTGGCAGTGTACATGGCCGCCAGCGCGATGCTCTGGTCGCAGCTTTCGAAGACCTTGCCGATGCGGTGGCTGGAGGTCTTGCTGGTCGGGTGCTTTTCAGCGCCGATACAGATGCGCGCCATGGCTTGCACCGCTTCCAGCGGGTACAGGCCGGCAGCACTTTCCGCCGAGAGCATCACGGCGTCGGTGTAGTCGAGCACGGCGTTGGCTACGTCGGACACTTCGGCGCGAGTCGGCATCGGGTTCTGGATCATCGACTCCATCATCTGGGTCGCCACGATCACAGCCTTGTTGTGGCGGCGTGCGTGCAGAATGATTTTCTTCTGAATGCCCACCAGCTCGGCGTCGCCGATTTCCACGCCCAGGTCACCACGGGCCACCATGACGGCGTCGGAGGCTTTGATCAGCGCGTCAAGGGTTTCGTCGTCGGCCACGGCTTCGGCGCGTTCGATCTTCGCCACCAGCCAGGCAGTACCGCCGGCTTCGTCGCGCAATTGACGGGCGTATTCCATGTCGGCGGCGTCACGCGGGAAGGACACGGCGAGGTAGTCGACCTGCATTTCCGCGGCGAGCTTGATATCGGCCTTGTCTTTTTCAGTCAGGGCCGGAGCGGTCAGGCCGCCACCGCGACGGTTGATGCCTTTATGGTCGGACAGCGGGCCGCCGATCAATACGGTGCAATTGAGTTCGGTGGCATTGGCGGTATCAACGCGCATCACCACGCGACCGTCGTCGAGCAGCAGCTCGTCGCCCACGCCGCAGTCTTTAACCAGGTCCGGGTAGTCGATGCCGACGACGGTCTGGGTGCCTTCGGTCAGAGGATGGCTGGTGGAGAAGGTGAATTGATCACCGATCTTCAGCTCGATCTTCTTGTTGGCGAATTTGGCGATACGGATTTTCGGGCCTTGCAGGTCACCCAGCAGGGCGACGAAGCGGCCGTGCTTGGCTGCGAGGTCACGCACCAGCTTCGCGCGAGCCTTGTGCTCGTCGGGGGTGCCGTGGGAGAAGTTCAGGCGGGCGACGTCCAGGCCAGCCAGAATCAGCTGTTCGAGAACTTCCGGCGAGTTACTGGCCGGGCCAAGGGTAGCGACGATTTTGGTGCGACGGACGGACATGCATAGACTCCTGAGTTCAAGCGCTGGGTGAGGCTACTATGGTCCGATGTTGTAGTCATTGTTCGTTTGCACTACTTATTCGTTTGTTTCTTGAAACGAACAATCCCGAAAGTTTTCAGCCACACCGATTTCAATAGGCCTACCGTTTGTCGGCACTGTCAGTTCTATCAGGTAGGCAGGCGCTTGAGGGCGGGATTGAATGCGCTGGAGCTTCGTCAACAGGTGACGAGTCAGGGAGATGACAACATGACTACAAACTCTCAGCAACCGGCGGAGCCGGTAATCGTTGAACCGGGAACGGCCGCTACAGTGGAAAACCCAGTCAGATTAAAGGGAACCGGTGTTCCAGATGCCATCGTTGAGGTTAGAACGGAAGACAAGCTTTTGTTATTGAAAGTCCGCGTATGGTCGGACGGTACTTGGTCAGGTAATGCTTCTGAAAACCTGCCTGAGGGTCGGAATACTATTTCGGCAGTCCAGACCAATAATTATGGGCCTTCGCCTGCGTCGCGGAGTCGATCCTTCGTAGTCGAATGACCGGAACGTCTTCGTTCATTTGCAAGCCCACTGAGCCTTGGCGGCTCAGTGGGTTTTTTTTTCGCTCGGTCAGGACGTTGAGTGCCACCTTGCGCGAATACTCCGAAGCGGGTGATTCGTTACCGCTTGTCTTATGCTGCTACACGCTCATTCCGGCACCCGATCATTGAAGATTTTCGCCAACGGGTCGATACAGAGCTCAAGACAGGAGAACCCCCATGCGATTCGTGCTCATTGCCGCCCTTGCCATCAGTGCCCTCAGCGTCACGGGCTGCACCCGTTGGTCGATGAACCATCATTTGAATAACGCCTACAGCGCCTACGACCGCGGCAATTGCGAGCAGGTGATGCTCGAACTGTCCAAAGTCGAACGCGCCAGCCGAGCGCGGCCTTACGTGTGGCCGGAAGCATCGATGATGCGCGGCTTGTGCCTGGAACGGCAGAAACTTTTTGTCGATGCGGCGCAAACCTACCAGTTCATCATCGCCGCGTACCCGCAAAGTGAGTACGCCTACCGTGCCCGCGCACGCCTGGAAACCTTGCAGTCGCTGGGCCACTATCCGCTGCGCAACGCGACTGCGGTCGTGCGCCCGACGCGGTTCTGATGGTCCTGATCGTTCAAAGGCTGGCTCACCGGCGGTGGTGAGCTATAGTCGAATAGATCGGTTTAGAGCCTTGCCTCTGATCGACGCAACACCTGTGATCGGCAGGAGTAAGCGGCAGCGGCGTTATGGACTGTCGCACCGGGATCGGGGAGAGCGCGCCCATGCTTCTATATAAGAGAAGCAGGCCCGTTCCGAAGCATTAGTGCGGCTCTGCTTAAGAGCCTTGCTGGGCCATTTGCGCATGTTTACTGACCGCCGGATCGAGCGGCATCAACTGCCGTATTTTCTAAGAGTGTTCAACAGCGTCACCGACAAACCCATCGGCTTTCTGGGCAATGTGTCCGAAGACGGGCTGATGCTGATCAGCCAGCTGCCGATGATGATCGGCGCCGATTTCGATTTGCGCCTGAAAATCCCCGACAGCGATGGCTGCATGCAGGTCATCGATCTTCAGGGGTGTTGTTTGTGGTGCCATGAAGACACGACCCCTCACCATTACGACGCCGGGTTCAGCCTGCAACGGGCACCGCCGGAGTATGGGCAACTGGTCAGCGCCTTGAAGCAATACTTCAGTTTTCAGCCGCTGCCTGCTTCTGCTTGATGCCCTGCGGTGCCTGTACTGGCGCCTTCGCGGGCAAGCCCGCTCCCACAGTGATCGCGTCGAACAAAATGTTGGCGTACACCACCGAACCTGTGGGGGCGGGCTTGCCCGCGAAGGCGTTAGCGCAGGCGCCTGATATTTAAGCTCAGGTCACCTTGATCGCCGCCTCGTTCGCCAGCGACCGCTCCACCAGCATCAACCCCAACTCACTCAACTGATAAATCGCCATCGCCAGATGCCGCGGCTTGTCCTCCAGGCTTTCGGCCAGGTCGAGCAGCAGAATGCTGACCGAGGAAAAGGTTTCGTAAGTCTGGATGGTCAGGGCTTCGGGGTTTGCATCGGGGACGACGGTGAACATTTCCATGGCACGGTCCTGGGATGAAGGGCGGCGGTTGATGTGGGATTTGAGGTAATGGTCCAGCGCCTTGTTGGCGGCGGCGTTGAGCTTTTTTGAATCGAGGGTGGAATAGGGGGAAACCGGGTCGGTTTCGGGGGGATTGGGTGTTGCCTTGAACATAGTCGATCTCCGTAATGGAGCCACCACCGTCTCGCGACTAAACGAATTAGGGTGGCGGCTGGACGCAGGTTAGTCGACCGGCGGAGATACGAAATCCGGCGCGCCCGAGGGCGCCCTGCGTACAGCCACCATCAAGTGCGGGGATAGGGAATTCCCGACTGGATGACGCTTATGCACATCGTATCGAACCGCCGGGCGACTAAACCCGATCGCTGATTGGCAGCGACGCGGATCAAGTTACGGGGCAAGACCAAGGCGCACAAGCCGGCGGATTCTGGCGGATCTGTAGGCAAATGCGCAAGGCGCTGTAGCCGCGGACTGAAGGGTTGAAAACATTAGGAAAAGTGATGGGGTATAGGAGGGCCGTTCGTCGGCACTGTCATATCTGACAGGTAGTCGGTCGCCCGTCGATCGATGTAAAAGAAAGCAGTGGGTCAAGTTGCGGCAGGCCGAGTTTGCGTCCAAGTACAGGAGTTGGATCATGTCCGATGAGAAAGTTGATTTTACAGATGCTGCTCATGAGCAAGGTTCTGTCGATGAGAGATCGGACAACCCTGTAGAGCCTCTGACTCAGAGTGCACCGCAAGCCGGCGCGAACATCCTGACAACTGATGAGGCAGGATTAGTTTTTATTCCTCCTCCACTAGAGATCAGTAGTCTCTTTGATTGGACGATTGTCAATCGATCGAATGTTTTTATTTTTAAAATTCCGCACTGGGATCAGCACCACGTTTGGTTTAATTACTGGGTGAACGGCGCTTTGACGAATTCTTTTGAATGGCGGTATTTCCCGGGTGAGAAATGGAATCACCATCCCGTTGATAGTGCTAGTTCCGGTGTGGGCGTGTATGAAGCGTACTGGAAGTATGGTGCACACTACTCTGAAAAGATTTATAGATACGTATACGTTAGTGATCAACCTGTTATTACGTATCCGGCTCAAAATCAAGTCGTAGCGGATCGCCAGCTAAGGATTACCGGGACCGGCGGTGAAGGCTGTAACCTCAGGGTGATGAATAGTCACTCGGGAGAGCCGCTGAGTGCAACGTTCACGGCCAATGCAAATCAATGGGCCATCAATCTCAATCAGCCCTTGCCTTATGGTGATTATTCAATTGTCGTTGAGCAATCCAGCCCCGGATTTACTTCTCGTAATTCTGCAGTTCGAAATTTCAAATTATACGATGCAACGCTATTTAAGCCGCGCGAGGGTGATGTGCTGCGCCAGAACGATATCATCTTCACGGGAGAATCCGTTGCAGGTGCTGCTCTTCAGATAGTCGATGCGGAAAAACTTAATGTTGTGTACAGCCCTTCGATTACTGTTCCAACTTCCGGTTATTGGGAAGTGTTGCCGAATCCAATGCTGCCAATTGGAGAATATAAAGTAAAGGTTCGATGGCAAATGTATGGGGGGACCTTCTACTATTCGGACGCCGTGACTTTTACAGTGGCCGGTGTGCCGCCGTTCATTACCATTCCCGTGAGTGGTAGTACTCTGGAACAAACCTTTACCCTAAGCGGGCACACCGGATTGGCAGGTGCCACCGTCGAGATTCTTAAGGATCTAGAAAAACACACCGTTCTTGGCACCGGTCCAGTGAAGGCTGGCGGATTTTGGGACGTCACTGTCACCGTATCACCGGGACCTATTTCCCTAGCGGCGGAGCAATTCATTGGCAGCGGTGAGCATTCCGGGCCCAGTCGGGAGCGCAGCTACAATATCCGCCCACCCAAGGTCGAGTTACTTGATGCAGTTGCAACAAACGGCACGGTAACCATCACCGGTACGGGGTATATCGGTGCCAGACTTGAAATTTGGTATACAAAAGGAAATGTTGTAAAAACCTTTGACGTCACCGAGACCCCCTGGACGAAGACTTACCCTGACTGGCTACCAGGCTCCTACAGCATCGATGCGAAACAGAAAGTCATAGGTTTGAGCAATGCCTGGATTGATTCTGAATGGAACACCAAACCGGTCATTTTTGACGTAAAAGTCCCACCTCCGACGCTCACGCATCAAGTCGGTATCGACCAGAAACCGAAGTTTTCCGGCACCGGTAACGGTTGGGCTGGCCACGCGCCGGCCAAAGTCGAACTGCAGATCACCAGTTCCTCGAACTCCATACTTCCTTCGATGCCGATCGTCGATGTGAAGAACAATAGTTGGAGCAACGATGCGCTCGAGCAGTGGGACCCGGGCACCTATTCTGTTGAGGCGCGGCAGCTGTTCACGCCCACCGGAAAACCACAACTTTCGTCGGACTGGACATCGCCTGCGCAACAAGTGGTTATCAAGGCCCCACTGCCCGGCATCGATCCCATCGTCGAAAACGGCCTGTCCCCGGACATCACCGGCACTTGCTGGAAGGGCGCGGTGGTCACGCTCTTCTTCAGTGACGCCATCACAACGGCCCATCCCGTGCCCGACAGCGACAGGGACGGTCTATGGACCTTCCGCCGCCCGGCGCTTTTCAAACCAGGTTCCTACACCGTCAAGGCGACCCAAACCTTTGGCGGACAGACCTCCAACGAGGTGACCAAACCCTTCACCGTGGACGTTCCCACACCAGTCATCAAACCGATGACGCCGCCCGTGGGCCATGAGCCAATCATTACAGGCACCGGCGGATATGCCGGTGCCGAGATGACGATTTACGATTACTTGAACGCCCGGCCATTGGGCAAGGCGATGGTGATTGGAGAGGCTTGGTCGGTGCCGCTTCTGGAACTCGAATTTCGCGACTATCAGATTTACGCCGTGCAGTCGTTCGACAAACTGCCTTCTGCCAAAAGTGAGCGCATCAGCTTTAAAGCGGTGTTGTTGCCGCCCACGGTCGACACGCCGAAACCGGGGGATACGGTTGCCCGCACGTTCCGAATCGAAGGTCATGGCAGTCGCGCGTCGGGTTCGGAGGTGGCGCAGGTGTGGGTGTGGCGGGGGGAGGAGCCTGAGCCTTGGGACCGGATTCGAGTGAAGTACGACGGCACTTGGTACTACGACGCGACCTTGCCGTTGGGGACCGAAACCTTGCGGTTCAAACAGTTCTTCAAGGGGCAGCCATCTGAATTCACGCTGGATCATGTTCTCGGCGTCGTGCCTGCTCACCCGGTGATCGAAACACCGGCCCGCGGTGAAGCCATCGAGTCACGTGTGGCGATTTCCGGCTTTGGCTACGGGGGCGATACGGTCAGCGTTGCCTTCGCTGACGCACTCGATGTAATTCTCGGTACGACGCAGGTCCTGGAAAACGGCACCTGGTCGCTCTGGTTGTTGCTTGATCGACCGGCCGGTCATCCCTCGCTGGTGGCTCAACAAAGCTTCGGGGACTACCTCTCTGGATGGACCACGCCGAGACCGGTTGAACTTCGGCCCCAGCCACCGCAGTTTACCGCGCCGCTCCCTGGCCGATGGGTCAAATCCCAGCCGACGTTTGCCGGCACGGCAATGCCGGGGGCAGAGATTCGGCTGCAAGCCTGGTTCAACCCGGACATAGACCTGATCACATCCCCTGCTGTCGGCGAAGACTGGGAAGCGACACCGCCGAACGAGTTACCCCGAAGCGAGCACTGGGTGTGCGCGGTGCAAAGCGTGAAAGAGGGTGGGGAGCAGGTATCTGCCACGGCTGACAGCGCTCGATTTGAAATCATGCCCGCTCAGGGCCGCGGTGCTGATTTGAACCCTTAGCTCCCCGACAAACGGTAGCGTCTACTGTCATTTGTGACAGTAGACGCTACACCTGTCATGTCACCTAATGGAGCCACAGGGAATGACAGGCCCGTCATTCGTTTCACGTCGATGATGCCCAGGACACAGGAGTAACAGCATGACCCACTCCCCCAATCAAATTGCTCGACAGCTGTACGAGCAACTCTTCGACGAGCCTTTGCGCAAAGAGTTTTCAGCACTCGGCAAGTACCTGAACGAAGAGGGTTCGGTGTGCGTTCTGGCGCAAAAAGGCGTGAGTGGGCTGGTGTCAGAGTACGGGATGAGCGTTCAGCAGGCTCGCGCTTTTCAAGAACGAATCAACGGTCTGGCGACGCAGGTTGTACGTCGGTTCATCGAGTACCGGCTGGCCGATGAAGAAGCACCGGTGCAAGCGTATGCAGGGCTCAACAGTGGTCCGAACTATTCACTGTTGTTCAAACCAAATTTCGAAGAAATGTGCCCACCCAGTGCAATTGAAGCGATTCATTCGCCCGCAGCTTATCTGGTGTGTTTGATGCATTGGGCGCTGCATCGGCTGGGGACTGCGGATAATACGAAGTTACCCCTGACAGGACGGCGCCCCGACCTGGAGGCGCTGTCGGTTGACACTCTGACGGTCAATGGCACGGTGTCTTCGGTGGAGGTCATTACACGCGTAATGGAAACCTTCATCGAGAACATGAGCGGCACGACGCAGAACATCGACAGGGACTTGAGCGAACGCTTTTTCCCCAATGCATTGCCGTTTCACACCCCTTGGGAAACGCTCGATTATGTGACACGGCGATGCGACGAGTCGGTCGGCAGTGTCGTGCGCCTGTGTGATCCGTCGTTTCCGTATTTCATTCGCCCACTACCTTGGGGTGCCAAGTATGACAAGTCATTCATCCAGGCCGCGAGACTTAGTCCTGCGCAGCGGAAAATACTGACCGAGACGCCACGCGAACCGGGGGATTTTTATCAGCGCTACTTTGGGCTGCAGGCGCCGTTGGGAGGCGACCTCAGGCAAGTGAAAGTGTTCAACGAGCGAACGAAGCTGGACTATGAGCGCCTGGAAGCGTTGTTGTCGATTGAGGGATTTTCGATCGGTTTGTCTGAGAATGTGTCAGGCCCCGGTTCTGTGGATACATTTGTACTGCCTGTATCGGGGGTGCATGCCGGATCGGTCTTCATTCATAAGGGGCTCAATCCCCCTATATCCATTGTGTATGAAACCAGTGGGTCTGAGATTTTCAATTACTTCCGGAACCTTAGCCACGACCGTTTCGACCGCATAAACCGAAAACTGCGCCTGGACGCCTGGCTGCAATTACCCAGCCACGAAGTCGATGCAGTGATCGTCGCAGCCATGAACGCTGAAGAGAGATCGAACGCTGAAGATAAATCAGTTTCTGATCCAACGTACGAGATGACGGCCAACACCATTCGGACACTGGGTCTGTTCCAGGAATTACGCGAGCAGTTTGCCTGCACGTCCGAGGATTTTGCGGCGTTTGTCGGGGTAATCTCGATCTTCGGTCGGGGCACTGAAAAGGCTCAGTTCGATCGCATTTTCAACGAGGGCGGGAGTCTCCTGAACCCTTTCAAAATCGACGATGTCGGGTTTCCGATTATCCCGGTAACCAACGCGGAGTGGGTCACGGTCCACCAGTTACGCAAGGGGCTGAGCATCGACCTGGAGACCTATTTCTGCCTTGCGTATTTTGTGGCCAATGCCCATGGAGTCTCAGAGCTTGCGCGCAGTTTGCCGATAGTTTCCAGTTTCTATCGAATGGCCAGGTTACCGCGCCTGCTGGGGATTACGCCCATCCAGGCCGTCCTGCTGCTTGCCATTCTCGGCGGCGAAGATTGGGTTACTCGGCTGGCCGGCACCCCCCGGACTAACACCAATCGAAGTGAAACAACACCGGATGCACTCACTGTGATCCACGGCCTCATGGACTGTGTTCGTTGGTGTCGCGACGCCGAGTTGCCGGTGCATTGGGTCATCAAGCAGGTGACGCCCATCGTGGAGCCGGCACAACCGACAGACGCGCAACTTGGCTTGTTTACCCAATTGCAAGTCCAGCTCCTGCCCGTGTTGTTTACCGAGCAAGCACTGATCATGGTGGGTGTACCGACCCTGTCGAATAATCGCCAATGGCTGGACGTGTTGCGGGCGCTGGTGGATGAACACGGGCTGATCGTTCACTTCACCGAAACGCCGGAACAATCGTATGAGTCCTATGCCCGGGAAATGATCGATCGAGCCGTGGCAGCCGCTATTGGTGGTATCGACGACGACGCGCGACTGATCATCGTCGAGAAAATCCTCGCGGTGATGCTGCGCAGCGAGGCCGGCCAGCGCAATGTCGTGCAAGCAAGCCTGGGCGCGCATGCCGGGCTTACCTCGGAACGGGTCCTGCCAGTGCTGACATGGTCCGGTTCTACGGTGTACGGCGTACTGTCCGAGGTGCTTAATCGTTTGCCTGCCGCCGCAGACAGTGCCACTCGCCGGCAGGCCGCCGAGGCGCCGGGCGATCCGTTCCTGAGTGTGCTGGCCGAGTTTTCGCGACGCAGTAACGTGGCCACGACGCTGCAACTGAGTGCCGGTTTTCTCGTGCATTTCACGCAGGTGGGTTACCAATGGTTCGGGTTGAAGACTGTGCAGGAATTCACCCTCTCGACCCTTTATTACCTCACGGTTTACAAGCGTGCGGTCAAGTTGACCGGTCAGCCGGAGGAAAAACTGCTCGATTACCTGAAACGCGTCAACGCTTTGCCCGACCCCCTTGCCGGCGACGGGAAAGAGTTGGTTAAGGAACGGGCGGCGAAAATGCTGGCGGAGCTTTTGGCCTGGAGTGTCCGGGAAGTGCGCGCCTGCGCGGTCCACGCGAATGAGTCCGAAGGTTTTATCCGCACATTGGTGCAGCTTGATGTGCTGACCCGTATTCGAGCGTTCGCGCAGCGAAGTGGACTGGACGCCGAAACCATTCTGGACGTGGCGAATGTGGGCCCGGATAGCGTCTTCGATGATTACGAATCCGTTGCGGATCGAGTCAGTGCCAATTTGTCCGAAAGCGCCGACCCGACTCTGGCCGATGACGTCGAAGCGATAGGCCAGGATGTGCAGCTCACGTGCACTGTTAGCAAACCGCAGTTGGTGGCGAACCATCCTACAGACCTCGCCACGTACACCGTGACGGTGCAAAACCGTGCGGGCGCGAGGCAGAAATTCGTCAATGTTCATTGGCGCTGCGAGCTGGGTCGATTTGAGTCGCCAATGGTTACCACCAACAATGAGGGAGTCGCCACGGCGAGATTTTACCCCGGCCCGCTGATGGGCACGGCTGTTCCATCGTTGGAGCTGGACCTGGGCAAAAAACGCGTCGCGCCGGAAGTCGAGATCGGTCCGGATCGCGAGTCGCTGGACCTTGATACGGACAACCCTTTTCCGGAGCCTCCCGGCCCTGTGCTGCTCGGGACACTGGTTACCTTCAGAGCGACGGTGCTCGACCGGTATGGGAACCGCTTTGTGGGTGAGCAGGTGGCGTGGACAATTGAGCCCTTGCGTCAAATCCCCATCAATACTCTGACCAACAGCAAGGGTGTCGCTGAACTGACGTTCACCAGTGACGAAGAGGCGCAGGTGAAGGTCAAGGCTTTGGTGGGCGAAAACTCCCTCGTATTTCGAACCATCAAATTCGTTAAAGAACTTCCTTAACCCGGATGAGTTCGCTGGCTTGCGCCATGGCGAGGGGCAGGGCGAGCCGTGAAAACTTAACACTGACAGGAGACGGTGATGGCCAAGCAATCGTTCGGTGAACTGGCGGCTTTGCGGCGCAATGCGTTGATTGACCTCTGTTTGAATGCGAAACATACCCAGGAAGAATTTCCTTTTCCGATGGGTCTGCAAACGGCTGATGATTTGTTCGCATGGTTACGCTCAGATCCTCTGGACAGCGAGCAGGTCAATACCTCTTGGGTGGCGGAAGCCGTGAGCTGCCTGCAGCAGTACATCCATGCGGTTTATCAAAAGCTCGAGCCGGGTTACAGCGACCGCAAATTTGACCCGGATGATCTGCAAGAGTGGGATATCGCCAGCAGCTACGGCCCCTGGTCGGCGAGCCAATTGCTCAAGTGCACACCGGAAGATTACATCACGCCTTTTGTGCGCATTCGCAAAAGCAGTTTGTTCAAGGCCCTTGAAGGTCATCTGAATCAGGCCCGCCTGACCGCAGACTCAGTGCAGCAAGGGGTGCAAGAGTACCTGCGCACCTTTGAGGAAACCTGCAACTTGAATGTTCTCACCTGTTATATGGACGGCTCCAACCCGCTGAAGAGCGATTACTACTTCGTTGGCAGGGAGCGTATCGAGCCCTATCGTTATTTTTGGCGCAAAGCCGCCATAGAGCTTGCCGCCAACTCTGTCGCGGTTAACCCCACGGCGTGGGGAGAGTGGCAGCAGGCGGACATCCCCACCGACGATAGCGTGCTGGACAGCCGACTGGTGTTCTGGGAAGGGCGTTTGTGCATGGTTTGGGCCGAATGGCGCACTGGGCTGTTTGACAGGTCTGCGGGCAGGGGTTTGCTCAAGCCTTATGAACTGGAAATCAAAGTGGCGTTTATTGCGTTGAATGGACGTTGGTCACCTCCCATCCGGTTGCACCTGTCTCAGTTGGACAAGGACGTATCAAAGGACTGTCGGTTGGTGGCGGTGGTCTTGCGAAATGAACAGGACACTCAATACCCTGAGGGCCGGTTGGCTGTGCATCTCACCAATGGTACGGCAGGCGCGACGGCGAAGTCGGACAGTTCCGTTGCGATCTACGAAACCCGTGATCCGCTGATGCGCAAACTGCCGGACGAAGGGCCTGTCATGGATTATCTGGCCAATGTGTTGTTTGCCGAGCCTCTCAGCGTACAGAAAAGGGTAGCACCAGGCGATTTTCCTTCTCTTTCCAGCTCCACCGCCACAGATGAATTCGCCGATTATCTTGGCATCAAGGCTTACATCGTTGCTGACGGTTCTGGCTACAAATTGCGTGTTCAGGGGCATTGTGCACTTAAGGAACCTGGCGAAACAGGGGCCGAGAAGGAATTCACGCTGAAGGTGGAATACTCGGGAGATAACGGATCTTCCATCACCGGAAGCTACTCCCTCAACGGAGGTTGGTCGACTCCATGGCTAGAAGTAAACAGGCCTTCGTTTGCAAATTTCACGATTACTTGCACACTAAAAAAAGGTGATGACGGGAAAACCGTTGTTTTGACGGTCCCTACTTCACTGCCTGCGCAGGGGCCCTTGCCAAGCATTCATAAACCCCTTGCAGGTGCGACGGATAAAGGCGCTCAGTTTCTGGCATTCAACCAACCGGACACAGTACTCGAGCTCAAGTACGTTCGGTTGAACACGCTGATCGGCGCCGACCTGGTGTTTCGCTCCAATGTATCAATGGGGGCAGTGCTCGACTGGTCGACCCAGTTCCCGAATGAGCCAACGCTTCCAGAATTGACTGAACCGAACGGCCCGTTCGACAGCAGCAACGGTGTGTATTTCTGGGAGCTGTTCTTCCATTTGCCGCACTTGGTGGCGTGTCGCTTGCGTGACGAGAATCGTTTTCTCGAGGCCCAGCAGTGGTTGCATTACCTGTTCGACCCTCAGGCGCCCGCCAAGGCGGTCGATGGCAGTATCGGTGCGCAGCTTGCTTACTGGCGATGCCGGCCGTTGGCGGTGAAACAGGCCAGGATCGAGTACGAAGCCTTTGCGCCAACCGACCCGGACGCGATTGCCTACTCGTCGCCCCGGCATTATCAAATCGTGATCTTCCTCGACTATGTGAACAACATCATTGCGTGGGGCGACTGGCTGTACCGCCAACTGACGCGCGACAGCCTTGTAGCGGCCAAGTTGCAATACGTGCGGGCCCTGAACTTGATGGGCCGAGTGTCTGACAGTCGAACCCGCTACGAATGGTCACCCCAAGCACTGAAGGATCTGGTGGCGGAGCTCGAAACCCGATCGGCACTGGCTGACTTTGAAAAAACACTGTTACTGGAGCCCGACCAGTTGCCCGTCACGACTGCCCAATTCGTGCATCCCGGGGTATACGGCACGACATCCTTCAAGTTGCCGGTGAGCTCGCGGTTGCTCGAGTCCTATGACCTGCCGGCCAAACGTATCTATAACCTGCGACATAACCTGACTATTGACGGCAAGGCTTTGTCGATGCCGTTGTTCACCGCTATGGACCCTGGAGCATTGTTGAACCATCTGGCGGCTGGCGGTACGGGAGCCGTACGACCGATGGGCGGCCAATTGCGGGTGCCGGCGTTTCGCTGGCGAGTATTGTTTGAAGTGGCAATGCGTTCGGTGCAATTGCTACAGGAGTTTGGCAACGAGGTGCTCCGCTTGATCGAGCAACAGGATCGTGTCGAGCAGGAGGAAATGCAGCAGCGGCATCTGACCGAACTGGGCGATTTTGCCCGTCAGGTGCAAGAAGAATCCCTTGCCCAACAGCGCGCCAGCCTGATTGCATTGCAGCGCAGTCGGATAATGGTCGAGGAGCGTCAACTACATTTCAAACAGCTGTATGAGGGGGGGATCTCCGAAGACGAGTATGAAGTCATGACGTTGCTCGATGTGTCAATCGTTCTGGCGAGCGGCTCTACCGGATTCAGGACCGCAGCGAGCATCCTTGACGCGATTCCCAACATTTTTGGGGTTGCAAGCGGCGGCCATAGGCCGGGAGGTGTGCCCGAGGCTGTAGCTTTGGGCTTCCAGATTGCAGCAGATGGCGTACGCCATGCCGCCGATAAAATGGCGACGTCCGAAAGCTATCGTCGTCGCGAGCAGGAGTGGGAGCTGGCACGGGCCCAGGCCAGCGCCGAAATAAACGCGATCGATGCTCAAATCACTGCTCAGGAGCGAGCCATCGATTCGGCCCAGGCCAGTCTGGATCAAACCCTCAAGGCCAACGCTCAGGCGCTGAGCCTCTTCGATTTCCTGAAAAAACGGGCCACCAACCTGGAGCTGTATCGCTGGTTGATCGGCCAAATGAAGACCTTGCACTTTCAGGCCTACGACGCTGCTGTGGCGTTGTGCCTGAGCGCACAGGGGGCGCTCCAGGCAGAAACGTGTGAGTTCACGTCAAGCATCATCCGGCCAGATGTCTGGCTCGATCAGCGTCACGGTTTGACGGCCGGCTCCTCATTGCAGGCGGATCTGTTACGGATGGAGTCTGATTATCTGCGGCGCTATGAGCGACGCCAGGAACTGGTCAAGACAATCTCCCTGCGCCAGTTGTTCGATGACCCCACCAGCAGGCAAACGGGTTTTGAATCTTGGCTTGACGCGTTCGCTAATTTGAGAAAAGAAGGCATCCTGAATTTCGAGCTGCGCCAGTTACTGTTCGATCGTGACTACCCGGACCACTACTGTCGGCAGATCAGTTCCGTCGAAGTCACGCTGCCGGTGCTCAAATCCGCTTACGAGGATGCCAGGGCCACGCTGTTGCAGGTGGGCAGCTTCACGGCCACGCAACCGTCGTACGAATCGCTGGCGTACTTGCACGGTCCTCGCGACGGGGTAGCGCCTGCGGATGTGCTGATCAACTTGAGCAGCGGCCAGCAAGTCGCCTTGTCTGTCGGGCTGGACGACAACGGCATGGCTGTCTTCAAGCCCGATGAAGGCTTGCTCAATCCATTCGAGAACACCGGCGCGGTTTCCCGATGGAAACTGACTTTTCCCTGGCACTTGCGAACCCAGCAGGCCGCCATGCTGGCATCGATGACAGACATCGTGATCAAGGTCCGTTACACAGCCAAAGTAGGCGACGCTGCGTTTGCCAAAAAAGTCCAGGAGTGGGTAATCCAGGCCGATCCGAAGCTCGAGCCGGAGGTGGAGCCATCATGAAGACGCGGCCAAACAACACGAACAGTAACCTGGTGCTCAATGGGTATTTTGAAAAGTCCTACTATAACTGGGAGAGCCTCAACAACCCGGCCGGCTTCTCGGTGGAGGGAGCTACTTGGGAAGGAAATCCCATCAACTATGCGCAACTCAAGAACGAGGCATCGATTTTTCAAACGCTGGAAGTTGAAGTCGAGCCTGCAGAGGGCGCACGTTACCACCTCGGTTTCCTATACAAAAACACGCACAAGACAGCGCTGGGCAGAGTGCTGATCGGCAAAAAAGGTGCTGAGGATAAAGATAAGCTGAGCATCGACTTGCTCCCCACTGGAGGGGCCAGCGACGCGGATCCCTTGGAGCTCGATTTGCATCAAGGGGGGGCGTATGTGCCGCTTGAGTTAGACCTTCATAAGGGCGACGACCTTGACGTTACCCTGATCAGTCCGAAGAGAACGTCGAGCGACGCTTCCATTGCGGACATACGAATCACCCGCATTGAACTTCATGTTGAACTGCTGCCGCTGCAATTGCTGAAGTTGGTCAATGACACTCAGCGGATAGATCCTGACCAGGTGCTGTATCTGTGTCTGGGAGCTACACAGGAACAACGTCATGAATTGAGTTTTGAAGTCCATTCCGACAGCGATTGGGTGGACACCGACACTGCCTTATGGGCCGATGACAACCCGCAGGAAGCGATGATTACATCGCCTGAATTGGGGATCAACCAGCGGATCGAATTGCCATGGTTGCTTGATTGTCCTGAGCTGGAGGGGGAGGCCCCTTATCTGTTCGAATTAAATATCTACAGCAAGTACACCGCCGATCCTTATCCGATTGCGGTATCGCTGGGGCACCATCGGTTGAAGTTGAACGTACTCAAGCGTGCCACTTTTTGGCCGGTTCTGGAATATGGCCAGACAGTGCCGCTGGAGGTCCAGGTGTTGTCGCACTACACCGGCAAGCCGGTTTCGGGTGTGAAGGTTACCTGGCGCCTGGGTGAAGACGATCTGCATGTCGCCCTCTCCGATGGCGAGGGGAAAGCGGTTTTCGACTACACACCCGACAGTGATGGGTTACAGATAATTAAAGTATCGGTGCCGAGTCCTTACTACCAAGACCTTGCAGTCCAGGAATTGCTTGAAGTCCGTGTACTGAAGGACGATCCATTGAAGACGGTGCAGGTCCAGTTTGAGGGTGGCGAAGCCGCTGTCTGGGGCGAAAAAACCGGCTATCCCGACCGTGGCACGACCTACCCGGTTACCTTGATCATTCCAGCGGATAGCCCGTTATCAGACACTCAGATTGCCGTGGAATGGCGCGAGGGTGGGTACGGACCTGAAGACCTGGAGATTACTTCAGTGCCTGACTTTGGCGAGCCGAGGGATGTCACGGGCACCGAACTTGAATGGACGCTTGAGTGCGGCGATGTGCTTGACGCGCCATTCGGTCTGTTTCTCTCAAGTCCAATGCTCTTGCACGACTCGCGTGATAATGCAATGTCGCTGGCATACAACAACCTCAAGATTGGCGAAGTGCGGGAGGCCAACAAGTCACCGGCGGTGGATGAAGGCGATAGCGTGTACTGCATGGTGCAGGTACTGACACTTAACAATAAACCGGCACTCAATGTTCAGGTGGAGTGGATCTGGCCCCATGGCAGCTTCACCACTTACACCGGCATCGATGGCTGGTCCAGTGCCTTCGATAAACCGGCTGAGGCTGACCCGTACGAGATGGTGGCACATATCAAAGTACGGGAAGGTGCCACTCCTCTGACACGTCCATTCCCGATCGTTGCGTTGACCACCAGCGAGTGGAAAGACGACATTGATTTCTTTTTTGATACCAAGCCTATCGTGAGCCAAGGGGCGGGCATTTTGTGCTGGCGCGGCAAACCCCATACCTTTGGTATTGCCCCGAAACGCTCGGACAGCCCGTTCATTGGCCAAATGATTACCCTGAATTGGCGGAAGGGCGTCGACCCGGACCTGGGTCTGGTTTTCGAACCACCCCTGGGGAGTCCTGTTTTACTGACCAACGAGGGTTTGCAATGGACAATCAGATCCGGCAACGAACGTAGCGGTATTTTTGAGCTGGAGGTTGAAAGCGCCTATTTGCAGCGCAAGCGGGAACTGACAGGCCGTTTGATGGCTGAGAATTTCGATGATGAAGTGACGCTGGTGTTTGATCAAATGCCTTCGCCGATCGGTCGCAGCCCTCTATATCCTTGCATCGGTGCGATTCACCAGTTGACCCTGTTACCCAATGCATTCAGTCCGTTGCAGGGGATTGAAATGTTTTGGAGTTCAATCACTGAGCCATTGCCGCAAAAGATAGAGATTACTCCAAACACTCAAACGCCCGCACTTGTCACGGCAGGCGGCGTGCGATACGCGTTTGACTGTTCAAAAAGTTCGGGAAAGGCACATTTCAAGCTTCAGTTCCATCCGTACTCGATTTCTTCCTATGAGTCTTCTGAGCAGCTTTACCAGGTGGATCACAACAAACTCAAGGTGGGTGCTGTGCGTCACGCAGCAATTGACCCCGTGTTGAGTAAAGGTGAGCACGCTTGGCTAGAGGTTCAGTTCCTGTCATGGTTCACCGGCTTGCCGGCTTCGGGAATGCCTGTGCAGTGGCGCGATTCGACATCCCGACAAATGCAGTCCGAGACTGATGCGGATGGATGGGCTGGTCATGACTATGACGCGAAGGTGCCTGGATTAAATCGTGTCGACGCGCGGGTCGTGAATCCATATGACGGCACTTTCGCCAATGAGATCTGTGAGGTCTTTGCTCTGGATCACGATCCCTGGCTGGACCTTGACGTTCAGTCGGAGGACAACTCTACCGTTCGTAAATGGGCAGAGACGACGTTCTTCCCCCGACGAAACGGTCAGTTCGATTTTGTTGTATCGGCGAACGAGGACAGCTATTTGCATGGTCAGCACCTGGCCCTTGGACTGACGGGAACCGGGCCAAGTGAACTGGCTTTGACAATGGGCCCGGTCACGTTCGGGCAATGGCGGCCGTTGCAGGATGAACTGCCCTTCACGCTGACTGCCGGTGACGAGAAGGACGGAGGCTTTTCCTTCCGGCTCGCAGCCTCGCGACTGCTGGCGCTGTCGCCTCTTAATGCGGTGTCACTGGGGAGCAGTTCGAGAGTCATAAAAATGTCCGCCATCAACAGCCGTTTCGAGTTTATTGACTGGGGCTCAGAGTTTGAGGCACAGGTGATAGTTGTATCTGCTTTGTCAGGCAAGCCGATGGTTGGAATGGTTGTTGTCTGGGAAGGTTCGGAGCTGGAGCCGGTGTCTGTCAGGACCAATTTTTATGGAGTGGCGAAAATTCGCTTTACTCCAACCACTCCGGGAGCGGGCGAACTGACCGCGACGGTGGGCGAGGAACTTCACTCGGTGTCGGTTTCTTTGCCGTATTTCTTGAACCATCCACGGGAAATACAGGCGCTTTCCAGTCCGAATCCAATTGCACCCATAGGGACTCCGGTTTCAGCGGTCGTTACTGTAGGTTCGGCCATGACGGGTGAGCCTTTGCAAGATGTTGAGGTGATGTGGGATTACCCAAACGTCACGCTTCTTCCGACGCGCACGGATGACAAAGGGATCGCCCGGGTGTCGTTCAGATTGCCTGGTGTAAGACGGGGGCGTTTAGCAGCTACCGTGCGGGGGGGATATGGTGGTTGGGATGTAAAGCATATTGAATTTGAGTTGGTTCCAACTTCTTTCACGAGTAAAGGGGAAGTTTGATAGTTGCCAGGAGATTTTCGAACCACCGTACAATAATGGTGAGGCAGTTTGGGTGGCTACAATTACTTATGACAATAACGGGTGATGCTGAATATCCAAGCATTAAGGCTGCTGCGACGAGAGCAGGTGCCGAAGGGAATGCCCGGGTACCACGTGATTAACACTTCTAGAGTGAAGTTGACGTTTTAATGTGAGCAGCGGGCATAAAAATCATTGTTAGTAAAGCGTGGATAAGAACAGACGCCGGCTATCAGTAGGGTTGTGCGGGCTGTCGTGCCGGTTGTGGATATCGAACAGGAGGTTATCCAGTGAGCACTGAATCTAAACAAATCAATTTTTCTACCTGGTATCAGGAATTCATGCCGTACGTAAATGGCCAGAGGATAAGGTGGGACGACCTGGATCTGAAATTATTTGCAGGAGGAGTTTGCGAGCTGAAGCTGGACTATGAATACAGTTGGCTGATTGGCGATCCGGATGCCCAGATTGCGCTGGAGTACCAACCTGGCAACGAGGGACAAGGCCTGGTTTTTGACCCACCTTTGGGGCAGTTGGTTGAAATGGCGGAAGGAACCACTTCTTTAAGTTGGACTATCAAAGCGACTGCGGCGTCTAGCGGATCTTTTGCATTGCAATTTGCCATGCCTCAATTTGTTGAAGTGCCGAAGTCACCGCCGTTGCCGGGCGCAATATTAGATTTTGCGCAGGAGTTGGAGGCTAAGTACGACGAGTTTCCGGTGCCCTTCGGAGCGAATGCCTATCCCTGCCATGGGGCAAAGCACACGTTTACGGTACTGCCAAAACCTGGCAGCCAATGGCTGAACAAAAAAATCAGGCTGTTAATGCGTGGGGAAAATCTCGGCGTGGTGGTCAGCCCGTCACTGGAGAGCGAGCAGTTGCTGACGCCGGAAGGGGTGATGTGGGAACTGGATTGTCTGGGCACTACCCAGAAGGGAAGTTTTTCCTTGCAAGTGATGTTGGTGGAGTTTGAGGGAAATATTCCGCCATTGAATATGTTGTTGGCACATAATTTAGTAACGGCTGAACATTGGATAACTGGGCCACATTGGGCCTTTCCAGATTTGGAATATTATTTGTGGCATGTTCGTGCCACCTCCGTATTTTTGAAGACCCTTGCACCTGGCGTTGCAACAATGTACGAAAATGGCACTCCTTCTAATTCCGTTACTGGTAAGAATGGTGAGGACAGTTCACGTGTTAGCTATTTGAAGATTGTCAATCGATACGACGGAAGTGTTGTCTGAATTCGCTTGTTGTTTCACTGAATAAATTGCCTTGCACGCAGTTATCTGGTTTTAGGGTGACGCGCAACACTATAGTTTAAACGGGGCGAATCCAAAAGCGCCGACGCTCAATCACTATGATGGAAGCCGGTTGTGGATATCGAACGGGAGGTTACCCAGTGAGCACTGAATCTAAACAAATCCATTTTTCTACCTGGCATCAGGAATTCATGCCATACGTAAATGGCCAGAGGGTAAGGTGGGATGACCTAGATCTGGAATTATTAGCAGGAGAAGTTTGCGAGCTGAAACTGGACTATGAATACAGTTGGTTGATTGGCGATCCGGATGCCCATATTGCGCTGGAGTATCAACCTGGCAAAGAGGGACAAGGCCTGGTTTTTGACCCACCTTTGGGGCAGTTGGCTGAAATGGCGAAGGGAACCACTTCTTTGAGTTGGACTATCAAAGCGGATGGGGCAGTTTGCGGATCTTTTGTATTGCAATTTGCCATACCTAAAATTGTTGAAATGTCGAAGTCACCGCCGGTAAATTTTGGAATGTCAAATTGGGAGCAGGAACTGGAGATCAAGTTCGACGAATTTTCGGTGTCGTTCGGAGCGAGTGTCTATCCCTGCCATGGTGCACAACACACTATCACGGTACTGCCTAAACCTTGCAGCTGGTTGCTGAACAAAAAGATCAGGCTGTTAATGGGTGGGGGAAATCTCGGCGTGGTGGTCAAACCTTCATTGGCAAACGAGCAGTTGCTGACGCAGGAAGGGGCGACGTGGGAACTGAATTGTCTGAACACTACCCAGAATGGAAGTTTTTCTTTGCAGGTGATGTTGGAGTCTGGGGAAAAGACATCGCCATTAACAATGTCGTTGGCGCATAACTTGGTGACTGCTCAACATTGGAGCGAGCCAGCCGAGAGTTTTCCAGGATACCCGCGAACATTGCATGGAATTCGTTCGTCCTCCTCGTTTTTGAAAGTGCCAGTAAGTGGCGTTCCAGTCAGCCAACAAGTGGGCAGCGATACTTCTCGCAGCAGCACTGACGTAAACGGTGAGGTTACGGTAAATGTGGACGCGGATGTTTATGTCAAAATGTGGATCGTCAACCGGTACGACGAAAGCGTTGTTTGATGTTCGTTTCTGAGTTCTCGCAATCAATGCCTTTTATCGATGAAAAAAGGCATTGAATGCGAGCCGTTATTAGCCTCCGGCCTTCTTCCATTCCAAATACTTCGTTACTATTGCCGCCCCCAACTCCCCGGGCCGAGCATCCGCCACCGACACTCCATGAGCACTCAACCGATCATGGAGTTCGGCCCGTTCATTCAAGTAATCCACAGTCCCGCAATAGGCCAGCGCTTCGGGCAAGGTTTTCACGGGGTCGTGGTGTAACCGGTCGAGGATGTCTTCGCGCAAACTGGCCACCAGTACCCGATGCTGCTTGCCCAGGCGTTTGGCGGCGTTGAGCAGTTCTTCATCATCTCCATCCCGCAAGTTAGTCACCAGCACCACCAGCGCCCGGCGTTTTTGTCGGGCCAGCAGTTGGTTGGCGGCGGCCTGATAATCGGCCGGACGCTGGGTGCTGTTGAGGTCATAGACAGCGTTGAGCAAGACCTTGAGTTGCTCGGTGCCTTTGACCGGCGCAAGGTAATGCGGTCGGTCACTGGCGAAGGTGCTCAGGCCTACCGCATCGCCTTGACGCAGGGCGACGTAGCTGAGCAACAGGCAGGCATTGAGTGCGTGATCGAAATGGGCGAGTTCGCCGTCCTGGCTGCGCATCCGGCGGCCGCAATCGAGCATGAAGATGATCTGCTGGTCGCGCTCGTCCTGATATTCGCGGGCAATTGGAGTGCGCTGGCGGGCGGTGGCTTTCCAGTCGATCTGGCGCAGGCTGTCGCCCTCGCGAAATTCACGCAGTTGATGAAATTCCAGACCCAGACCGCGACGCTGGCGTTGGCGTACGCCGAGTTGGCTGAGCCAGTTGTCCACCGCCAATAATTGGCCGCCGTAGAGGCGGGCGAAGTCGGGGTAGACGCGGGCGTTATCGGTCACGTTGAGCAGGCGTTTGTCAGACCACAGGCCCAGTGGGCTCGGCAGGTTGATTTCGCAGTGTTCGAAGGTGAAATGACCGCGTTTTAGCGGGCGTAGCCGATAGCCGATCTGGCTGTGCTGGCCGGGTTGCAGTTCGACCGACAGGGGCAGGTTTTCGAAGCTAAGGCCGTGCGGCACATGGTCGAAAATCTGTATGTTCAGTGGTTGGGCAAAATCATGCTCGACCTCCAGTCGCACTTCACCCCATCGACCGAGTGCAAGGCTGCCGGGCATTTGTCGGTGGAGTCGGGGCGAGGGCAGTCGTTTGAGACGGACGGCGTCGAGTATCGCCAGGGCCAGCAGTGCCAGCAGCAATCCCCAGTGGATCGACAACAGGCTCGATGGAACCTCGATGTCCAATGCCCGCAACGCGCCCAGCACGATGCCGATGGCCAGCAATACTGCCAGCCAGATCAGCAGCAGGCGCGAGGGTTTCACAGGCGTGGCGCCGGCACTTGGTCGAGCAGTTGCTTGAGCACTTGATCGACCTCCAGACCTTCTATGTCCAGCTCCGGTGCAATGCGCACCCGGTGGCGCAGCACCGACAGCGCGCAGCCCTTGATGTCATCGGGAATCACGAATTCGCCGCCACGCAACAAGGCGCGGGCGCGGGCGCAACGTACCAGCGCGATGGACGCCCGAGGCCCGGCACCGAGGGTCAACCCTGGCCAGGTTCGGGTGGTGCGGGCCAGGCGCACGGCGTAATCGAGTACCTGATCGTCCAGCGGCAAGTCGCTGGCGATGCGCTGCAAAGCCAGCACATCCTTGGCTTGCAGGACGGTGCGCAACGGCTGCACATCGAGCATGTCGGCACGGGTCGAGCGGCTGACCTGGCGCACCATGTTCAGTTCCTGATCGGCGTCGGGGTAGTCCATGCGCACCTTGAGCATGAAGCGATCGAGCTCGGCTTCCGGCAACGGGTAAGTGCCTTCCTGTTCGATGGGGTTTTGCGTGGCGAGCACCATGAACGGTTGCGCAATCGGCAGGGCGCGGCCTTCGAGGGTGACTTGGCGTTCCTGCATGGCTTCGAGCAGTGCGGCCTGGGTTTTCGCCGGGGCGCGATTGATCTCGTCGGCCAGCAACAGGTTGGTGAACAACGGCCCTTTGCGCAGTTTGAATTGCTCGGTTTGCATGTCGTACACCGCATGCCCGGTGACATCGCTGGGCATCAGGTCCGGGGTGAACTGGATACGTGCGAACTCGCCGCCGAAGCAGCGGGCGAGGGCACGCACCAACAATGTCTTGCCCAGCCCCGGAACGCCTTCGAGCAGTACATGGCCGCCGGCGATCAACGCGGTGAGCACATCGTCGATCACGCTGTTCTGGCCGATCACGGCTTTTTGCAGTTCAGTTCTTACCGCCTGGGCCAACTGGCTGGCGCGCTGGCGTTGCTGCGCAGCGTGGTTCAGTGTGCCGGGCTCGATCTCACTCATAAGGCATTCCTCAAGGTTTGCAGGTGGGCGACCTGACGGCTGAATTCAGCGCTGGACAGCCGCTGCTTCGGTCGCGGGCTCATGGCCTGGCTGATAGCGCGTGTGGGTTGGCCGGTCAGGCGTGCGAGCACCAGCCATTGTTCGGCAACGCCGAGTTGTTCGAAACCGGGATGACGGCGCCGCACACGACGCAAGATGTCGTGCTGCAAGGCGTGCAACAGGTGCTGCTGACCGTTGCGGCGCAACATGAAATCGGCGCTGGCGCGTAGGTGTTCCTGAAGTTGACGGCGGGCTCTCGGGGCCGGTTCCAGCAGCGGACCCTGGCGCACGCCGACGTGCCAGAAGCCAAGGCCGATCAGGGCAAAAAGGGCGACCAATGCTTGAGGGAAATAGCGCAGGAGCAAGGTCGGCAGACTGTCATGATCGGTGTTGAACAGCAGGGTCACGTTCGTGTCCGCGGTCAGGTACCAGAGCAGCCAGGCGTTGTCGTACTGGTCGATGGCCGGGGTTTTCCACAGGTCGGCGTCGGTGACCACGATGATCGAACCAAGCCCGTGATTGAGCTGCATCATGTGCGTGGCCTTGCCGCTGTTGGCCCAGGCTTGCGCGAGGTTTTTCGGGTCTTCGAGATGGAATGCGGTATCGAAACCGGCGTAGGCCGGCGCGTTTTCGTCTTCCAGGTACAACTTGGTCAGCTTGGGGTAAGGATCGTCATCGATAGTGTGCGGCGGGTCCTTGAGGTCTTTGCTCAGCGACTGGTGCAG
Organism: Pseudomonas sp. ES4; assembly: GCF_050586665.1. Taxonomy (NCBI): domain Bacteria; kingdom Pseudomonadati; phylum Pseudomonadota; class Gammaproteobacteria; order Pseudomonadales; family Pseudomonadaceae; genus Pseudomonas; species Pseudomonas sp. ES4. Next base: position 85,121 of record NZ_JBOBDO010000001.1, on the reverse strand, counting down.
TTGCACCCGGTCGAGCAACAGGTCGTTGCTTTGGCCGGTTTTTTCATCCCACAGCGACTGGGCAACAAACAAAAGACGCCCGCCGGCCCGGGTCCAGTTCAACAGCTGATCGACCTGGCGCGGAGTCATGTTGTCGCGGTCCCCGAGCAATAACAGGCTGTGCTGATGTGGCTCCAGGGTGGGCAGGATGTCGAGGCTGTTGGCGTGGTTCACCGTCAGGCCCTGTTTGCGCAGGAAATATTCGGCAGCGAGATAGGGATTGGCCTGGGCTTCGGGCGAGGGGCCGTGATCGATGTCTGCCTGATAGGGCGTCGCCTTGACGTACAGATAAACACTCAGCGCGCCCAATAGCACGGCGATGAACACGCCGACCGCCAGCCAGTGTCGCCGGTTCAATGCAACGCTCCCGTGCCGAACAACGCCCGCCAGCCGTCACAGAGTTCCTGTTGCAAATGTGCGGGAGGCAGGCGATGCCCGTAGGCCATGTTCTGCCAGTGCCCGGTCAGGTTTTTACTGAAGGCCAGCAAGGCAGGTTGGTGCAGGTGTTCGATGCGCTGAAGAACTTCACCTTCGGTGTCGGCGGGTTTGAGCAACAGGTTGAAGTCGTGCAGCAAATGGCTGAGCAGACCGCGATAGAGCAAGCCGAGGGCCTCGCGGGGTTGGGTTTGCCAGAGGCGTTCGGCGCTGGCAGCGATGTCGGCGGGCAGGGTTTCGCGGTTGAGGTCCAGGCCGAAAGCCTGTTGCGGTAACGGCCGCGTGACCTTGCTGTTCAAGGCCGGTCGACGCCTGACGAAGGCTTGCATCCAGTCACGGTAATGCCAGATCAATAAACCGATGGCACCGATCACGACCGCCCACAACACCACTTCAATCAGCGTGGCCGCTGCGCCGAAGCGTTGGTTGTCCAGAAGCTTGAGCAGCGCCTCCAGCCATTCGGTTGTTGGGTCATCGTCCGCCGTGTCGGCGGCGGGTTGGTCCTCGCCAAACCGATAGCGCGTGACGGACTCCTTGTTCTTGAACGGAGGCTGATCGAGGATCGCCTTGATGCTGTCCCGGGATGCCTGACTGGTCAGTGGCTGGTCCAGCAGGCGTGGGCTGTCGGGTGAAATGACTGGCTCGGCGGCCCACACGGTTTGTGCTGTCGGCATCAACAGGAATGCTGCCAGCAACACGGGGACGGCGGCGCTGCTCAAGCGTTGGCGCATGCGGCGGAACACCAGCTCGATATCCCAGGCCTCCAATACCGTGCGCCGGTTCAGATAAAGGCTGAAGCCGCAGGCGACATAAACCGGTTCCCAGACAATGAGCACCAGTGCGTAAAAGGCGTTGGTCAGGTGTTCCAGCCATCGCCAGTCCTGTGTGGCGGCGGTGATCAAGGTCTGCCAGCTCCAGTCGAGTTCGACCTGTTGCGGCAAGAACATGTAGAACAGCACCATCAGGCCGATCCACAGCGCAGTTTCCAGGTGTACGCCGATGATGGTCAGCCAACGCGCGGCACCGGCGTTGCGCTGCAACAGCACCTGCAAGCGCTGTTGTCGTGGCTCACCACTGAGCCCTTCGAGTTGCACCACCGGCATCAGAAAACTGCGACTCAGGCTCAGGCGCCGCCAGGTCAGGCTCACCAGCAGCTGCGGTTGCAGCAGCCGCGGAAATTGGCGCAACGCCTGTTTCAGGGTGGGCGTTTCGCCAAACATGGCTTTGGACAGGATGTACAGCGGCAGGCGGTCGAACGCCGGTTTCAGCCACCAGAAAATGAACACGGCGAGGGAGGGCGAATCCCATAGCACCCAACTGAGCAGGGCGAAAACCGGCAAGGTCACGAGGGCCCAACTGGTCATCAGCAGACGCCGGTGTCGTTGGCTCAGCAGGACGCCCAGGTCCATGGCTTCCCAGGTGGTGCGCGGGCGGATGACAGCCGTGGCGTCACTCAGGCGCATGGCGGGTCCGTCCAGCAAACAGCAGATAAGTCGCCACCAACAACCAGAGCGCTGCACCGACCAGGTATTTGGTCATGGGCGCGACCCCGATCGTGGACGACCAGTAAGCCTCGATAAACGCCGCAATCAGCAGAAACAGCATGACCCCGCAAATCAGCAGCACGCTCTTGCGGGCCGCCAATCGCAGGGCTTCGGAGCGAGGCAGGCGTCCCGGCGCGATCAAGGCCCAACCCAGTTGCAGGCCGGCGGCACCGGCCAGGGCGATGGCACTCAGTTCGAAGGCGCCGTGGCCAACCACGAATGGCCAGAACGTTTGCCCGTAACCGATGTGCGTCAGGTGCCCGGCCACCGCACCAATCATCAAACCGTTGAAGAACAGGAAAAACGCACTGCCCAAGCCAAACAGCAAGCCGCTGGCGAAGGTCTGAAAGGCGATGCCGATGTTGTGCATGATGTAGTAACCGAACATCACCCAGTCTTCACTGGCCGCCCGTTCTGCCGAACGCCCCAAGTGACCGGCCTCGGGGTCATACATGCCTTGCATCTCGCTGACCTGCTCGGCCGGGATCAGGTTGTAGACCAGGTCGGGAAACAGATACACCAGCAACGCAAAGCCGATCAGGCTGCCAAAAAACATCAGGCCGGCGGCGAGCACGAAGCGCCATTGTTCGCGCACCAATCGCGGGAAGTCAGCCAGGAGGAAGCCCAGCACGTTGGCACCCAGTCGACTGCGGTGGCGATAAAGTTGTTGATGCCCGCGCAGGACCTGTTGCTGTAATGAGTCGATCAGAAAGCTGCTGTAACCGCGTTCCTGGGCCAGCGCCAGATGCTGGCAGAGACGACGATAATCGCTGGGGAAACTGGCGATTTGCTGTGCTTGCTTGCCTTGCTCCAGCTGTTCAAGCACGAGGGTAAATTGCGTCCATTCGGCCTTGTGGCGACTTTCGAAAAGGCTTTGCTTCATGTCGGGCCCAACAAGCCGCGGGCGATGCCATTGAGTTCGTCCACGGCCCCTGGCGCCGACACCTGCAACGGTTGCGCGAGTATCGCCGCCAGCTCTTTGACCCGTGCGTCAGAGAGTTCACCCTGGCGCTCGGCAAAACCGAGGATGGCACGCTGTTCGGTCAGCGTTAGCGCAAAGGTCGGGCGTCGGGGCTGGACGGTGGGCAGTTGTGGTCGGGCGAGCGGTTGTTCGCGGTAGATCACCAGCGTGCCGGCGGCCAGATCGCCGAGGCGCTTGAAGGTGGGATGTTGCAGGCAACTGATGGCGCCGAGGAAATAGCCGAACGGCAGCATGTCGACAAATCGCAGCAGGTTGCGCAGCAGCGAAGCAGACCAGCCGATCGGCGTGCCATCGTCCTGCACCACCCGCAGGCCCATCCATTGCTTGCCTGGCGAACGACCCTGGTTGAGCACTTCGAACAGCACCATGTACCACCAGCTCACCACGAACAACAGAATCGAGCCGAGCCCTGCACCGAGTTTCCCGAGGAACGCCAGGACAATAAACAGCAGGCCGACGATCAACCCGCGCAGCCCGAGATCGATGGCGAACGCCAGCGCACGAACCATCAACCCGGCCGGGCGCAGTGGCAGGTCGATGCCTTCCGGCGTTTCGACTTGATACCGCGTATCCAGTGGCGGGGACAGCGTCGCGTTCCTTGGCAGTGCTGTGGTCTCGAGCATGGGCAACCTTGATGTGGCCTGTTCGGGATTCGATGTCCGTCCGATGCTAGCAGCCTCTCGAGGGAAAACGACATAACTATGTATTGCACGGCACGTGGCCAGAGGTGATTGAATGACAAGATTACTGGCCGGGGCGGGATGTGAACGCCTAGACTTCGCCGATCTTCAGTTCAGGAATAGCCCGTGACCTCTATCTTCTGGTACGACTATGAAACCACTGGCATCAACCCCCGTTGCGACCGCCCGCTCCAGATGGCGGGGATTCGCACTGACTTCGATCTCAATGAAATAGACGAGCCGGTCAACCTTTACTGCCAGCCCAGTGAAGACATCCTGCCCCATCCGGCGGCCTGTGCGATCACCGGTATCACCCCCGGCCGACTGGCCGAGCAAGGCTTGAGCGAAGCCGATTTCATGACCCGGGTGCATGCCCAACTCGCGGCGCCCGGCACGTGCGGGGCGGGGTACAACACGTTGCGTTTCGATGACGAGATGACCCGTTACAGTCTTTACCGAAATTTTTTCGACCCTTACGCGCGCGAATGGCAGGGCGGTAATAGTCGCTGGGACCTGATCGATGTGGTGCGTGCATCCTATGCCTTGCGCCCTGACGGCATCGTTTGGCCGACGGACGACGAGGGGCGGATAACGCTCAAGCTCGAACGCCTGACTGCCGCCAATGGCATTGATCACGGAAATGCTCACGAAGCGCTGTCGGACGTTCGCGCCACTATCGCCCTGGCGCGTCTGATCCGGGAAAAACAGCCAAAGTTATATGACTGGTTATTTCAGTTGCGCGGTAAACAAAAGGTGATGGATCAGATTCGTCTGTTGCAGCCGATGGTGCACATCTCCGGACGCTTTTCGGCGGCGCGTAATTATGTCGGTGTGGTGTTGCCTTTGGCCTGGCACCCGCGCAACAAGAACGCCTTGATTGTCTGTGATCTGCACCTGGATCCTCAGGGCTTGCTCGATCTGGATGCCGACACTTTGCGTCAACGGCTGTATACCCGCCGCGATGACTTGGCCGAGGGCGAGTTGCCGGTGCCGCTCAAACTTATCCACATCAATAAATGTCCGGTGGTGGCGCCGTTGGCGGTACTTCGCTCTGAAGATCAGCAACGTTTGGAGCTGGATATGTCGCTCTACCAAGAGCGCGCGCTGCGGCTAAGTGACGCACAAACAATTTGGCGAGATAAAGTGCAGGCGATTTATGCCAGCGAAGCGTTCACCCCGAGCCAAGACCCGGAGCAACAGTTGTACGATGGTTTTATCGGTGATCGGGATCGGCGTCTTTGTGAGCAAGTCAGGTCTGCCGACCCTGCTCAATTAGCGCAACAACAATGGCCCTTCGATGATGAGCGATTGCCCGAATTATTGTTTCGATATCGCGCACGCAACTTCCCCGATACGTTGAATTTCGAAGAGCAAGAACGCTGGCGAATATTCTGTCAGCAACGTTTGTCAGCACCCGAGTGGGGGGCGCCAAATACGTTGGAAACTTTTGCAGAAGCCGCAGCCCAATGGAGTAATACGGCTACATCGTTTCAGCGAGAGGTGCTGAATGAATGGCAGAATTATGTCGAAGGATTACGCAAACGTTTGAATCTTTGAAATCGAAAATGTTCGGAGCTGAATACCGGGCATAAAAAAACGCCAGCAGATGCTGGCGTTCTTTTTTGTCGCGGGTAAGTCCGCGACAAGCGCTACGGCTTAGCCCAGCAGGGTAGCCCAGCCTTCAACCACGTCACCGCCCCACTTGGCTTTCCACTCTTTCAGAGTCTTGTGGTTGCCACCTTTGGTTTCGATGACTTCGCCGTTGTGCGGGTTTTTGTATTGTTTAACTTTGCGAGCACGCTTGGTGCCAGTAGTTTTTACTGCGCCACCACGTGGTGCTTTGGTTTTGGACTCAGGATCCAACAGGGCAATGATGTCACGCAGAGACTTGGAGTATTCGCCCATCAGGGTGCGCAGTTTGCCTTCGAATTCCAGCTCGGTTTGCAGTTTGTCGTCTTGGGACAGGTTCTTCAAACGGGCTTGCAGCTCTTTGATAGCTTCTTCGGTGGCGCGATATTCGTTGATCAAGGACATGAGGACTACCTTATGTAGGGCGCTGGATGGCAGGTGACAGTGCGGCAATAATAGTCAGGGTGTTTCACCAAGTAAACATTTAACCGGGGTTTTATTTAAATTAGTTACGATGAATAGGCATAAATTGTCGGTGCAGTTAAAAGTGTGATGCAGTCATCACGAATATTCACAATTGTGCACTTGAAGAATGGCAACAGGGACACCATCGCGCGGGTTGCAGGTGCTGCGAGAACCTCTGCCGCTTGCCTTTGTGTCGGGCCACGCGTCATCAATACTGCAGTTTTGTTGCGCAATCGCTAGAATGGCCGCCTTTGCGAAGTTCTGGAGTTTTACCCTCATGCGCACTTTTCGGCTGGTGATTGCTTGCCCGGACCGCGTCGGTATCGTTGCTAAAGTCAGTAACTTTCTGGCGTCACATAACGGCTGGATCACTGAAGCGAGCCATCACTCGGATAATCTCAGTGGCTGGTTCTTCATGCGTCACGAAATTCGTGCCGATTCGCTGCCCTTCGGTATCGATGCCTTTCGCGAGGCGTTTGCACCGATTGCCGAAGAGTTCTCGATGAACTGGCGCATCACGGATACCGAGCAGAAAAAGCGCGTGGTTCTGATGGCCAGTCGCGAGTCTCACTGCCTCGCCGACTTGTTGCACCGCTGGCACAGTGATGAACTGGATTGCGAAATTTCCTGCGTGATTTCCAACCATGACGACTTGCGCAGCATGGTCGAGTGGCACGGGATTCCGTATTACCACGTACCGGTCAATCCGCAGGATAAAGAGCCGGCCTTCGCCGAAGTCTCGCGCCTGGTCAAACAGCACGATGCTGAAGTGGTCGTACTTGCCCGCTACATGCAAATCCTGCCGCCCGAGTTGTGCAGCGAATATGCCCACAAGGTCATCAACATTCACCACAGCTTCCTGCCATCGTTCGTCGGCGCCAAGCCGTATCACCAGGCATCGATGCGTGGTGTGAAGTTGATTGGCGCGACTTGCCACTACGTGACCGAAGAGCTGGATGCCGGTCCGATCATCGAACAGGACGTCGTTCGCGTCAGCCACAGTGACAGCATCGACGATATGGTGCGTTTCGGTCGGGACGTCGAAAAGATGGTACTGGCCCGTGGCCTGCGCTATCACCTGGAAGACCGGGTGCTGGTGCACGGCAACAAAACCGTGGTGTTCTGATAACTTGCTGCTGATCGTTCCCACGCAGAGCATGGGAACGATCTACAGAACGAGAACTGACCATGGCCGATCCACTGGACAAAGCCACATCCAAGGCTCCCGCCACATTGGGCGAGGGGTGTTTGAGCCGTTACGACCCGGATGACATGAACCCTGAAGACGGCACGGAGTTTCCCGGTGCCGCCGAGTTGTGGGAACAGTTGCAGAACGACCCCGACGACAACACTAAGCCTGCTTGAACTTCATCAACTTCTTCAGCAACGGCCGCCCGAGCATCAGCAAAAACACCGGGCCGCCCACCAGCAAATAGAAGTAATAAGTCACCGCCCGCCAGATCAGGATCGCCGCCGCCGCGGTGGATTTTCCCACCATTGGCGCCAGCAGCGCCGCCGACGTCAGTTCCGCCGCTCCGGCACCGCCCGGCAACAGGCTGAACTGCCCCGCGCTCAGCGAAAGCATCTGGATCAGAAAGCTCCAGGCCCACTGCAAATCCGCCCCAAGCCCACGCAACGCCAGATACAGCACGCTATAGCGCAAGCCCCAATGCAGGCACGTCAGGGCAAACACCGTAATTAATGTCTGAAAAGGCAGCTTCAAGGTGTCCGTGAACGCCGCGAGGAAATGCAGGAGTTTTCGCGCCCAGCGCACACGGGTGGTGGTTTTGACATTCAGGCGAGCGAGCAATCGACCACTCAAACGAATCAGCACGCGATGGTAGCGGGCGACCACCACGCAACTGAACAACCCGCCGAACATCGAAATGGCGCTGACGGTCAGCAGCCATTCCATGCGTTGGCTGAGGTGCTGGAACAACGCGTAAATCAGGATCCCGCTCAGCGCGCAGAGAAAAAACAGCAAATCGCTCAGTTGATCCATGGCAAACACGGCGCTGCCCCTGGCCGGACGCACGCCATTGCGCGCGAGCAGCGCCATGATGGTCAGCGGCCCGCCGCTGCCGCCCGGTGTGGCGCAGTAAGCGAACTCGGCGGCCATCACTACCCCGAGGCTTTTCAGCGGGCTCACCTTGTCGCGCTGATCGCCTAGCAACAGGCGCAAGCGCATCGTGTTCAGCACCCAACACAGCAGGATCATGCCGAACATGATCAGTAACCAGGTCAGCGGAAAGCTTCGCAGCCGATACCAGGTTTCGTTACCGCCCAGCAGCGATGGAATCAGCACCGCAGCGAGCAGGGCGACGAGCAGCAAAATCCCGCGACTCATGCGGCGCGCCCCATACGCTCGCTTTGCAGTGCCAGCCAGCGTGACTTGGTCAACGGCACACGCCCCTCGTCGAGCAAGCGCTTGAGGGTTTGCAGCCAGTACGTGCGCGAGAACTCATGACGCATATCCACCGGGTGCAGGCCAAGACGAATCACCGGTGCTTGCTGCCAGCGTTGTTCGCGTTGATCGCTGACGAACTTCGACAGCCCACGGCGCCAGGCACTGCGCGCACTCCAGACCAGCCCCGGCGCGTCGAACGCGGTGAAATCCGGCAGGCGATAGAGATGCTGCGAATCGCTGGTGTAACTCAGGGGTAACTGGCGCAAAGCCTGGCGCGTCCCTTCGCTCATCAACCAGGCCGGGGCGACGAAGCCTTCCAGCGGCCAGTGATAACGGTGGAACACTTCGATACCGGCGTGCAGGCGGGCGAGGGCGGTTTCTTGAGACAGGCTGTAAAACTCGCCTTCGTGGGTATAGATCCGGCGCATGAACCAGTCTCTTGGTGTAATGGGAGTAGGCGCGTCATCGCAATGAAAGTAACCGTGCAAGGCCAGTTCGTCACCTCGGGTGAGACGGCGGGTGAGCACACGTCGAAATCCCGGGTGCTCCTGCAGATCGTTGTGCTTGTGGAAATTGGGCACCACCAGCCAGGTCATCGGCACTTCGCCCAAGGCGTCGACGGCCTCGACAAAGGGTTGATAGTCGCCCCAGGTTTGCGGCGCGACGTCGTGCAGGACGAGTAACAGGTTGGGCGGGTTCATGGGGTCAGCCATTGGCCGTCAGCGGCCAGTGGCTACCGAGCACGGCGTGATAGTGGCCCAGCAGGCTGGTGACCACCGTGTCCCAGGAGTAATGCCGTTCGACATGGCTGCGGGCCTGTTTGCCCAAAACCACGCTGCCCGAACTGAACAGCTCGCGGACCGTGTTGGCCATCGCCAATGGATTGTTCGGCGGGCAGAGCCGGCCGCATTGATCGGTGATGATTTCCTGAAAGGCCCCGGCCGCCACGGCCACCACCGGAATGCCACTGGCCATGGCTTCTAGAACCACCAGGCCGAATGTTTCCTGATCGCCGGCATGCAACAGCGCATCGGCACTGGCCATCAACCGCGCCACTTGTGCGGCCGGACAGAACTTGTCGACCACGGTGACGTTGTCGGGCACTGCGGCCGGCATCGACGAACCCACCAACAGCAGGTGATAGCGTCGGCCCAGGCGTTTCATGCACTCGAGCAGCACCGGCAGGTTTTTTTCCTTGGAGCCGCGCCCGGCGAAAATCAGTAAATGAGTGTTCTCATCAATGCCCAGTTTGGCCCGCAGACCCGGGTCTCGTGCAGCGGGATTGAAGGTTTGCAGGTCGACGCCCAGCGGTTGCACGAAAACGTTCTTCACCCCTAGCCCGACCAGTTTGTCGGCCATGACCTGACTGGGTGCCAGAACCCGATCGAAATTGCCATAGAGCTTGCTGACATAGGCTTCAACGTTGGTGGTGACCCAATTGCCCATGCGATTGCTGACCAGCATCGGCAGGTCCGAATGGTAAAAGCCGATCACCGGGACATCCAGTTGCCGCCGGGCGTCAAGGGCCGCCCAGGCGGTGAGGTAGGGATCGCCGACCTCGATCAGGTCGGGCTGTAAATCCTGCAGAACATTGCGCCATGGCGCGAGACGGAGGGGGAAACGATAACCTTTGCCGAAGGGCAGTGCAGGGGCCGGAACCGTATAAATGCCATCCTGTTCGCTCAAGTGAGCCCCAGGAATCAACAGACTGTGGCGAATGCCTGGCTTGATGCTCAGGCGACGGTGTTTTGCATCCAGATAAGTGCGCACGCCACCGCTGGCAGGGGCGTAGAACATGGTTATGTCAGCGATATGCACGATGAACATCCCTCCGGTCCGTTGTTCTCCCTTGGTTGACCTTTATGAAGGATAGATGTTCGGTTGGGGTTTTGTGGCGGGGCGTCAGTGAGGGTTTTGCGGTGTGTTACAGACCGCTATCGCGAGCAGGCTCACTCCCACAGGGTCTGGCGCTGTACCTGTGGGAGCGAGCCTGCTCGCGAGGGGGCCCTAATCAGACACTAAATACGGAAACTGCCTACCAATTGTTTAAGCCGCGCCGCCTGCTGCTCAAGATCCGAGCACGCCCGCAACGTCGACTGCAGGTTTTCCACCCCTTCCTGATTCAGTGTGTTGATCTCGGTAATGTCCACATTGATCGACTCCACCACGGCAGTCTGCTCTTCGGTCGCCGTCGCCACCGACTGGTTCATCCCGTCAATTTCGCCGATACGCAAGGTCACGCTGTTCAACCGCTCGCCGGCCAGGTTGGCGATTTCGACGCTGTCCTGGCTGTGGCGCTGGCTGTCGCTCATGGTGCTGACGGATTCGCGAGCGCCGACTTGCAGCTCCTCGATCATGGTCTGCACCTGTTGCGCCGATTCCTGGGTGCGATGCGCCAGGTTGCGCACCTCATCGGCCACCACGGCAAAACCCCGTCCGGCTTCACCGGCGCGCGCCGCTTCAATAGCCGCGTTCAGCGCCAGCAGGTTGGTTTGCTGGGAGATGCTGGTGATCACTTCGAGAATCTGCCCGATGTTCACGGTTTTGCTGTTCAGCGATTCGATGTTGGTGCTCGAGGCGCTGAGCATGCTGGACAGCTGATTCATCGCGACAATGCTGCGATCCACCACTTGCTGGCCATCTTCAGCCAGGCTGCGGGCATCGCTGGCCTGACTCGATGCTTGTGCTGCGTTGCGGGCGATTTCCTGAGCGGCGGCACCGAGCTGGTTGATCGCCGCGGCCACGCTGCTGGTGCGCGAAGCCTGTTGGTCGGAGTTGTACATCGAGGAGTTCGAGGCGGCCACTACACGCAGCGCCACTTCGTTGACTTGCCCGGTGGCCGACGACACTTCGCGGATCGAACCGTGAATGCGTTCCACGAAGCGGTTGAACGCGGTGCCGAGGACGCCGAATTCGTCGTTGTTCACGATGGTCAGGCGTTTGGTCAGGTCGCCTTCGCCATCGGCGATGTCTGCCATGGCGCGGGTCATGACGTGCAGCGGCTGGATCAGGATGCGGATCAGCATGCCCAGCAGAGCGATGATGATGGCCACGGCAATGACCGTCGCAACGACCGCCGAGGCGCGGAATTCGCTGAGCATCGAGAAGGCTTTGTCCTTGTCCACCGACAGACCGATGTACCAGTTGACTGAGGACAGCCCTTTGATCGGGGTAAAGGTCACGATCCGAGTCTTGCCGTCGACGTCGACTTCACTGAAGTCGCTGCTGATGCGCGGGGTGTTTCTCGGGTACGCCTCGCTCAGGGACTTCATCACCAGCGCTTTGTCCGGGTGGACCAGGATTTTTCCGTCGGCGCTGACCAGAAAGGCATAACCCATGCCGTCGAAGTCCAGTGCGTTGAGGCTGTCGGTGATCACCTGCAAACTCAAGTCACCCCCCACCACGCCGATGTTTTGTCCGTCCTTGAGTACGCTGTCAACGATGGAGATCACCAGCTGGCCAGAGGCGAGGTCGATGTAGGGCTCGGTCAGGGCAGAACCGCTGGTGCTTTGCGCGCTCTTGTACCAAGGGCGAGCACGAGGGTCATAACCGTCGGGCATCTTGCTGTCCGGGCGGATGATGAAAGTGCCATCTTTATTGCCCAGGTAGGCGCCCATAAAGGTCGACGACACGGCCTTCTGTTCCAGCAGGTTGGAGACATTGGCTGTATCTGCGTTCAAGGCAACGGTTTGCGACAGGTTTTCGATCAGCAGACTGCGACCGGCCAGCCAGGTTTGAATGTTTTTTGCAGTGACGCTGCCCATTTCCTGCAAGTAGTTGTCCAGATCGCGGCGTATCGCATTGCTCTGTAAATAGTCGTTGTACAGCGTGAACGAGGCGAAGGCGGCGATGACGATGAGGGCGGCGGCCAGCAGGATTTTATGGCTGAAGCGCAGATTTTTGTTCATGGCTCGGGGTGTCCGCTAAGGTCTTATTGTTCGGGGCGCGTTGCTGCTAATGCGCGCAAAATGAGTGCGCAATGGAGCGAGTCGGTAATTCCTGCTCTCCGTAGGGGAATCTCGGACCTTGCTTTCAATTGGGTCTCTCGCTTATTTCTATCGGCCGCGAAGGATCAAAGATTAACCATGGGTGACAAAATGCCTGACTCATTACAACTCGTTATCGGTGCCGACCTTGCCGGGGAGCCGATTGCCCAGGCCATGCGACTGGCGAACCGTCATGGCTTGATCGCGGGCGCTACCGGGACGGGCAAAACGGTCACCTTGCAACGGATGGCCGAAGCATTCAGCGATGCCGGCGTGGCGGTGTTCGCCGCCGATATCAAGGGCGACCTGTGTGGCCTGGGCGCCGCCGGCAACCCTCAAGGCAAAATCGCCGAGCGGATCGCCGGGATGTCCTGGCTGAACCACACGCCACAAGCGTATCCGGTGACCCTGTGGGACATTCACGGTCAGTCCGGTCATCCATTGCGCACAACCTTGAGCGAAATGGGGCCGTTATTGATTGGCAGCCTGCTGGAGCTGACCGACAGTCAACAGTCGGCGCTGTACGCCGCGTTCAAGGTGGCGGACCGTGAAGGGCTGTTGTTGCTGGACCTCAAGGACCTGAAGGCGCTGCTCAATCACCTGCGTGACAACCCGGAATTACTGGGTGACGACGCCGCGCTGATGACCACCGGTTCCAGCCAGGCGCTGTTGCGGCGCCTGGCGACCCTGGAACAGCAGGGCGCCGAAGCGCTGTTCGGTGAGCCAGGGCTGCAACTCGAAGACATCCTGCAGCCGACCGCCGAGGGGCGCGGGCGCATTCACCTGCTCGATGCCAGCCGTCTGGTGCATGATGCGCCGAAGGTCTACGCGACATTCCTGTTATGGCTGCTGGCCGAATTGTTCGAGCAATTGCCAGAACGCGGCGATTCGGACAAACCGCTGCTGGCACTGTTTTTCGACGAGGCGCATTTGTTGTTCGCCGGTACGCCAAAGGCCTTGCAGGATCGTCTTGAGCAGGTGGTGCGGCTGATACGCTCGAAAGGCGTGGGCGTGTATTTCGTCACGCAATCGCCGGGCGACTTGCCGGATGACGTGCTGGCCCAGCTCGGTTTGCGCGTTCAGCATGGCCTGCGCGCGTTCACCGCCAAGGAACAGAAATCCCTGCGAGCGGTGGCCGAAGGCTTCCGGCCGAACCCGGCGTTCGATGCCTTGTCGGTGCTGACCGAGCTTGGGATTGGCGAGGCGCTGGTCGGCACGTTGCAGGACAAGGGCACGCCGGAGATGGTTCAGCGGGTGTTGGTGGCACCGCCGCAATCGCGGATCGGGCCACTGAGCGAGGCTGAACGCACCGCGCTGATCTCGGGGTCGTCATTCAAGGGGCGATATGACAAACCTGTTGATCGTGAATCGGCTTATGAAGTGTTGATGGGACGCAAGGGGCTGGCGCCAGAGCCTGACGCTGCTCCGGGCAAACCGGCAGCCGAAGAGCCAAGCTTCACCGACAAGGCCGGGGAATTCCTCGGCACCGCGGCGGGGCAGGCATTGAAATCAGCGATGCGCCAGGCGGCCAATCAATTGGGCCGACAGTTGGTGCGCGGTCTGATGGGCTCGTTGCTCGGCGGCAGCAAACGCCGCTGATTCATTGATCGTTCCCACGCTCTGCGTGGGAATGCAGCCAGGGACGCTCCGCGTCCCAAAGCGTGACGCAGAGCGTCACAAGAGGCATTCCCACGCAGAGCGTGGGAACGATCGGTAAGAAGGAGTCAGGTCTTGGGTTTAGCGTGCGCCGCCAGCCGTTCCAGCGCCGCCCGAAGATTCGGATCGCTGATCCCGTCGGCCGTGGCCTGAATGGTCGCGCCTGCATCGGTCGACAAACTGATGGTATGGCCAGCCGCCCCTTGCTGAACGGTCGGTGGCTGAACCTTGAACAGAATCCGAGTCAAACTGGCGAATTCGTCGAACATCTGTAATTGCCGTTGCAGACGCTTTTGCTGATAACGCAGGCGGGTCGCCCAATGCCCGTCGGTCACGATCAGCAGCAAACTGCCCTCGCGCCACGACGCCACATGGCAATGCTCGCGGGCGGCGGGCTGCAATTGGCTTTCCAGCAGACGTTGTAAATGACCCAGGCGTTGAGCGTGGCCGAAGATGGCTTTCAGCGGTTTGGCTTCGCGAAGCAGGACGGCGGGTGCTCTGGCCGTAAGAGGGCGAAATGCCATGATCAGACACCTGAAGTAACAGAGCCGCCATGGTAGCAGAAAGCATCGGATGCACCCGAGCCATTGCTTTGCGAGCGCTTTACCCATTAAATCAACAAGTAACTTCTGTCGTGAATGGCTTGAAGTTGAGCAAAAAGCCCTTATTTTAAGTGAGCCCCGTCACAACGCTGTGCCGGCATCGTGGAACAACGCCACTTTCCTCACCACCGTTTCCGGGTAGAATGCTCGTTCGCATGCGGCCATGAGGGCTGCTCGGGCGACTCACGGGGCCGCCCTCCATCCCTTTAGTGTGGAAGATCCTGCCGATATGTTTGCGCCTTTGTTAAAGAAACTTTTTGGAAGCAAGAACGAGCGTGAAGTCAAACGCATGCTCAAGACGGTGCAACTCGTCAATGCCTTCGAAGAGCAAATGGTGGCCCTTTCGGACGATCAATTGCGTGCCAAGACAGATGAGTTCAAGGCCCGCATCGCCAAAGGGGAAACCCTCGACAAGCTGCTGCCAGAAGCCTTTGCGGTCGCCCGCGAAGCCGGTAAGCGCGTCATGGGTATGCGTCACTTCGATGTCCAGCTGATCGGCGGCATGACCTTGCATGAAGGCCAGATCGCGGAAATGCGCACTGGTGAAGGCAAGACCCTGGTGGCAACACTGGGCGTTTACCTCAACGCGCTGTCCGGCAAGGGCGTGCACGTTGTGACGGTGAACGACTACCTGGCCCGTCGTGACGCCAACTGGATGCGTCCGCTCTACGAATTCCTCGGCATGACGGTCGGCGTGGTCACACCATTCCAGCCGCCGGAAGAAAAGCGCGCTGCTTACGCCGCCGACATCACCTACGGCACCAACAACGAATTCGGTTTCGACTACCTGCGCGACAACATGGCGTTCAGCATGGAAGAAAAATTCCAGCGCGAACTCAATTTTGCCGTGATCGACGAAGTCGACTCCATCCTCATCGACGAAGCCCGTACCCCGCTGATCATTTCCGGTCAGGCCGAGGACAGCTCCAAGCTGTACATCGAGATCAACAAACTGATCCCGCAGCTTGAGTTGCACGTCGAGGAAGTTGAAGGCGAAGTCACCAAGGCCGGCCACTACACCGTCGACGAGAAGACCCGTCAGGTCGAGCTCAACGAAGCCGGTCACCAGTTCATCGAAGACATGCTGACCCGCGTTGGCTTGCTGGCTGAAGGCGAGAGCCTGTACTCGGCGCACAACCTCGGTCTGCTGACTCACGTCTATGCCGGTCTGCGTGCGCACAAACTGTTCAATCGCAACGTCGAATACATCGTGCAGGACGGTCAGGTCGTACTCGTCGACGAACACACCGGTCGTACCATGCCGGGTCGTCGTCTGTCCGAAGGCCTGCACCAGGCCATCGAAGCGAAGGAAGGGCTGAACATTCAGGCCGAAAGCCAGACGCTGGCTTCGACCACGTTCCAGAACTACTTCCGTCTGTACAACAAGCTGTCCGGCATGACCGGTACCGCTGACACCGAAGCGTTCGAATTCCACCAGATCTACGGTCTGTCGGTGATGGTTATCCCGCCGAACAAACCGCTGGCGCGTAAAGACTACAACGACCTGGTGTTCCTGACCGCCGAAGAGAAATACGCGGCGATCATCAACGACATCAAGGAATGCATGACCCAGGGCCGTCCGGTGCTGGTGGGTACTGCAACCATCGAAACTTCCGAGCACATGTCTGCGTTGCTGCAGAAGGAAGGCATCGAACACAAGGTTCTGAACGCCAAGTTCCACGAAAAAGAAGCCGAGATCATTGCCCAGGCCGGTCGCCCAGGCGCACTGACCATCGCCACCAACATGGCCGGTCGTGGTACCGACATCCTGTTGGGCGGTAACTGGGAAGTGGAAGTGGCAAGCCTGGAAAACCCGACCCCTGAGCAGATTGCCCAGATCAAGGCCGACTGGCAGAAACGTCACCAGCAAGTGCTCGAGTCGGGCGGTTTGCAGGTGATTGCTTCCGAACGTCACGAATCGCGCCGTATCGACAACCAGCTGCGTGGTCGTGCCGGTCGTCAGGGGGACGCCGGTTCCAGCCGTTTCTACCTGTCGCTGGAAGACAGCCTGATGCGCATCTTCGCCTCTGATCGGGTGAAGAACTTCATGAAGGCCCTGGGCATGCAGCCTGGCGAGGCGATCGAGCACCGCATGGTGACCAACGCCATCGAGAAGGCTCAGCGCAAGGTTGAAGGCCGCAACTTCGACATTCGCAAGCAACTGCTCGAGTTCGACGACGTCAACAACGAACAACGTAAAGTGATCTATCACATGCGTAACAGTTTGTTGGCCGCCGACAACATCGGTGAAACCATCGCCGACTTCCGTCAGGACGTGCTCAACGCCACTATCAGCGCACACATTCCACCACAATCGCTGCCTGAGCAGTGGGACGTGGCCGGTCTGGAAGCGGCGTTGCAGAGCGACTTCGGCGTGGCGCTGCCGATCCAGAAATGGCTCGACGAAGACGATCACCTGTACGAAGAAACCCTGCGCGAGAAGCTCATGACCGAGCTGATCGCCGCGTACAACGAGAAAGAAGACCAGGCCGGTGCCGAGGCACTGCGCACCTTCGAGAAGCAAATCGTTCTGCGCGTACTGGACGACCTGTGGAAAGACCACCTGTCGACTATGGATCACCTGCGTCACGGCATCCACTTGCGTGGTTATGCACAGAAGAACCCGAAGCAAGAGTACAAGCGCGAGTCCTTCACGCTGTTCTCCGAGCTGCTGGATTCGATCAAGCGCGACTCGATCCGTGTGCTGTCTCACGTTCAGGTTCGCCGCGAAGATCCGATCGAAGAAGAACAACGCCTGCGCCAGGAAGCCGAAGCGCTGGCTGCGCGCATGCAGTTCCAGCACGACGAAGCACCGGGGCTTGAGCAACCGGAGCTGCTGGGTGAAGAGGTCGATGTCGCCCTTGCCACCGCGCCGGTACGCAATGAACAGAAGCTGGGCCGTAACGAACTTTGCTACTGCGGCTCGGGCAAGAAGTTCAAGCATTGCCACGGGCAGATCCAGTAAAACCCGTTTCATACGCTGAAATACCCGCGCCGCGACCGGCTTATGCCGTCGCGGCGTTTTGCCATTTAAACCACCGTTCTTCCTGAAAGCGGTGCTGACATCATTTATTAAGGAGCGCATTCATGGCTGTTGGTCTTGGTCCGTTGCCAACGTTGCACCCGGTTGCCGGTTTTGAACTCGGTATCGCCTCGGCTGGCATCAAGCGCCCGGGGCGCAAGGATGTTGTGGTGATGCGCTGTGCCGAAGGCTCCACGGTCGCTGGCGTGTTCACCCTGAACGCCTTTTGCGCCGCTCCCGTGATCCTCGCCAAGCAGCGTGTGCAAGGTCCGGTGCGTTACCTGTTGACCAATACCGGCAATGCCAACGCCGGCACTGGCGAACCAGGCCTTGCCGCTGCCGAGCGCACCTGCGCCAAACTGGCTGAGCTGACCGGCGTCGACGCCAGCCTGGTGCTGCCGTACTCCACCGGTGTGATCGGCGAGCCGTTGCCGGTCGAGAAAATCGAAGGGGCCCTGCAAGCCGCCCTCGACGACCTGTCGGTCAATAACTGGGAAGCTGCCGCCACCGGCATCATGACCACCGACACCTTGCCAAAAGGTGCGAGCCGCCAGTTCCAGCATGACGGCGTGACCATCACCGTCACCGGTATCAGCAAAGGCGCGGGCATGATCCGCCCGAACATGGCGACCATGCTCGGTTACATCGCCACCGACGCCAAAGTCTCCCGCGACGTGCTGCAAAACCTGCTGCTGGACGGTGCCAACAAGTCGTTCAACCGCATCACCATCGACGGTGACACGTCGACCAACGACTGCTGCATGCTGATCGCCACCGGTCAGGCAGCACTGCCGGAAATCACTGAGGCCAGCGGTGATCTGTTCGCCAAGCTGAAACAGGCTGTATTTGAAGTGTGCATGGACGTGGCCCAGGCCATCGTTCGCGACGGCGAAGGCGCGACCAAGTTTGTCACCGTTGAAGTCAACGGAGGCGGCAATCATCAGGAATGCCTGGACGTCGGTTACACCGTGGCTCACTCGCCGCTGATCAAGACCGCACTGTTTGCCTCCGATCCGAACTGGGGCCGCATTCTGGCCGCCGTGGGTCGTGCCGGCGTACCGAACCTGGATGTGAGCAAGATCGACGTGTTCCTCGGTGAAGTGTGTATCGCCAGCCGTGGCGCTCGCGCATCGACCTACACCGAAGCCCAGGGCGCGGCCGTGATGCAGCAGGAAGAAATCACCATCCGTATCGAGCTGGGTCGCGGTGATTGCAGCGAAACCATCTGGACCACCGACCTGTCCCACGAATACGTGAAAATCAACGCCGAGTACCGCACCTAACCAACCGTTAGACCGAGTCGCTGCATTCGCGAGCAGGCTCGCTCCCACAGGGGATCTTCAGTGGACACAGGTTTTGTGCACAGCAGGATCCAATGTGGGAGCGAGCCTGCTCGCGAAAGCGGTCTGTCAGTCACTGCATAGACTGGCTTGTTCCCTCCACCAAAAGGTCCCGAACATGAGCTTGCACCTGATCATCGGCGACAAACTGCATTCCTCCTGGTCCCTGCGCGGCGCATTGGCCCTCGACCTGGCCGGCGCCCCCTACACCGAAGAACTGATCAAGCTGAACCAGCCGGATACGCGTGAGCGTCTGCTCAAGCACTCGCCGACTGCAAAAGTCCCATTGCTGAAAACCGAACACGGCACCATCGCCGACTCCCTGGCGATTGCCGAGTATCTGGCAGAGCAGTTCCCCGACGCCGGCCTCTGGCCCAAAGACACCGCCGCCCGCGCCCAGGCGCGATCGGCCTGCGCGCAGATGCACAGCGGTTTCTTCGCCATGCGCGGCAACATGCCATTCGACTTGAGTCACGACGCTGCGCTGTCGCCGGTACCGGCTGACGTCCAGGCTGACATCGAGCGCATGTTGGCGTTGTGGGCCGAGTGCCGGGCAGCCGCCACCGAAACCGGTCCGTTCCTGTTTGGCGGCGCGACCCTGGCGGATGCCTTCTTCGCACCGATCGCCGTACGCCTGCGCACCTATCAGGTGAGGCTGCCCGCAGCGGACGCGGCCTACGTCGAAACCATCTACCAATGGCCAGCCTTCAAGGCTTGGCAGAAGGCAGGTCTGGAGGAGGTCGGGCAGTGAAGCGAGTACACGTAGCCGCCGCTGTCATTCGCGATGGCAGTGGCAAGATCCTCATTGCCCGCCGTGCCGACACCCAGCATCAGGGCGGTTTGTGGGAATTTCCCGGTGGCAAGGTCGAGGCCGACGAATCCGTTGAAACCGCCCTGGCTCGCGAGCTGCACGAAGAGTTGGGCATTGTGGTCAACGTGGCTCGCACGCTGATCAAGGTCCGGCACGATTACCCGGACAAGCAAGTGTTGCTGGACGTTTGGGAAGTGTCGGCTTTTACCGGCGAACCGCACGGCGCCGAAGGCCAACCGTTGGAATGGGTCGCGCCTCGGGATCTGCTGAGCTACGAGTTCCCGGCCGCCAACCAGCCGATTGTCGCGGCTGCACGGTTACCCGCGCAGTATTTGATTACCCCGGACGACCTGGAAACCCCAGCCTTGCTGCGCGGAATTCAAAAAGCCATTGCCGGCGGCATCAAGCTGATCCAGTTGCGGGCACCCAACGGCTACGATCCGAAGTACCGTGATCTGGCGGTGGACGCGGCGGGGCTATGTGCGGGCAAGGCGCAGTTGATGATCAAGGGGCCGTTCGAGTGGCTGGGAGATTTCCCGTCGGCCGGTTGGCACATCACCTCCGCGCAGCTGCGCAAATATGCGGCGGCTGGCCGCCCGCTACCGGCGTCGCGCTGGCTGGCGGCGTCCTGCCATAACGCTGAAGAACTGGCGTTGGCCGAGGAAATGGGGGTGGATTTTGTGACCCTGTCACCGGTGCAGCCGACCCTGACTCATCCGGGGGCTCAGCCGCTGGGTTGGGAGCAGGCTCGCGCGTTGATCGAAGGTTTCAGCAAACCGGTGTTCTTGCTCGGAGGTGTTGGCCCGGCGGATCTTCAGAAAGCCTGGGAAGCGGGCGCACAAGGTGCGGCGGGGATCCGGGCGTTTTGGCCTGAGGCGTAGCACCCGATCGTTCCCACGCTCTGCGTGGGAATGCATCCCCGGACGCTCTGCGTCCGCTCTTGGGACGCGGAGCGTCCCTTGCTGCATTCCCACGCAGAGCGTGGGAACGATCAGTTAGAGGGTTTCGCCGCAGGCTGCCACAAAATCTCGGCAATCCCCTGCCGCTTGGCAATCAACCGTGCCACCACAAACAACAAGTCCGACAATCGATTGATATACGCCAACCCAACCCCGGCCAACGGTTCGACTGCATTCAAATGCTGACACCGCCGCTCGGCACTGCGCGCCAGACATCTGCACACATGAGCCTGGGCAATCAGCGCCGAGCCACCTGGCAAAATGAAATTCTCCAGCGGTCCCAGCTCTTCATTCCACACATCGATCGCGGCTTCCAGCCGTTCGACTTCTGCCGTGTTCAGTGCTTGATACACCGGCATCGCCAACTCACCGCCCAAGTCGAACAACCGATGCTGGCAAGGCGCCAAAACCTCGATGACTTCGTTCAAGCCCGGATACTCGCCACTTTCCGCCGCCAACCCGGCCAATAGCACACCCACCTGACTGTTCAGCGTATCGACCTCGCCAATGGCTTCGATCCGCGGATGGTCCTTTGGCACCCGGCGGCCATCGCCGAGCCCGGTTTCGCCTTTGTCGCCAGTGCGGGTGTAAATCTTCGACAAACGAAAACCCATGGTTACCTCGACAGCTGATTGAGTTCTTGAGAGACCACCGGCGTGCCCGACAACGGCAGGCGCAAGGTGAAACAGGTGCCTTGGCCCGGCGTCGATTGCACTTCCATCTGGCCTTTGTGGTTGTTGGTGATGATGAAATACGAGACCGACAGGCCAAGGCCTGTGCCCTGACCGATTTCCTTGGTGGTGAAGAACGGTTCGAAAGTGCGTTTGCGCACGCTCTCGCTCATGCCGATGCCGTTGTCCTCCACCTGGATTTCCGCCCAGGGTGGATTCAGTTTGGTGCGCAGAATGATCCGTCCCGGCTCGCGGTCGTCTTCACGCTGGTGAATCGCCTGAGCGGCGTTTTTCAACAGATTGAGCAGTACTTGCTCCAATTCGTTGGCGGTCCCGGGTACCGGGCCCAACGCTGGATCGAACTGACGAATGATCGCCTGGCCCTTGAAGTCGAAACCGATCGCCAGGTCGAAGTCGTTGCTGGCGATTTCCACTGCCTGATCGATCAACGCCGGCAGGTCGCAGGGGGCCATTTGCCGGGTACTGCGACGGCTGAAACTGAGCATGTGCGTGACAATCTTTGCCGCCCGGGCGCCCGCCTGTTGAATGCCGTCGAGCAACTGCGGCACTTCCCGCGCTTGCAGGTATTTGTTGACCGTTTCCAGCGTGACCCCGATTTGCTCGGCTTGCTCGAGATTCTTCGGCAGCTCAGGCGAAAGGCGTCGGCGAATGTTTTGCACGTTGTGCAGGATCGCGCCTAACGGGTTGTTGATCTCATGAGCCATGCCCGCGGCGAGGCCGCCGACCGAGAGCATTTTTTCCGACTGCACCATCATTTCTTCCAGCGACAGACGTTGAGTGATGTCGTCGATCCGGATCACCACACCGCGCCCGGCGCCACCCATCAGCGGGTAGAACGTCAGGGCGTAATGCCTGGGTTCTTCGTCCTTGAACCAGGTGACACGTTCGATCTTGGCCACCGTATGCTGCTCGACGGTTTGCTTGAGTTGCGGCAGAAACGGCTTGAGTGGTTCGAAGGCCAGGAAGATCGGCTGGTTCAAGGCCTCGTCGAGGCGCGTGCCGGAGAGGGCGCTGGCCTCCTGATTCCACTGTGTTACATAGAGCTGTTCATCAAGGGCGATCAGCGCCGAGGGCATGGAGTCGATGATGCTGTTGAGGTAGTTCTGGAAACCGGTGAGCTTCTTCTCGATCTTGCTGCGCACCTGAACTTCGAGTTCCAGCTTGCGATTGGTATGACGGGTTTCTTCGGCCAGGCCCTGAGCCTGATCATAGGCCGCCTGGGAATCGTCCCGGGCGCGCTTGAGTTGCTGCTCCCGGGCTTCGATCCGCGAGAGCATGGTGTTGAACGCTTCGGCGAGGCTGCCGATTTCATCATGGTTGCCGCGGGAGGCGCGCAGGGCGTAGTTCTCTTCCCGGGTTACTTGCCGGGACAACTCTTCGAGTTGGTGAATCGGCTGGGTGATCAGGCGCTTGATTTGTCGGGCAATCACCAGCCACAACAGCACACTGAAGATCAGAATCCCGAGACTCGCGGTCAGGGTCCCGGTGTAGAACGCCATCGGCAGTTCGCTGCTGGCGACCAGTAACAGGTGGCCAGGCGCGGTGCCAGGGCGGGGCAGGGTGATGATTTGATTGCTGCGAAACTCCGTGGCTTGCCAGGCTTCAATGTGCCGAAAACGCGTTGGCAGGTTCAGCTTCTCGCCATGCTGCAACTGCGCCAGGCGCTCGCCCTTGCCGTCGTAAAGAGCCGCCGCGCGCAGCGGTGAATAGCTGTTGAGTTCATTGAGCAGGCGTTCGGCGCTTTGCGGTGACTGCAAGGCTTCGGACACCAGGCTGGGGTTGGACACCAGGCGGCCGATGGTCTGCAAGGCCTGAGGTGCCATGCTTTCCTGGGAGATGTAGTACGCAGCGCTGATAAAGGTCAGGTTGGCGACCAGCAGGACGGTGGTCAACAGCACCAGCAGGGCGGCCAGCAATTTCTGGCCGACCGGAAGGTTTTCAAGGCGCTGGCGCAATGGCATCTGGTTCATCGCTGAAAAGGAACAAGTGGCCAGCGTAGCCGCTGCTCAGTCGCTGGGCAATCCAAGGCTGTGCAGATGGGTGATCAATCTTTGTTCAAGTTGATTGAGGTGCGGCAGGTTCAACTGATGTCTCGCGGCGACTTTGCAGGCATGACCCAATAGATAGCTGATCTCGGTGCGGCGCTGGTTCGCGACGTCCTGGTACATCGAAGAGTAATTGGCGGCGGTCGCTTGAATCACCCGCTCGACTTCCTGTTGAAGGTCTTCGGCGGCGGCTGGCTGGCCGCACCGCTCAAGCAACTCGGTCAATTCGACGCAAAGGGTGGCGACTTCGCAGTGGTGTTCCTGCAAACCGCCATTACGGCAATCGTGCAGCACGGTCAGCGGATTGATCGCACAGTTGAGCGCCAGTTTTCGCCACAGCCGGGTCAGAATATCGGTGCTCCATTCGTGGGGAATGCCGGCGATGCTCAGGTCATCCAGCCAGATCGGCGCCACGGGATGCCCTGCATCCCCCAGCCAGGTGTAACCGTGGCCGGCGAAGACCACGCGCCAGTCGCCATCGCGAAAGGCACCCTCGGTGCTCGACGCGTAAATGCAGCGGGCTTGCGGTACCTGCGTGGCGACAGCGTCCTGGCTGCCAAGACCATTCTGCAACAGGATCAGCTCGGCGTCGGGGGCCAGGCGGGGGGCCAGTTGGGCCACGGCTGCCTCGGCATCGTAGGCTTTACAGGCCACCAGCAAGCGGTGGATCGGTTCAGGGTGGTCGGGTGTCTCGGCGGGCACCGGATAGCACTTCGCTTCACCATGCTCGACCAGCGTCAGCCCACCCGCCGCCTGATACGCCGCTAAGCGGGCAGCGTCCCGCACGATCAGCTTGACCGGCACGTCGGCCCGCGCCAGTCGAGTCGCCCATAAGGTGCCAAGGCTGCCGGCGCCAAGAACATGCCAGGTGGTGGACATCAGCTTTTTGCTCTGTTTATCGCGCGCATGGGTGGCTCGCAGTGAATGATGGGAAAGACCCGTTATAATCAGCGCGGATTTTAACCGCAAGCCAGGCGTGCTCCATCGTGATCGAGCATGCCCTTTTATTGGAGAGATTACATGCCGTCGTTCGACGTGGTATCCGAACTGGACAAACACGAAGTCACCAACGCGGTCGAGAACGCCGTCAAGGAACTCGATCGTCGTTATGACCTGAAAGGCAAAGGCACCTTCGAGTTCAAGGAAAAGGACCTGACCGTCAACCTGACCGCTGAAGCCGATTTCCAGCTCGAAGCGATGATTGAGATCCTCAAGCTGGCCCTGGTCAAGCGCAAAATCGACGTGCAGTGCCTTGAAGTCAAGGATGCCTATGCGTCGGGCAAGCTGATGAAGCAGGAAGCAGTCCTCAAGGAAGGCATCGACAAAGAGCTGGCGAAGAAAATCGTCGCTCATGTCAAAGACGCCAAACTCAAGGTTCAGGCTGCCATTCAAGGCGAGCAAGTGCGCATTACCGGCAAGAAACGTGACGATTTGCAGGAAGCCATCGCGGCCCTGCGCGCCAAGACGTTCGATATGCCGCTGCAGTTCAACAACTTCCGCGACTGACCTTTCAGGCGGAAACCCTGTGGGAGCGAGCTTGCTCGCGAAGAAGGGCGTATCAGTCGACATCACTGTTGAATGACACCCCGTTTTCGCGAGCAGGCTCGCTCCCACCGGGATTGTGCTTAACCCAGGAGAATATAGATGGATTTGAATACTGAAGTGGACAACCTGGTCAAGGCGTCTCAAGCCTGGATTCCAATGATCATGGAATACGGCAGCCGCGTGCTGCTGGCGGTGCTTACCTTGGCCATCGGTTGGTGGCTGATCAACAAGGTCACGCAAAAGCTCGGTGGCCTGTTGGCGCTGCGTAACGCCGACCTCGCCCTGCAAGGCTTCATCAGCAGCCTGGCGAACATTATTCTCAAGGTTCTGCTGATCGTCAGCGTCGCCTCGATGATCGGCGTGGAAACCACTTCGTTTGTTGCGGCCATCGGTGCGGCCGGTCTGGCCATCGGTTTGGCCTTGCAGGGCAGCCTGGCGAACTTCGCCGGTGGTGTGCTGATTCTGTTGTTCCGCCCATTCCGCATTGGTGACTGGATCGAAGCCCAAGGTGTTGCCGGCACTGTCGACAGCATCCAGATCTTCCACACTGTGTTGCGTACCGGCGATAACAAAACCATCATCATGCCGAACGGCAACCTGTCGAACGGCATCATCACCAATACCAACCGTCAACCGACACGTAAAATTGTGTTTGATGTGGGCGTTGATTACCAAGCGGACTTGCAGCAAGCCCGTCAGGTCTTGCTGGACCTGGCCAACGATGAGCGTGTTTTGGCTGACCCGGAACCTCAGGCAGTGATTTCTACCCTGGGCGACAGTTCGATTACTGTTTCCCTGCGAGTGTGGGTGAAGACTGCGGATTATTGGGATGTGCTGTTCATGTTCAACGAACACTCCCGTGATCGTTTGAAAGCAGCTGGTATCGATATCCCGTTTCCACAGCGGGTGATTCGGGTGGTTCAGGAATCAGCGGTGCAGTGATTGATCCTTCGAACAATGCCTGACTGTTGGGTCAGGCATGTTCTGGAAAAAGTCGATCATTTAAATGCTGAGTTGTAGCCAATAAAAAAGGCCCATCCGAAGATGGGCCTTTTGTTTGTTACCGCAAATTAACTGCTTGCGATTACAAGATCGACAGCGGGTAGTCAACGATCAGGCGGAACTCTTTGATATCGCCTTCACCTTGGTCGGCATTAGCGAAGTGCCATGCTTGACGAATGCGGAAGGAGAGATCTTTTGCCGGGCCAGACTGAACAACGTACTTGGCTTCGAAGTTGGTTTCGTTGTGTTTGCCGTCTGCACCGTACAGCGGGTCACCTTCGGAATTGCGGTACTGGCTGTTAGCAGCCAGACCGGTGCCATCGATATCCCAGCCTTTTACGTAACGGGTCATGAAGCTCAGACCAGGAACGCCGTACTCGGCCATTTTCAGGTCATAACGAATTTGAGCAGACTTTTCGTTCGGACCGTTGAAGTCAGAGTACTG
Source organism: Pseudomonas sp. ES4 (assembly GCF_050586665.1). Lineage (NCBI taxonomy): Bacteria > Pseudomonadati > Pseudomonadota > Gammaproteobacteria > Pseudomonadales > Pseudomonadaceae > Pseudomonas > Pseudomonas sp. ES4. The sequence goes on along the minus strand of NZ_JBOBDO010000001.1, from coordinate 58,835 downwards.
GATGGAGTTGGCGAGGAAGATCGAGTCGCCACCGCGGTTGTTCTTGCCTACACCGATGTAGTCGAACGGAGTGTCGCCGTTGACCTTCTGGAAGCCGAGGGTAATGGTGTGTGCTTTCAGGAACGAGTAAGCGGCTGCCAGGGAGAACGTGGTGTTGCTGATATCGCCTACCTTCGCATCACCGGTATCGGTAGTGCGGTAGATGTTACCGTCCAGGTTAATCGACTGATCGCTACCCATCGGGATGGTGTAGTTCAGGTTGGCGTAGTACTGGTTCCAGATGTCTTCCAGCTTGGCGCCGTACAGCGATGCGCTCAAGTTGTCTGTGATGCCGTACTTGCCACCGAAGTAGTCGATTTTATTGGCTTCTACGCCAGCGTAGTTTGCGTACAGGCCGCCATCGCTGGAGTTGTTATCCTGGCTGCTCGCCGAATAGAAGTGACCGGCTTCCAGGTCAAGATCTTTGACTTCGCTGCTCTGCAGCTGGAAGCCAGTGGCCGTTTGAGGAAGAATCCGGGAGCCGCCAACAGCGAACACTGGTGAGGTGCTTGGCTGCATTTCGCCGAATTTCAACTCGGTTTTGGAGATGCGGGCCTTAATGGCTGCGCCTGCCTTTCCTTGGCTGTCGTTGGCGTGGCGAATACGCCGTGGATCGTTTGGATCGGCGGCGCCGCGGGACATGTTGCCCGAGCCGCTTGTGCCGTCGCCACCGTCCAGTTTGACGGCCAGGTAACCGAATGCATCAACGCCGACGCCTACGGTACCTTGAGTGTAACCGGAACTGAGGTTGCCCCAGATGCCCTGAGTCCAGTCTTTCTGGTCTCTGCTGCCATCTTTGTTGTCACGGTTGAAGTAATAGTTGCGTAGCAGCAAGTCGAATTTCGCGTCTTCAACAAAGCCTTTGGCTTCAGACTGGTCACTTACAAAAGGTGCGGCCGTAGCCAATTGAGTACTGGCTGCTGCTGCAACTGCCAGTGCGATCATGCTCCACTTCATCACGCGCATCGTGATTTGCTCCTTTGGTTTTAGAAGAGTACTGCCGTCCCACCTGATTTATTATCTGGGCGGCTCTTTCTTTTTGTGTCGGCGCAAACTTATATCACGCCGACCATGTTGGCGATACTTGCGCATCTAACCTTTCAGCTTCTTTACGACCCTGTCGCAAACAGCTTGGTAGATGTCGCAAATTTACAGCCCCGACGCAAGCGGACTGACAACTTTTAGCGTTGTTTTCCAGGACCTGAGCATCGGTAAAAAGAGTCCCTGGGTGAAACGCTTGAATCTCCATCGGGCAACCCTGCCGCTGTTTTTATTTGCCTTAAGGCGTCCACTTCCAGCGGACGCTTTAAAGGCGATGTGGGTGTGAATGCAACAAACGTGCACAAATCAGAATCCTGACGGTTTTTTTTCTGAAAGCCTGCCTGTCGCTGTAAAAACCTCATAAAACCGGGGTGTTCATCCATATTTTGTTTGGGCTTGACGCCATGGTTTGCGTCGTGTTGCACCCTTGTGGCCGACTGCATGACAACCCAAAACGTTACCGGTTCACCCCACCAGTGAGTAAATGGCGGATGCCTGACCGACTCAGCGTAGACGCGCTGTGCGGTTTTGGTGCAAAAAATTTTAATCACTGTACCGAATTCATACAGTGCGGTCGTTTGGCAACATTGAACGGGTCGTTGTTTATCAGTCAGTTCGGCGTTTTTTGTGTGGTTGCTGGTTCTGTAATGGTGCGTCCTGATCGAAAACGATTCATGTCGGGGCGCGTGGCTGGTCGTTTGTGCTTTCTCGGGTTGGCTTCGGCCATGGTTCGTCGTGAAGCCGGCGGCGTTCGCAGGTATGCTGCCGTCCTGTCGCTTGGTGCGCCGTCTCTCGGAATGGACGCTAAGCTGAAATTGATGACCAGGCGGGAGTGCGCGCAGTGTTCGTTCTAGATCCACGGCTTCAACAAGACACGTTACCGATCGGGGATTTCCCACTCTGCCGGTTGCTGCTGTCCAATGATTCGAACTACCCCTGGTTCATTCTGGTGCCGCGACGCGAGGATATCAGTGAGATATTTCAGTTGGATGTCGCAGATCAACAGCAGCTGTGGCAGGAAACGACCGCACTGGCGGAAATGCTCAAGGACTCGTTCGACGCGGACAAATTGAATGTCGCGGCCCTGGGTAACGTCGTCAGTCAGTTGCACATGCATGTGATAGTGCGCAAGCGTGAAGACGCCGCCTGGCCGGCACCGGTCTGGGGTAAACACCCGGCCAAACCTTATGGTTCGGAGCAGATCGCGTTGATACGCGAACGGTTGCGCCTGGTATTGACCGATGATTTTACGTTTCTGGAGGGTTGAATCATGAGCCTGGAAGAACGCGTTACCGATCTGGAGAGCCAACTGGCGTTTCAGGATGACACCATCCAGGCACTGAGCGATGTGCTGGCGACGCAGCAGCGTGCAGTGGAGCGCTTGCAGCTGCAAATGGCCGCATTGCTCAAGCGGCAAGAAGAAATGGCCGGTCAGTTCGAGACGTTCGAAGAAGAGGCGCCACCACCGCATTACTAGACGGCACGCAATAAAAAACCGCGAACAGCCAGGCTGTTCGCGGTTTTTTTTAGCCTCGGATCAGCGGCGCGGCAGTGCGGCGATCACATCTTCGGCTTGCAGGCCTTTGTCACGATTCATGACAGAGAACTCCACGCGCTGGCCTTCGACCAGGACACGGTGACCCTCGCCACGAATGGCCCGGAAATGCACGAAAATATCATCGCCGGAATCACGGGAAATAAAGCCGAAGCCTTTGGATGTGTTGAACCACTTTACGGTACCGGTATCGCGGTTGCTCATGTCATAGCTTGGCGAGGCGGCGGCCGGTGAAGATTTGTAGAAGCTGATGGTCAGGTGCAGAAGAACGGCAATCAGGGCAGCGACCAGGCTGAACAGAACGGCAGGTTGACCGGCAATGACAGGCATTGGCGCGAGCAGCGTCAGGGTTTGCAGGACGACGGCCAGAACCAGCAGGGCGCTGACCAGGTTTTGCAATTGATGACGCGGGCCTTTGTTCCAGTAAGGGATAACAGGAGCGAGGGTGAGGTTGAGCAGGCCGAAAAAGGCCAGGTACAGCGCATCAGGTTGTTGCAGGTAAGGTACGGCTTCGGATCGCAGGCTAGGGATGAAGGACAGCAGCAAGGCTGCTGCGCCCATTAGCAGGTGGACAATTTTCAACATTTTGAGTAACTCACGTTAAGACGGATCACAAGGAAGAGCTGATTGAGCACGGTTCGCTTCAGAACAATAGGAGGCGTTGGGCACGTACCCGGTATCAGCCTATGCGCAGCCCCCGGAAAATAGGCGGTAGCGACACACTGCCTATTTAACAGCAAAGCCTGCGGCTACTCAAATCAGGCAGTCCAGCGGTGCTCTGAGAGTCGATTTGTCGCAGGTGATCGGCGCGCATGCCCCTCCATAAGAAAACTGCGTGGGTGCTGCGGTCTGCTGTCTCTTTAAATCCCTTATGCGCTAGTCAAATGGCGTCTGACTATGTAGGAAAACGTCCGGCCTAGGACGGTCTCCATGATCGCCCTTCAATTGTTGGCTTCTCCTACGTTGATGGTCATAAAGTCATCTGGATATACCTATGCGCCTGCGCTTCTATAGGGCAACAGATATTGCTCTTAAAGAAGGCAAGGATGGCTAAGGAGTGTCAACGAAATGGATGACGAAGACAGGAGAAGCGAGGGGCAGGTCGGTCCGGTCAAGGAGATAAGGATCGATCCATTTGTCAGCGAATTTGATATGGGCCTGGCCCAGCCTTTATCCCGATCAGTGCGGTTGAATGGTTTCGCCACCTGCTTGCGACTTGAACAGGTGTACTGGGATATTTTGAATGATATGGCCAAGGTCAACTGCTGTTCCGTCAGTGCGCTGTTGTCCCATGTGGACCGCGAGGTGCATTTGCGTCACGGCGGGGTCAAGAATTTCACCGGGCTGGTGCGGGTTGTGTGTGTCGTGCACAGCCTGAAGGAAGGTGGCTGCATCGCCATGCCTTGACCACAGGGGTGAATGAATAGAGTGTCGGTCTGTGCAGTCTTACGGCTGCACAGGCTGCATTTAATGGATATAATCCCGCTCTTTGCCGCAAAACCCAGCGTGTGCGGTAGCAATCTGATCGCCGAGACAACCCCCATGCCGATGTACGACTATCAATGTGCTTCCTGTGGTCATCAGTTGGAAGCCATTCAAAAGATCAGCGCAGCACCGCTGGTCGACTGCCCTGCCTGCCAGGCGCCAGAGCTTAAGAAGATGCTGTCCATGCCGGGCTTCCGCCTTAGCGGCACCGGCTGGTACGAAACCGATTTCAAGACCGGTTCCAAGAAGAATCTGGCCGGCGGCGACAAAGCTGACTAGGGTCTTGAGCCTGAGTTGAACGACACGAGCGAGCTCTTGCATCATCTGGCGCCTTTCACCAGGGCCGGATATGAGCAAGGCCTCCAACCGAATTTCGAATTACGAGAAGCGAAACCACTACCATGATGCGCAGCCATTATTGCGGCCAACTGAACGAAAGCCTGGAAGGCCAGGAAATTACCCTTTGCGGATGGGTTCACCGTCGCCGTGACCACGGTGGGGTGATTTTCCTCGATATCCGTGATCGGGACGGTCTGGCCCAGGTGGTGTTCGACCCGGACCGCGCTGAAACTTTCGCCGCCGCCGATCGCGTGCGCAGCGAGTACGTGGTCAAGGTCACCGGCAAGGTTCGCCTGCGTCCGGCCGGTGCCGGCAACGCCAACATGGCGTCGGGCATGATCGAAGTGCTGGGCTACGAGCTGGAAGTATTGAACGAAGCGGAAACCCCGCCGTTCCCGCTCAACGAGTTCTCCGACGTCGGCGAAGAAACCCGCCTGCGTTATCGCTTCATCGACCTGCGTCGTCCGGAAATGCTCGAGAAGCTGCGCCTGCGTTCGCGCATGACCACCAGCATCCGTCGTTACCTGGACGAGAACGGCTTCCTCGATGTCGAGACGCCGATCCTGACCCGCGCTACCCCGGAAGGTGCTCGCGATTACCTGGTGCCGAGCCGTACTCACGCCGGTTCCTTCTTCGCCTTGCCGCAATCGCCGCAGCTGTTCAAGCAACTGCTGATGGTGGCTGGCTTCGATCGCTACTACCAGATCGCCAAATGCTTCCGCGACGAAGACCTGCGTGCCGACCGTCAGCCTGAGTTCACTCAGATCGACATCGAAACCAGCTTCCTCGATGAAAAAGACATCATTGGCATTACCGAAGGCATGATCCGCAACCTGTTCAAGGAAGTGCTGGATGTGGAATTCGGCGACTTCCCGCACATGACCTGGGAAGAGGCCATGCGTCGTTACGGCTCCGACAAGCCGGACCTGCGTAACCCGTTGGAACTGGTTGACGTTGCCGATCAGCTGAAAGAAGTCGACTTCAAAGTCTTCAGCGGCCCGGCCAACGACCCGAAATGCCGCGTTGCCGCCTTGCGCGTTCCTGGCGCAGCGAGCATGCCGCGCAAGCAGATCGACGACTACACCAAGTTCGTCGGCATCTACGGTGCCAAGGGCCTGGCGTACATCAAGGTCAACGAGCGCGCCAAAGGCGTCGAAGGCCTGCAATCGCCGATCGTCAAGAACATCCCTGAAGCCAACCTCAATGTGATCCTCGATCGCGTTGGCGCGGTTGACGGCGACATCGTGTTCTTCGGTGCCGACAAGGCCAAGATCGTCAGCGAAGCCTTGGGCGCGCTGCGGATCAAGGTCGGTAACGACCTGAACCTGCTGACTTGTCAGTGGGCGCCAATGTGGGTAGTCGACTTCCCGATGTTCGAAGAGAACGACGACGGCAGCTTCGCGGCCTTGCACCACCCGTTCACCGCGCCGAAGTGCACCCCGGAAGAACTGGAAGCCAACCCGGCGACCGCTCTGTCCCGTGCCTACGACATGGTCCTGAACGGCACCGAGCTGGGTGGCGGTTCGATCCGTATCCACCGCAAGGAAATGCAACAGTCGGTGTTCCGCCTGCTGGGTATCAGTGAAGCGGAACAGGAAGAAAAATTCGGCTTCCTGCTCGACGCCCTGAAATACGGCGCACCGCCGCACGGTGGCCTGGCCTTCGGTCTGGACCGTCTGGTGATGCTGATGACCGGCGCCCAGTCGATCCGTGAAGTGATCGCCTTCCCGAAAACCCAGAGCGCCGCTTGCGTCATGACTCAGGCCCCGGGTGTGGTAGATGCCAAGGCATTGCGCGAACTGCACATTCGTCTGCGCGAAACGCCTAAGGCTGAGTAAGGCTGACCAGAAGGGCGCATCTTCGGATGCGCCCTTTCTTTATAGAATGGTCGAGATTTTTATTTGCTGGCTGGCGCATCATGGCGCGGCGGGCAATGTTTCAAAGAGAATTCGGAGCGAGATATGGCGGGTCATTCCAAGTGGGCGAACATCAAGCACCGCAAAGAACGTCAGGATGCCAAGAAGGGCAAGATTTTCACCAAGTGGATTCGTGAACTGACCGTTGCGGCCCGTCAGGGCGGTGGCGATCCGGGTTCCAACCCGCGTTTGCGTCTGGCGCTGGACAAGGCCCTCGGCGCGAACATGAGCCGGGACATCATCGACCGTGCGGTCGCCCGCGGCGCCGGTGCTGCCGACACCGACGACATGGTCGAGCTGACCTACGAAGGCTACGGCCCGGGTGGCGTGGCGGTGATGGTCGAGTGCATGACCGACAACCGCAACCGCACCGCCGCCGCTGTTCGTCATGCGTTCAGCAAATGCGGCGGCAACCTCGGTACGGACGGTTCGGTGGCCTATCTGTTCGAGCGCAAGGGGCAGATATCCTTCGCTCCTGGCGTTGATGAAGATGCGCTGATGGAAGCGGCGATGGAAGCCGATGCCGATGACGTGGTGACCCACGAAGACGGCTCCATCGACGTGTTCACCTCGTTCGCCGGTTTCTATTCCGTGCGCAACGCTTTGGAGGCCGCAGGCTTCAAGGGTGATGATGCGGAAATCGTGATGCTGCCGACCACCAGTGCCGAACTCGACCTGGAAGGCGCCGAGAAGGTTCTCAAGCTGATCGACATGCTTGAAGACCTGGATGACGTGCAGAACGTCTACTCCAACGCGGACATCCCTGAATCGGTGGCCGCTCAGCTCGGTTGATGCATTGATAAAGATCGCAGCCTTCACCTGACCCCTGTAGGAGCTGGCGAAGCCTGCGATCTTTTGACTTTAAGATCGAAAATCAAAAGATCGCAGCCTTTGGCAGCTCCTACACAGTTATCCTCAAGCCACCGCGATCTCTTTCTGCAGGCGTTATGACTTTAATTCTTGGTATCGACCCCGGTTCGCGCATCACCGGTTATGGCGTGGTACGCGATACCGGGCGTGGATGCGTTTACGTGGCGTCGGGCTGCATTCGCACAGGGTCCGGCGAGCTGCATGAACGCCTGCAAATCGTCTATCGCGGCGTGCGCGAAATCATCCAGACCTACGGGCCGGTGACCATGGGCATCGAAAAGGTCTTCATGGCGCGCAATGCCGATTCTGCGCTGAAACTTGGCCAGGCCCGCGGCGCGGCCATCGTTGCCGGGGCGGAAGAAAGCCTGGAAATCGCTGAGTACACGGCGACCCAAGTCAAACAGGCGGTAACCGGGACTGGCGCGGCGAATAAAGAGCAGGTGCAAATGATGGTCATGCACATGCTGAAACTGACCAGCAAGCCGCAAATCGATGCCTCGGACGCCCTGGCCATTGCTATTTGCCATGCTCACACCCGCTCCAGCCTGTTGCCCCATGGCCTGGGTACGGCACGCAGTCGTGGCGGACGCCTGCGTCTCTGATAGCATCAGCAATCATTTTTTATGGAGCGAGGGTTTTGCGCCTGTGTCGTCGGCGCAAAACCCTCGTTCTGTCAGTCGCCAGCACTGATCTGGCCAACGCTCAAGGATCTGAAACGTGATTGGACGCTTGCGCGGCACACTCGCTGAGAAACAGCCGCCGCACCTGATTCTGGATGTAAACGGTCTGGGGTATGAGCTGGAAGTGCCCATGACCACGCTTTATCGCTTGCCGTCGGTCGGTGAACCGCTGACCTTGCACACCCATTTGGTCGTACGCGAAGACGCGCAATTACTCTATGGCTTCTTCGGCAAGCGTGAGCGAGACTTTTTTCGCGAGTTGATCCGTCTCAATGGTGTGGGGCCGAAATTGGCCCTGGCCCTGATGTCGAGCCTGGAAGTCGATGAGCTGGTCCGTTGCGTACAATCCCAGGACACCTCGGCGCTGACCAAGGTGCCGGGCGTGGGCAAGAAGACTGCCGAGCGTTTGCTGGTGGAACTCAAGGATCGCTTCAAGGCCTGGGAAACCGTGCCGGCCATGTTTGCCCTGGTGCCAAACCAGCCGGGTGGGCCTGATACGACGCCGGTCGCCACCGCCGAAAATGACGCGGTCAGCGCGCTGATCTCCCTGGGCTACAAGCCGCAGGAAGCCAGCAAGGCGATTTCTGCGATCAAGGAGAAAGGTTTGAGCAGTGAAGACATGATTCGTCGTGCCCTGAAGGGAATGATCTAAGTGATTGAAGCTGATCGTCTGATTGCCGCCACACCGGGGCCTCGTGATCGCGAGGAAGTCCAGGACCGGGCGATTCGTCCTGTCAGCCTGGCCGAATACATTGGCCAGCCGACCGTTCGCGAGCAAATGGAGTTGTTCATCCAGGCCGCCCGTGGGCGCAATGAATCCCTGGACCACACGCTGATTTTCGGCCCGCCGGGCCTGGGTAAGACGACCCTGGCCAACATCATCGCCCAGGAAATGGGCGTGTCGATCAAGAGCACCTCGGGCCCCGTGCTTGAACGTCCGGGTGACCTGGCGGCGCTGTTGACCAATCTCGAGCCACACGACGTTCTGTTCATCGACGAAATCCATCGGCTTTCACCGATCGTCGAAGAAGTGCTGTACCCGGCCATGGAAGATTTCCAGCTCGACATCATGATCGGCGAAGGGCCGGCCGCGCGTTCGATCAAGCTTGATCTGCCGCCGTTCACCCTGGTCGGTGCGACGACGCGGGCGGGGATGCTGACCAATCCGCTGCGCGACCGTTTCGGTATCGTCCAGCGCCTGGAGTTCTATAACACCGCCGACCTGGCAACGATTGTCAGTCGTTCGGCGAATATCCTCGGCTTGCCACTGGACCCGGAAGGCGCCTTCGAAATCGCCCGTCGTGCCCGTGGTACGCCACGGATCGCCAACCGCTTGCTGCGCCGGGTTCGCGATTTCGCCGAAGTTCGCGCCAAGGGCCACATCACCAAGCCGATTGCCGACCTGGCCTTGAACCTGCTGGATGTCGACGAGCGAGGCTTCGATCACCAGGATCGACGTCTGTTGTTGACCATGATCGAGAAGTTCGACGGTGGGCCGGTCGGGGTCGATAGCCTTGCCGCCGCCATCAGTGAAGAGCGCCACACCATTGAAGACGTGCTGGAGCCGTACCTGATCCAGCAGGGCTACATCATGCGTACGCCACGGGGGCGGGTGGTGACCCGGCATGCGTATCTGCACTTCGGTTTAAACATCCCGTCACGATTGGGCGAGATGCCCGTGGTAGACGAGTTCCTCGATGCCGTGGACGATTAATAACCTTTGCGCGCTGATATATTCGGGGTTTGTGTGGTCCCAGGACCGTACTTTCGCCAGAAAGCCGTGAATCAATGAAAAACAGTTGCCTGGCCGGATTGGCAACCTGAGGAGTAAGCACTAGAGTATGCGCGCGCAAAACGGGCTTGAGCCTTTCGCACTTCGTTGTCGCGTTTATTACGAGGACACCGATGCGGGCGGCATCGTGTATTACGTCAATTACCTCAAGTTTATGGAACGGGCTCGAACCGAGCGGCTCCGGGAGCTGGGCTTTGCCCAATCCCAGCTAGCAGGTGAGGACCTGTTGTTCGTCGTGCATTCCAGCGAAGCGCGTTACCACGCGCCGGCGCGACTGGACGACGAGTTGCTGGTAAGCGCTGAAGTAATCGAATTGAACCGTGTCAGCCTGCGCTTCAAGCAGCAGGTCAGGCGGGCTACGGATAATGCGCTGCTCTGCGAAGGGCAGTTTCTGGTGGCCTGTGTGCGCACTAACAGTTTAAAACCCCGGGCCATTCCCGAAGCTCTACGTGCGGCCTTTGCCGACGTGAGCGGCGCGGGTACACACTCAAAGCAGGAGATAAAGCGTGGAAGCTAACGTCGTCGACCATTCCTCCATGTGGAGCCTGGTCAGCAATGCCAGTATCGTGGTGCAACTGGTAATGCTGATCCTGGTAGCCGCATCGGTGACCTCATGGATCATGATCTTTCAGCGCAGCAATCTGCTGCGCGCCGGTCGACGTGCCCTGGAGAGCTTTGAAGAGCGCTTCTGGTCCGGTATCGACCTGTCCAAACTCTACCGTCAGGCTGGCAGTAACCCTGATCCGGATTCAGGCGTAGAGCAGATCTTCCGTGCCGGTTTCAAGGAATTCTCCCGTCTGCGCCAGCAGCCAGGCGTTGACCCGGAAGCGGTCATGGAAGGCGTGGCCCGTGCCATGCGCGTCGCCATTTCCCGTGAAGAAGAAAAGCTCGAGCAGAGCCTGCCGTTCCTCGCGACCGTCGGTTCCGTCAGCCCGTATATCGGTCTGTTCGGTACCGTCTGGGGGATCATGAACTCCTTCCGTGGCCTGGCCACTGCCCAGCAAGCGACCCTGGCCACTGTGGCCCCGGGTATTGCCGAAGCACTGATTGCTACCGCGATTGGCTTGTTCGCCGCCATCCCGGCCGTTATCGCTTACAACCGTTTTGCTGCGCGCAGTGAAACCCTGCTGGGCCGTTACTACACCTTCGCCGATGAATTCCAGGCGATCCTGCACCGCAAAGTGCACACCAGCGAAGAATAAGCAGGTAATTTCCAATGGCTTTAATCGCTCGAGCTCGCAAAAAGCGCAAGCCGGTTGCCGAGATGAACGTGGTGCCTTACATCGACGTGATGTTGGTGCTGCTGGTCATCTTCATGGTGACCGCGCCGATGCTCAATCAGGGCGTGAAAGTTGATCTGCCCAAGGTTTCCAGCGAAGCCTTGCCGCAGGACAACAACACCCAGGTCCTGACCATTTCGATCAAGGCTGACAAGACCTACTACTGGAACCTTGGCAGCGAAGTCGACACTGAAAAGCAACAGGACAAGGCCATGACCTTGCCGCAGATGACTGACGCCGTGACCAAGATCATTCGCGCCGGCACTGAAGGTGGCAAGCGTACCCAGGTGTTCATCCGCGGCGACAAGACCGTCGACTACGGTTCTGTCATGGGCGCCATGGGCGGATTGCAGAAAGCCGGGGTCGGTAATGTTGGCTTGATTACCGAGGCACCCTGATGCAGCAAATGCGAGAGCCGTCCGCCTCGGAAAGCTACTTCTGGCCTAGCGTCTGGGCGCTTGTCTTGCACGTGCTGGTTTTTGGCATGCTGTTCGTCAGCTTCGCCTTCACGCCCGAACTGCCGCCGGCCAAGCCGATTGTCCAGGCGACCCTGTACCAACTGAAATCGAAAAGTCAGGCGACCACCCAGACCAATCAGAAGATTGCGGGTGAGGCGAAGAAATCCGCCGCGCGCCAGACCGAAGTCGAACAGATGGAACAGAAAAAGATCGAGCAGGAAGCGATCAAGGCCGCGGAACAAAAGAAGGAAGACGCGGCTCAAAAAGCCGAAGAATCCAAAAAAGCCGACGAGACGAAGAAAGCGGAAGAGGCAAAAAAGGCTGATGAAGCCAAGAAAGCCGATGAAGCCAAGAAGACCGCCGAAGCTAAAAAGGCCGAAGAGAAACAATTGGCTGATATAGCCAAGAAGAAGTCTGAAGAAGAAGCCAAGAAAGCAGCTGAAGAAGAGGCCAAGAAAGCGGCCGCTGAAGAAGCGAAGAAAAAGATCGTCGAAGACGCGAAGAAGAAAGCTGCCGAAGACGCCAAGAAGAAATCTGAAGCTGAAGAGGCGAAGAAGAAAGTCGCCGAAGACGCGAAGAAGAAAGCTGCTGCCGATGCTGCGAAGAAAAAATCGCAGGAAGCAGCACGTAAATCCGCCGAAGACAAAAAGGCTCAGGCCTTGGCAGATCTGCTTTCTGACACGCCGCAGCGTCAGCAGGCCTTGGCGGATGAGCAGGGTGACGAAGTCGCCGGTAGTTTCGATGATCTGATTCGTGCTCGTGCAGCGGAAGGCTGGGCTCGTCCACCTTCGGCCCGCAAAGGCATGACAGTCGTGTTGCAAATCGGCATGTTGCCGGACGGTACGTTGACTTCGGTGAGCGTGGCCAAGTCCAGTGGCGATGGTCCGTTTGACGCTTCCGCTGTAGCGGCGGTCAAGAACATTGGACGTTTGACAGAAATGCAGGGAATGAAGCCGAGTGATTTCGCTCCGTATCGTTCATTCAAGATGACATTCACACCTGAGGATCTAGCCTTGTGAGAAACCTTCTTCGAGGAATGCTTGTCGTTATCTGCTGCCTGGCAGGGATAGCGACAGCTGATGAGAAAAACATTCTGGTCACCAGCGGCAGTGATCGGGCCACCCCGATCGCAGTCGTTCCGTTTGGCAACCAGGGCGGCAGCGTTCTGCCGGACGACATGGCCGAAATCATCGGTAACGACCTGCGCAACTCGGGTTATTACTCGCCGATTCCAAAACAGAACATGATCAGCCAGCCAAGCCAGGCCAGCGAAATCATCTTCCGTGACTTCAAGGCGCTGGGCGCCCAGTACGTCATGGTCGGCAGCATTGCTCCTGCGGGCGGTCGCCTGCAGGTTCAATACGCACTGTTCAACGTCGCCACCGAGCAGCAAGTGCTGACCGGCAGCGTGTCGGGCAGCGTCGATCAACTGCGCGACATGTCGCACTACATCGCGGACCAGTCGTTCGAAAAACTCACCGGTATCAAAGGTGCGTTCTCGACTCGTCTGCTGTACGTGACGGCTGAGCGTTTCTCTGAAAAGAACACTCGCTACACGCTGCAACGTTCTGACTATGACGGTGCCCGTGCCGTGACCCTGCTGCAATCGCGCGAGCCGATCCTGTCGCCGCGTTTCGCACCGGACGGCAAGCGCATCGCTTATGTGTCGTTCGAGCAGAAGCGTCCGCGTATCTTCATGCAGAACATCGACACCGGTCGCCGTGAGCAGATCACCAACTTCGAAGGCCTGAACGGCGCGCCAGCATGGTCGCCTGATGGCAATCGCCTGGCATTCGTCTTGTCGAAAGATGGCAACCCGGACATCTATGTGATGAACCTGGGTTCGCGTCAGATCACCCGTGTCACCAACGGTCCTGGCATCAACACCGAACCGTTCTGGGGCAAGGATGGTTCGACCATCTACTTCACCTCGGACCGTGGCGGCAAGCCGCAGATCTATAAAACCAGTGCAGGTGGTGGCGGTGCGGAACGTGTGACCTTTATCGGTAACTACAACGCCAACCCTAAGCTTTCGGCTGATGAAAAGACCCTGGTGATGATCCATCGTCAGGAAGGTTTCACTAATTTCAAGGTGGCGGCCCAGGATTTGCAGCGCGGAAGCGTAAAAATCCTTACTGATAGCACTCTGGACGAGTCGCCTACTGTTGCGCCCAACGGCACCATGGTAATCTACGCCACCCGCCAGCAGGGCCGGGGAGTCTTGATGCTCGTGTCCATTAATGGACGCGTAAGGCTCCCGCTTCCTACCGCACAAGGCGAAGTCAGAGAACCTTCCTGGTCCCCTTACCTGAACTGACGCGGCGCTACACGTTGTACTTAACACATTGGGGTTCATTAGGAGTTTCACGATGGAAATGCTGAAGTTTGGTAAATTTGCTGCGCTGGCTCTGGCCATGGCTGTAGCTGTAGGTTGCTCGTCCAAAGGCGGCGACAATGCCGGTGAAGGCGCTGTAGATCCAAACGCTGGTTACGGCGCAAACACTGGTGCAGTTGACGGCTCCCTGAGCGAAGAAGCTGCTCTGCGCGCAATCACCACTTTCTACTTCGAATACGACAGTTCGGACCTGAAGCCAGAAGCCATGCGCGCTCTGGACGTTCACGCCAAGGACCTGAAAGCAAACGGCGCTCGCGTTGTTCTGGAAGGCAACACCGACGAACGTGGTACTCGTGAGTACAACATGGCACTGGGCGAGCGTCGTGCGAAAGCCGTTCAGCGTTACCTGGTACTGCAAGGTGTTTCCCCAGCTCAGCTGGAACTGGTTTCCTACGGCGAAGAGCGTCCAGTTGCTACCGGCAACGACGAGCAGTCCTGGGCTCAAAACCGTCGCGTCGAACTGCGTAAGTAATTCGTCATGCGAACGTGCCGTCGTGCTGTAACTGTTTTGGCTCTCAGCCTCGCACCGCTTGCGGTGTGGGCTGCGGTTCCTGTGGTCGATAATGACTCCGGCTATACCAATAGCGGGACTAATAATCCGCCTGCAGGTTACGGTACGAACGGCGCCTATGCCGGGGGAGGGGTTTCGGCCCCTGTCTCGGCACAGGGCGAGCTGTTCAACCAACTGCAATCGATGCAGGAGCAGATCTCGCGCCAACAAGGCATCATCGAAGTTCTGCAAAATGATGTAGCGCGCATGAAGCAAGAGAGCCTGGAGCGATATCAGGACCTTGATCGGCGCATAGGAACCGGCGTTGCACCAGCCGCGACTCCTGATAATTCTTCCACCGGTGGCAGTTTGAATGCCCCCGGTGCAGCAGCGGGAGCGGCAGCCGCTGCCACTTCCACACAAGCGCCTGCCGCGGGTGGCGAGCCGGCTGATCCGGCGAAGGAAAAACTGTATTACGATGCAGCCTTCGACCTGATCAAAGCCAAGGACTTCGACAAGGCCAGTCAGGCTTTTGCCGCATTCCTGCGCAAGTACCCGAACAGTCAGTACGCGGGTAATGCCCAGTACTGGTTGGGGGAAGTGAACCTGGCCAAAGGCGATCTGCAAGGTGCAGGTCAGGCTTTTGCCAAGGTTTCTCAGCTGTACCCCAAGCATCCAAAAGTGCCTGATTCGCTGTACAAGCTGGCTGATGTAGAGCGCCGTCTTGGTCATCCCGACAAGGTCAAAGGTATTTTGCAACAGGTTGTGTCCCAATATCCGGGCACTTCCGCCGCTCAGCTGGCCCAGCGTGATCTGCAAAAAATGTAAGGGCGGCTTTACCCGTCTTGAAGAAACCCGCGCTTGTCGCGGGTTTTTTCGTTAGAATTCACGCCCTTTTTATGAAACACGCTTTTTGGGATCTGCGCGATGGCGGGGTTCCTTGAAGTGCCTGACGGAGGCGGACAGCCTGTTTAGCTGTCATGCCCGTGGCGACTATGCAAGACACATTGAGAATCACCGAAGTTTTCTACTCGTTGCAGGGTGAAACGCGGACTGCCGGGCTGCCCACTGTTTTTGTGCGCTTGACCGGTTGCCCATTGCGTTGCCAATACTGTGACAGCGCTTATGCATTCACTGGCGGCACCCTTCGCACGCTCGACGACATCCTCGAGCAAGTGGCCGGTTTTCGTCCGCGTTACGTCTGTGTCACCGGCGGCGAGCCGCTGGCACAGCCCAATGCCATCCCATTGCTCAAGCAGTTGTGTGACGCCGGTTACGAGGTCTCGCTGGAAACCAGCGGTGCCCTGGATATCTCGGCGGTCGATCCACGGGTCAGTCGCGTCGTCGACCTGAAAACCCCGGGTTCGAAAGAAGCCCACCGCAACCGCTACGAGAACATCGAACTGCTCACGCGCAACGATCAGGTGAAGTTTGTCATCTGCTCGCGGGAAGACTATGACTGGGCTGTGTCCAAGCTGATCCAGTACGGTCTGGATCAGCGTGCCGGCGAAGTCCTGTTCTCGCCGAGTCACCATGACCTCAATGCTAGGGACCTGGCTGACTGGGTGGTGGCGGACAACCTGCCTGTGCGTCTGCAATTGCAGTTGCATAAATATCTTTGGAATGACGAGCCGGGGCGCTGAAATGACTGAACAACTGAACACTGCTGAAAAACGTGCGGTCATCCTGCTGTCCGGCGGTCTGGACTCCGCGACCGTGGTGGCCATGGCTCGCGCTGAAGGCTACAGCTGCTACACCATGAGCTTCGACTACGGTCAGCGCTCTCACGCAGAATTGCACGCCGCCGAACGTGTCGCTCGCGACCTGGGTGTGGTCGAGCACAAGGTGATCGGCCTGAACCTGAACGGGATCGGCGGTTCAGCATTGACCGACACCAGCATCGATGTGCCGGAAGAAGCGGGCGAAGGTATTCCGGTGACTTACGTGCCGGCGCGCAACACCGTTTTCTTGTCCCTGGCGTTGGGATGGGCTGAAGTGCTCGGCGCCCGCGACATCTTTATTGGTGTGAACGCTGTGGATTACTCCGGTTACCCGGATTGCCGTCCTGAGTTCATTGAATCCTTCGAGCGCATGGCCAATCTGGCGACCAAGGCCGGCGTCGAGGGGAATGGTTTTCGTATCCAGGCGCCACTGCAGAACCTCAGCAAGGCGCAGATAGTCCAGGCGGGCGTGAAGCTCGGTGTTGATTACGGCCTGACTGTTTCCTGCTATCAGGCCGACGATAACGGTCGTGCATGCGGCAAGTGCGACAGCTGCCGCCTGCGTGCAGAAGGCTTTGCGGCAGCCGGAATCAGTGACCCAACACCTTATTTTTGATTTATTTCAAATTAGGTGTTGAATAGTCCTTAAAAATCAGTATTATACGCGCCACCACACAGCGGGTCGTTAGCTCAGTTGGTAGAGCAGTTGGCTTTTAACCAATTGGTCGTAGGTTCGAATCCCACACGACCCACCATTTTTGTAGCAGTTTTAAAAGTCTGGAAGGCCCACGCAAGTGAGGATTTCCGGATTTTTTTTTGCCTGCGATTTAAGGTTGCCCGGGTTCTGGGCTGAGCCGCGTGACGCAGGTCAGAATCATCTTTTGCATCTACGGGATATTCTGTAGCCTTGCGCAGCTTCAACGTTGTCCGTGCCTGATGATACTCACTTTCCCGGCGGTACCCTGAAGGGGCCGGAGCCGGGTGTATACTCGACTTTCGCGCGAACGCGCCTGCAGGTCTTGCGAACATGACGCAGATTTCCGAACGCCTTCTGGTTCAAGCCCACCTCGACGCCAAGCAGCCCAAGCCGCTGACTGCCGAGGAGGAGGCCTATTACCGTGCTGCCATCGCTGCCGAGCTCAAGGCTCAGGACGCGGTGCTGGTTGCTCACTTCTATTGCGATCCGGTCATTCAGGCCCTGGCCGAAGAAACCGGCGGCTGTGTCTCCGACTCATTGGAGATGGCCCGCTTCGGCAATGCTCACCCGGCCAAGACCGTGGTGGTCGCCGGTGTGAAGTTCATGGGCGAGACTGCCAAAATCCTCAACCCGGAAAAGCGCATCCTGATGCCAACCCTGGAAGCGACCTGCTCGCTGGACCTGGGTTGCCCGGTGGACGAGTTCTCGGCGTTCTGCGATCAGCACCCGGAACGTACGGTGGTGGTGTATGCCAACACGTCGGCGGCGGTCAAAGCCCGGGCGGATTGGGTGGTGACTTCAAGCTGCGCGCTGGAGATCGTCGAAAGCCTGATGGATAACGGCGAAACCATCATCTGGGGCCCGGACAAGCATTTGGGCACCTACATCCAGCGCCAGACTGGCGCGGACATGCTGCTGTGGGACGGTGCCTGCATCGTTCACGAAGAGTTCAAGTCCAAGCAGCTCGAAGATATGAAGGCGCTGTACCCGGACGCAGCGATTCTGGTGCACCCGGAGTCGCCGACGTCGGTGATCGAGCTGGCGGATGCCGTCGGCTCCACCAGTCAGTTGATTGCAGCAGCGCAGAGCCTGCCAAACAAGACCTTTATCGTTGCCACTGATCGCGGCATCTTCTACAAGATGCAGCAGCTGTGCCCGGACAAGGTCTTCATCGAAGCGCCAACGGCCGGTAACGGCGCAGCGTGCCGTAGTTGCGCACATTGCCCGTGGATGGCGATGAATACCCTTGAGCGCACGCTCAAGAGCTTGAAGGAAGGGACAAACGAGATATTTGTCGATCCAGCGTTGATTCCGCAAGCGATTCGGCCGTTGAAGCGGATGCTCGACTTCACACAGGCCGCGCGGATGAAATTGGCCGGCAACGCCTGAGATCTGTCAGTTAAGCCGCAAAAACTGTGGGAGCGAGCCTGCTCGCGATAGCGTTCTGTCAGTCACAACCATGTTGACTGATACGCCTCTATCGCGAGCAGGCTCGCTCCCACATTGGTTTTTGTATGGCTGAACTACTTGGCTTTCTTTGGAATCCGCACGAGCTGGGTGTCGGAGTAGATGTCATGCCAGCTGCGTTTCTGTTTGTCGAACAGCGACCAGAAGAACCCCAGCCCGACGCACAGCAAGGACGCGATCGACACCACAAAGCGCAGCAATGCCTGCCACAGGCTGATGGATGAGCCGTCGGCGTTTTGTACGCGGATGCACCAGACCTGCATGCCCAGGGTCTGGCCGGACCAGGTCCAGAACTTGGCGAAGAAACCGAACAACACAAATAGCAGCACCGTTGACAGCAATGGATCACCGTCCAGCGCGCCGGCTTCGGTCAAGGTGCGCATTTTGTCTTCGCCGATGATCGCCATCTGGATCATCTTGTAAATGCCGCTGGTGACGATCAGCAGGGCAGTACACAACAAGAAGTCATAGAACATCGCTGCCAGGCGACGACCCAAGGGGGCGGCAGGAAAGTCGCCCTGGGGTTTGAGAAGATGTTTCGACATGGCAGCCTCTGGACGGAAAAAAGAAGCCATTTTACGTATTTACGCGCACAAAAAAGCCCCTGATGTCAGCATCAGGGGCTTTTTCGTTACAGAAGATCAGGCTTCTGCTTGTACTTCGTCAGCCTGCATGCCTTTCTGGCCTTGCACAGCAACGAAAGTCACTTTCTGGCCTTCTTTCAGGCTCTTGAAGCCGTTGCCCTGAATAGCGCGGAAATGCACGAACAGATCCGGACCGCTTTCTGGAGTGATAAAACCAAACCCTTTCTCGTCGTTAAACCACTTGACGGTACCGCTCTGACGTTGGGACATTTCTTATTTCCTTTGACGCAAAAATTAATGACAGCCTCTTTCTTGTGAAAGAGTACTGGGGCTGGTTGCAGGAGAGTAAGAAGACGTCGAACGGGATGTAGCTAACTTGTAGGCTACTGCCCAGGTCACGATTCCAAGCGACCCATGCAAACACAGTGAACAAACTCTACGCCAACTACGGGAGAAAAAACAAGCCCTGTGGAGGGCCCGGAATTGCTCGCGTTGATGCCGTTCAGCGGCAACTAGCGTTAGCTTATGTGATAGAGGTGTTCAATTGTTTTCGATCGTTATAAGCCAAGTTCGTTATCGAAGGTGTGCACTGTTTTATGGCGGTTGCGTTACACATTAGTGCACTATTAACGCAACCGCGTTACTTATAGAAACAGTCAATCAGCCGCGGTAGTAGCGTTGTGGAACAAATGGCATTTTGCTTACAAGCAAAGGCACCTTTTTCCCACGAACAATCGCCCATACCGGCGTATCGAGAGCAGTGTAAGCACTGTCGACGTAACCCATCGCCAAAGGGCCGCCCAAGGTCGGACCGAAGCCGCCACTGCAAACCGCACCAATGATGTCGCCTGCTTCATTGACGATCTCCGCTCCTTCGCGCACCGGCGTGCGTTCCTGGGGCAACAGGCCAACGCGTTTGCGGCTGACACCGGTTTGTTGCTGTGCGAACACGGTTTCTGCGCCAGGGAAGCCGCCGGCACGTGCGCCATCAGCGCGACGAGGCTTGGAGATCGCCCACAGCAGGCTTGCTTCAATCGGGGTGGTCTCGGTGTTCATGTCGTGGCCGTAGAGGCACAGGCCGGCTTCCAGGCGCAGGGAGTCGCGAGCGCCAAGGCCGATGGCCGCCACTTCAGGTTCGGCCAGCAGGGCGCGAGCCAGGGCTTCGGCGTTGGCAGCCGGCACGGAGATTTCGTAACCGTCTTCACCGGTGTAGCCCGAACGGCTGACAAAGCAGTCCACGCCCAGCAGTTTCACGCGGGTGAACTGCATGAAGGTCATCTTTGCCACTTCAGGCGCCAGGCGTGCGAGCACGGTGACGGCGGCCGGACCTTGCAGCGCCAGCAGGGCGCGTTCTTCGAACAGCGGCTCGATGGTGCACTGGTCGCCGATGTGCTTGCGCAGGTGCGCCAGGTCTTGATCCTTGCAGGCGGCGTTGACCACCAGGAACAGTTCGTCGTTACCCAGGTTGGCGACCATCAGGTCGTCGAGGATGCCGCCAGTCTCGTTGGTGAACATCGCGTAACGCTGCATGCCCACCGGCAGGTCGATGATGTCCACCGGCACCAGGCTTTCCAGCGCCTTGGCGGCATTCGCGCCGGTCAGGCGGATCTGGCCCATGTGCGAGACATCGAACAGCCCGGCCTGATCACGGGTGTGCTGGTGTTCTTTCATCACGCCGAGCGGGTATTGCACCGGCATGTCGTAGCCGGCAAACGGCACCATGCGGGCGCCGAGTTCGATGTGCAGTGCGTGCAGCGGGGTTTTCGACAGTTGTTCGGTGGACATATCCAGCTCCTGAAAAAGTGTGCAGATGCGCGTGAGCATCAGCACTCGATAATGTTGACCGCCAAACCGCCACGGGCGGTTTCCTTGTATTTGCTTTTCATGTCGGCGCCGGTCTGGCGCATGGTGCGGATGACCTTGTCGAGGGAGACGAAGTGCTGACCGTCGCCGCGCAGGGCCATGCGCACCGCATTGATGGCTTTCACCGAGCCCATGGCGTTGCGCTCGATGCAAGGCACTTGCACCAATCCGCCAATCGGGTCGCAGGTCAGGCCGAGGTTGTGTTCCATGCCGATTTCCGCGGCGTTTTCCACTTGTTGCACGGTGCCGCCGAGGACTTCACACAGGGCGCCAGCGGCCATGGAACAGGCCACGCCGACTTCGCCCTGGCAGCCGACTTCGGCGCCGGAGATCGAGGCGTTTTCTTTATAGAGAATGCCGATCGCGGCCGCGGTCAGCAGAAAACGCACGACGCCGTCTTCGTTGGCGCCGGGGATGAAGCGCATGTAGTAGTGCAAAACAGCCGGGACGATCCCAGCCGCGCCGTTAGTCGGCGCCGTCACCACGCGTCCGCCGTTGGCGTTTTCTTCGTTGACCGCCAGTGCGTAGAGGTTGACCCAGTCCAGCACCGACAGCGGATCGCGCAGGGACGATTCCGGGTTCTTGCACAGTTGCCGATGCAGGGCTGCCGCTCGACGTTTGACCTTCAAGCCACCCGGCAGGATGCCTTCGTTACGGCAACCGGCGTCGACGCAATCCTGCATCACTTGCCAGATTTTCAGCAGGCCGGCGCGGGTTTCCGCTTCCGGGCGCCAGGCACTTTCGTTGGTCAGCATCACCTGGCTGATCGACAGACCATAGGTGGTGCAGTGACCGAGCAGGTCCTTGGCGCTTTTAAACGGGAAGGTCAGTGGCGTGGCGTCTTCGACGATACGGTCGGCGCCCGCGGCGTCTTCATCGACGACAAAACCGCCGCCGACCGAGTAGTACTCGCGGCTACGGATTTGTATCCCCGCGGCATCGAAAGCGCGAAAAATCATGCCGTTGGGGTGATAGGCCAACGGTTTGCGGATCATCGCCAGGTGTTCTTTCTCATTGAACGCAATGCTGTGTTCGCCGAGCAGGTTCAAACGACCATTGCCGCGAATCTCTTGCAGACGGGCGGCGACGGTTTCGGTGTTCACGGTGTCCGGGTGTTCGCCTTCCAGGCCCAGCAACACAGCCTTGTCGCTGCCGTGGCCTTTGCCGGTGGCGCCGAGTGATCCGTAGAGCTCGACTTTGACGCAAGTAGTCGCGGCCAGCAGCCCTTCACGGCGCAAACCTTCGGCGAAGCGCGCAGCAGCACGCATCGGGCCGACGGTGTGGGAGCTGGAGGGGCCGATGCCAATCTTGAACAGGTCGAACACGCTTAAAGACATGAGTTGTTCTCCGGTTTCTTGTTATAGGAATGGCGGGCTTGAGGCCTGGTACAAATCCCCTGTGGGAGCGGGCTTGCTCGCGAAAGCGGTGGGTCAGGCAATGTTGAGTGACTGATCCACCGCTTTCGCGAGCAAGCCCGCTCCCACAGGGGGTATGCGGTGTTCTTGAAAGTGAGGGCAGGCGAACCCGCCCCACACTGTTTTAAGCGTAGCTTTCGATCGACGGGCAGGCGCAGATCAGGTTGCGGTCGCCGAACACGTTGTCGACGCGACCGACCGGTGGCCAGTACTTGCCTTCGATCAGCGACGCAACCGGGTACACCGCTTGCTCACGGCTGTACGGATGCGTCCACTCGCCGACGATTTCCGCCGCGGTGTGCGGGGCGTTTTTCAGCGGGTTGTCTTCCTTGTCCAGGGTGCCGTTTTCCACTGCGCGGATTTCTTCGCGGATGCGGATCATGGCGTCGCAGAAACGGTCCAGTTCTTCCTTGGATTCGCTTTCGGTCGGTTCGATCATCAACGTGCCGGCGACCGGGAACGACATGGTCGGGGCGTGGAAACCGAAGTCGATCAGGCGCTTGGCGACGTCATCGACGCTGATGCCGCTGCTGTCTTTCAGCGGACGCAGGTCGAGGATGCATTCGTGGGCCACCAGGCCGTTGCTGCCGGTGTACAGCACCGGGTAATGCTCTTCGAGGCGACGGGAAATGTAGTTGGCATTGAGGATCGCCAGTTGCGAAGCGCGTTTGAGGCCGGCGCCACCCATCATCCGAATGTACATCCAGGTGATCGGCAAAATGCTCGCGCTGCCGAACGGTGCGGCGCAAACCGCGCCTTCCTTGCGCTCCATTTGCGCGTGCCCCGGCAGGAACGGCGTCAGGTGCGACTTGACGCCAATCGGACCAACGCCCGGGCCGCCACCGCCGTGCGGAATGCAGAAGGTTTTGTGCAGGTTCAGGTGGGATACATCGCCGCCGAACTTGCCCGGTGCGCAGAGGCCGACCATCGCGTTCATGTTGGCGCCGTCGATGTACACCTGGCCGCCGTGGTCGTGAATGATGCCGCAGATTTCGCGGATGCCTTCTTCGAACACGCCGTGGGTCGACGGGTAGGTGATCATCAGCGCGGCGAGGTGTTCGCGGTGCTCGATGGCCTTGGCGCGCAGGTCTTCGATGTCGACGTTGCCGCGGGCATCGCAGGCAGTGACGACCACGCGCATGCCGGCCATGTTGGCGGTGGCCGGGTTGGTGCCGTGTGCCGAGGACGGGATCAGGCAGATGTCGCGGCGGTCTTCGCCACGGCTCTGGTGATAGGCGCGGATCGCCAACAGGCCGGCGTATTCACCCTGGGAACCGGCGTTCGGTTGCAGCGAAATCGCGTCGTAACCGGTGGCGGCGCAGAGCATCGCTTCCAGTTCGTCGGTCAGCTGCTGGTAACCGGCGCTTTGCTCGGCCGGGGCGAACGGGTGCAGGGCGCCGAATTCGGCCCAGGTCACCGGGATCATTTCGCTGGCGGCGTTGAGTTTCATGGTGCACGAGCCCAGCGGGATCATGGTGCGATCCAGTGCCAGGTCCTTGTCGGCGAGCTTGCGCAGGTAGCGCATCAGCTCGGTTTCCGAGTGGTAGCGGTTGAATACCGGGTGGCTGAGGATTGGCGACTGGCGAACCAGTGTGGCCGGGAGAGTGCTGACCACCGAGGCGGCGAGGGCGGCGAAGTCTGGCAGCGCCTTACCGTCGGCGAACAGGGCCCATAGGGTTTCCACGTCAGCTTGCGACGTGGTTTCGTCGAGGGACAGGCCCAGACGCTCGGCATCGACCACGCGCAGGTTGATCTGCTGGGCACGCGCCTTTTCATGCAACGTGGCGGTGTGCGCGCCGGTGTTGAGGGTCAGGGTGTCGAAGAAGCTTTCCTGCTCGACCTTCAGGCCCAATGCGCTCAAGCCTTTAGCCAGAATCGCGGTCAGGTGATGTACGCGGTTGGCAATCTGGGTCAGGCCTTTCGGGCCGTGGTACACGGCGTACATGCTGGCGATGTTGGCCAGCAAGACTTGCGCGGTGCAGATGTTGCTGGTGGCCTTCTCGCGGCGGATGTGTTGCTCGCGGGTCTGCATCGCCAGGCGCAGGGCCGGCTTGCCGAAACGGTCCACGGACACACCGACCAGACGACCCGGCATGTCGCGCTTGAACGCATCCTTGGTGGAGAAATACGCCGCGTGCGGGCCACCGAAGCCCAGTGGCACGCCGAAGCGTTGCGCACTGCCTATGGACACGTCGGCGCCGAATTCGCCCGGCGGGGTCAGCACGGTCAGCGCCAGCAGGTCAGCGGCCACGGCCACCAAGGCGTTGGCAGCGTGGAAGCGTTCGGTCAGTTCGCGGTAATCGAACACGTCACCGTTGCTCGCCGGGTATTGCAACAGGGCGCCGAAGAAAGGTGTCACGTCAGTCAGTTCAAGTTCATCACCGACCACTACGTCGATGCCCAGCGGCTCGGCGCGGGTGCGCAGCACGTCGAGGGTTTGCGGGTGGCAATGCACGGAGGCGAAGAAGGCGTGGCTGCCCTTGTTCTTGCTCAGGCGTTTGCAGAAGGTCATCGCTTCGGCGGCGGCGGTGGCTTCATCCAGCAGCGAGGCGTTGGCGATCGGCAGGCCGGTGAGGTCGCTGATCAGGGTCTGGAAGTTCAGCAGCGCTTCGAGACGACCCTGGGAAATTTCCGGTTGGTACGGGGTGTAGGCGGTGTACCAGGCCGGGTTTTCCAGCAGGTTGCGCAGGATTGGCGACGGCGTGTGGGTGCCGTAGTAGCCCTGGCCGATAAAGGTCTTGAACAGCTGGTTTTTGCCGGCGATGGACTTGATCAAGGCCAGGGCGTCGGCTTCGCTCAGGCCGTCTTCGAGGCCGAGGACGCTGGTGCCCTTGATGCTGTCCGGGATGACGCTGGCGCTCAGGGCTTCCAGGGAGTCGAAGCCGAGGCTGTTGAGCATGGCTTGCTCGTCGCCGGCGCGCGGGCCGATGTGACGGGCGATGAATTCGTTGGCGGTGGTCAGGCTTACTTGAGTCATGTCAGCGTTCCTCAGGCTTCGGCGTTGGCTTTGATCAGACGGTCGTAAGCGTCTTGATCCAGCAGTTTGGCAACAGCCGATGCATCGGTAGGCTGGAAGCGGAAGAACCAGCCTTCGCCCAGCGGATCTTCGTTGACCAGTTCAGGACTGCTGTCCAGCGCCGGGTTCACTTCCAGCACTTCACCGTCCAGTGGCATGTACACGCCGCTGGCAGCTTTTACCGATTCCACGGTGGCGGCTTCAGCGCCTTTGTCGTAGGACTGCAGCTCCGGCAGTTGTACGAAAACCACGTCGCCCAGGGCGTTCTGTGCGAAAGCGGTGATGCCGACTGTGACGGTGCCGTCAGCTTCGGTACGCAGCCATTCGTGATCTTCAGTAAAACGCAACTCGCTCATGGAAACTCCTAAGGGGGCCAGACTCGTCTGGTGGACGCGATTGAATACTCGGCAATGCCGTACTTTATGGATGGTTACTAAGCAAAATCGCGGCCAATGTTTTTTTATTGTTATAAATCAATAGGTTATGTGTTTGTTCGAGATGCAGCGATTGGCTGACTGTAGCGAAATCGCTACAGCTCGGGGCGAAGAAAAAAGCCTAAGTGGATCAAAGCCTTGCACAGCGGTGATCGGGAGAGGGTGTAGCGATATCGTTCCGCTGTAGCGCTTTCAGTACAGATATAGGTCGCTTTTGGGTTGAGTAAATGATCGTTCCCACGCTCCGCGTGGGAATGCAGCCCGTGACGCTCCGCGTCACTGGACGCGGAGCGTCCCTAGAGGCATTCCCACGCGGAGCGTGGGAACGATCAACCGAGTAGAACCTATGGCTTGTTGGGAATGCCGTACTTGCGCAATCGATGGGCGATCGCGGTGTGGGAGGTTTGCAAGCGACTGGCCAGTTGGCGGGTCGAGGGGTAGCTGACGTAGAGTTTTTCCAGCAGGGTTTTTTCGAACTCTTCCATCGCCTGTTCGAGGCTGTCGACGTCGCTGTCGCTCTGACGCGCCACGGAGGTGCCGGCGATATCGAGGTCGCCAATGTCGACCAGGCTGCTTTCGCAAATCGCAGCAGCGCGGAAGATCACGTTCTGCAATTGCCGCACGTTGCCCGGCCAGCGATTGCCCAGCAGTGCCGGATAGGTGCCGGGCGCCAGGCGACAGACCGGGCGCTGGATCTGCGCGCAGGCCTGCTGCATGAAGTAGCGGGCCAGCAGCAGGATGTCCTGGCCGCGTTCGCGCAGGGGCGGGACTTCGACGTTCAGGACATTGAGGCGATAGAACAGGTCTTCACGGAACGAACCTTCACTGACCATTTTTTCCAGGTTGCGGTGCGTGGCGCTGAGGATCCGCACATTGACCTTGACCTCACGATCCCCGCCCACCCGGCGGAAGCTGCCGTCGTTCAAGAAGCGCAGTAACTTGGCCTGCAAGTACGGCGACATCTCGCCGATCTCATCGAGAAACACCGTGCCCTGGTTGGCCAGTTCCATCAGCCCCGGTTTGCCGCCCCTTTGTGCGCCCGTGAAGGCGCCGGGGGCGTAGCCGAACAGTTCGCTTTCGGCGAGGTTCTCCGGCAAAGCCGCGCAGTTCAGTGCCAAAAATGGTGAACCGTACCGAGCACTGATGGCGTGGCAGGCACGCGCCACCAGTTCTTTGCCGGTGCCGGTTTCGCCCTGAATCAGCAACGGTGCATCGAGAGCCGCAACGCGCTGGGCGCGGGCCTTGAGGGTGCGAATGGCCGGAGATTCTCCGAGCAGTGCATCGAACCCTTCGGCGTGGTCGTGGTGCAGCGCCGAGAGGCGTTCGCCGATACGGTTGGGTTGATAGAGGGTCAGCAGGGCACCAGCGTCGGTAATCGGTGTGGCGTCCAGCAGTAACGTCTGGCCGTTGACGGTGACTTCCCGCAGCGGCAGGCGGAAACCGTTTTCCAGCAGGGCTTCGAGCAGTGCCGGGTCGGCGAACAGCTCGGCGATGCTTTCGCCGTCAGGCTCGCGACCGTACAACGCAATCAGCGCCGGGTTGGCCAGCAGCACCTTGCCGGCACTGTCCAGCGCCAGGACCGGGTCGGTCATGGCCGCGAGCAGCGCATCAAGTTGCAGGTGCCGACGCTGACCGGGAAGAATGTCGACCACCGTCACCGCTTGCACGCCGCGCACGCTGAACAACGCATCGCGCAGTTCTTCGAGAACTTCCGGGCTCAGGGTCGGGGCGTCGATGTAGACGTTGGGCGGGACCATTTCCACCGCATCCAGATTGAGATTGCGCCCACCCAGCAGGGCCAGGACTTCCTGGGTAATGCCGACGCGGTCGATGAAGCTGACGTGGATACGCATGGGGCGTTTTTGGGTTCTGGAGTGCGGAGGGTGGCAAGTATGCCTTGGGGCGGGCCAATGGTGAAATCCTGCGCGGGAGTTCTAACTGATCGTTCCCACGCAGGAGCGTGAGAACGATCAGTCGGTTACCACTGCGCGCGATGGGAGCCCAACTCCGAAGCCGCCAGTGTCCACTGCAACGGCGTCCCCGTAATCTTCAGCGGTACATGAAGTCGATGCGCCGGGCCCCAAGGCGTCTGCTCAATCACCAGCCCTTGATCGTTGTCATCCTCCGCCCGCAGCGGCTCATCTGTTCCCGCGCCGTTTTCAATCAGCAACTTCGCGGTACGCGCCAACGATAAGCGCGCCGAGCCACTGCGCCCCAATAATCGAATCGCAGCGGCCGCCATCAAATAGCCGGTGGCGTGATCGAGCGCTTGCAAGGGCAATGGCGTCGGTTTGTTTGCGCGTTTCCACTGCATGCCGGCGTCGGCGATTCCGCTGCTCATTTGTACCAGGCTGTCGAAGCCACGACGGTTCTGCCACGGGCCGCTCCAGCCGTAGGCATTGAGGCTGACGTCGATCAGGCCGGGCGTCAGTTTCTGGCGTTCGGCGGCGCCGTAACCCAAGCGTTCCAGTGCGTCGGCGCGGTAGCCGTGGAGCAGAATGTCGGCGTTTTTGAGCAGGCTTTCGAACACCGCGCGATCAGTCTTGTCGTGCAGGTCCAGACGCGCGCAGCGTTTGCCCAGGGTGACTTCCGGCACCACGCCCGGTTCGTTCCAGGTCGGTGGGTCGATGCGCAAAACGTCGGCGCCGAGGCCTGCCAGGAAACGGCTGGCAACCGGTCCGGCGAGCACTCGGGTCAAATCCAGCACCTTGATCCCGGCCAGCGGTTGCGCCACCGAGCCTTGCCATGGTTTCGCGTTCTGGCGGCTGTTGTCAGCCAACTGAATCAGCGGCTCGGCGTTCACCGCCTGACCTTGGGGATGCGCTTGCCATTGCGCCCAGCTACGCATCTCGGCGGCGCAGCCACCGGCATCGACTACGGCCTGCTCCAGATCGCTTTTGGCCCATTGAGCAACCTTGCTCGCCATCGCTGTACGGTCGGCACAGGCACCGAGCACTTTTTCGGCTGCGGCGCGGTGATGAGGTGCGTTGGTGTGCAGGCGGATCCAGCCGTCTTTGGCTGCGTAGTCACCGGCGACGGGGTCCCAGAGTGGCGGGACGCTCCAGCCTATCGGGCGGATCGAGGTGGCGAACCAGAAAGAGGCGAGGCGGCGGTCGACCTCAAGGGTGGGTAGGCGGCCGGTTTGTTGCTGCAGCCATTCGCTGACAGCCTGGCCGGCAGCGGCAATGCTGGCGCACGCCAGGTCGGTGACGGCAAACGCCGAGGGCAGGGCGCCGCTCGAGGTGAACTTGACCTGGGTGTGAGGCAAGCCGAGTGCGGCTTGAATGGACGTGAGTAAACCAGTCATCGAAGGCCCTCCGGGAGAGGGCTTCATGATAGATCGTTCCCACGCTCTGCGTGGGAATGCCTCAATGGACGCTCTGCGTCCGCTTGGGACGCGGAGCGTCCCGGGCTGCATTCCCACGCGGAGCGTGGGAACGATCATTAGGGGGTTACACCCGAAACTGATCCATCAATTTCATCTGGTGCGAGGTCAGCGAGTTGAGGTGGCTACTGATCTGCGCCGATTCGGTGGCCTGACTGGTCAGGGTTTCGGTGACGGTGCGGATTGCCGACACGTTGCGGTTGACCTCTTCGGCCACCGCGCTTTGTTGTTCGGCGGCGCTGGCGATTTGCAGGTTCATGTCGCTGATGACCGTCACTGCGTCGCTGATTTTGCTCAAGGCCTGCACTGCTTGCTGGATCTGCCCGGCGTTGCTGTGGGCCTGGGTCTGGCTCGAATGCATCGTGGCCACCACGCCGCGAGTGCCGGTCTGGATGCGCTCGATCACGATGCGGATTTCTTCCACCGAATCCTGGGTGCGTTTGGCCAGGTTGCGCACTTCATCGGCGACCACCGCAAACCCGCGACCGCTTTCGCCGGCACGCGCCGCTTCAATCGCCGCGTTGAGCGCCAGCAGGTTGGTTTGTTCGGCGATGCTGCGGATCACTTCCAGCACCGAGCCGATCTGCTCGCTGTTGACCGCCAATGCTTCGACTTCGGTCACGGCCTTGCTGACTTCGTCGGCCAATTGATTGATGTCGCGGGTGCTGCGTTCGATGATCTGCATGCCGTCGCGGGCCGACTGGTCGGCACCCTTGGCCGCGTTAGCCGCGTTCGAGGCACTGTTGGCGACGTCGTGGGCGGTGGCGCTCATTTCGTTGGACGCGGTGGCGACCTGGTCGATTTCGCGGAACTGCACTTGCATGCCTTCGCTGGTCTGACGGGCGATTTCCGAAGACTGGTCGGCGGTGCCGCGCGCATCGGTGATGCTTTGTTTGATCTGCGCGATGGTCGGTTGCAGCTTGTCGAGGAAGCGGTTGAACCAGCTCACCAGTTCGCCGAGTTCGTCTTTCTTGCCGTAGTGCAGACGCTGCGTCAGGTCGCCGTCGCCGCTGGCAATCGCCTTGAGCATTTCGGCCACGCTGTTGATCGGCCGGGTCACGCCGGACGCCGTGAGCCAGATCAGCAACAGTCCGACCAGGCCGGCAATCACTGCCACCAAAACGGCTTTGATCGTGCCGCTTTGCTGGGCGTCATCGAGAACGGTTTGTAACTTGACCGAGTCGGCCAGCAGCACCTGTTTTGGCAGGTCGATCACCACGCCCCAGGCTTTGGAATCGGCAATCGGACTGACCGGGTACACCGCGCGGATCAGGTCGCCCTGTTCGAGAATCTTCGGTGTGCCGGCGCTGAGCAGTTGCAGGACGTCCTTGCCGTCTGCGCCCAGAGTGTCGCCGATGCTTTTGCCGACCTTGCTCGCGTCCACGCTGTAACCGGCGAGTACGCCGCTGCCGGAGACGATCAGCATGTGTCCGGCGCTGTTGAACAGATCGCGTTGGGAGTCGACAGCCGCCGCTTGCAGCGCGTCGAGGGCGATGTCTACACCGACCACGCCGATGGACTTGCCATCCACCAGCAGCGGTACGGAAATGGTGGTCATCAGCATTTCCTTGCCGGCGACAGTGTCGGCATACGGGTCGAGCAGGCAGGTGCGCTTGCTGTCGCGAGGGCAGGTGTACCAGCTGTTATAGGGCGTGCCGCTGAGGCTCAAGGTGGTTTTGGTCATGTCGTCTTCGACCATGATCGTGTTGATCCCGACACCGCCGGCACGGCTCCAGTAGCTGGCAAAACGACCGGCTTCGTTGGACTGGCGAGCGGCATCGTTGGCGAACTCGCTGTCCTTGCCGTCGAGGCCATTGGGTTCGAATGCCAGCCAGATGCCGAGCACTTTGCTGTTGCGTTCGAAGGCGGTTTTCAGGCTCTGATTCAACTCTTCACGCAGGGCACCGGCGTCAAGGGAGCGCGTGCTCGCCATGTTGCGCAGGTCCTTGATCTGATCGGCCAGGGCGGTCACCACCAGCAGGCTTTCACCGAAGGTCTTCTGCACCCGCACCGCTTGCTCGGCGGCCTTGGCCTGGAGCAGGTTCTGCACGCTGGCGGTGAGCATCTTGCTGCTGGAGGCGCTGACCAGTTCATCGTTCTGATCGGTCTGGTAGATGTTCATGCCGACGATCAGGACGACCACGCCCAGCAGGCACAGACCGGACAGCAGGACGATTTTCAGGCGGATGGAGAGAGAGTCGAACATAGGACGAGCTCGCGAATGGATGAGGTGTTGGCTGTGAGTCGGGATCGACCCAATTCGCCAAGTCCATTCAGCGCCATTTAATGCTCATCGGCGTGGGCAGAGGTTGCATGAACGCTAAGCCGACGAACGGTAGCAGGTGAACGTTTGCGCAGGAAAAAGCCCTGAAAAGCGCAGGAATTCAGGAAATTGTCGGCAATGATTCCGGCCGCGACCAGATCCACAGATTGCCCAGGCTCATGCCGGCAATCGCCAGAAAGATCGGCCAGCCAGGTTCGAGCATCACCAGCATCAACCCGGCGCACAGCAGCATGCTCACGGTGGCGCTGACCTTGGCGCGGCGGGCGATGATTTTGCCGTTGCGCCAGTTGCGCAGGATGGAACCGAACAGCCGATGGTTTTCCAGCCAGGCACTCAGGCGCGGCGAGCTTTTGGTCGCGGCCCAGGCGGCCAGCAGGATGAACTCGGTGGTCGGCAGGCCGGGTACGACGATGGCGATCAGGCCGATGGCCAGGCTGATGTAGGCGAGCAGGCCAAAGAGGATTCGGGCGGGTTTTGAGGAGGAAAGGTGAGGCATTGGACTCAAGTTGCGCGACTAAAGCTTGATCGGGATCGTGCAGGCACACTCGGTCCCTTGTAGGAGTGAGCCTGCTCGCGATAGCGGTGGGTCAGGCGGCAATGATGTCGACTGACACTCCGTCATCGCGAGCAGGCTCACTCCTACAGAGCGGATGTGTTTCTTCAGGCGAGTTCTGGGGTGTAGGCCTGCTCGAGCAACACCGTGAAGCGGTTGAACGCGTCGATTGCGCCTTTATCCAGCTCGGCTTCTTCTTGTGCGCTGAGTTCCAGCCCGTCGAGGGTTTTGACGAAGCTCTTCCAGCCTTCAGCACGACCACCGGCCGGTTCACCGAGATGGCGAGCGCCAAAGGTTTCGCTCAAGCCGAGACCCACCGCACGCTTGATCAGGAACGCCGCGCCAAGTTTCGAACCTTCCGAGACGAAAAGCCAACCCAGCGCCTCGGCTTTGGCTGGATTCTTCACCGCCCCGGCGACAGGGGCCGGCACTTCGGTTTCCAGATCGGCCAGGTCAGCCTTGGCCGCGTCAGCACGGCAGCGGGCAGGCAGGTCCGGGACGATGGCGGTCAATTCGGCATCGTTGTACAGCGACACCAGTTCCGACTGAAACAAATACTGAGCCACCACGAAACGGGCGAAGTTGGCCTGGGTTTCGAACGGTGCGTGGGCTTTGACCAAGGCATCAAGCTTGGTATGAGGTTCGTTTGTGATCTGGTTCAAACGTTGCGAACGCAGAGCAGGGCGTTGAGCAGTGTCCTGAGTGGTCATGAGAAGTCCTTGAGAAAAGAGGCGCTTGGTAACGAGACGAACAACAAGGTGCGTGACAGTAAAAAAACCTCACGGCGCCACTTCTGTGAAAGCGGCGAAGTGAGGTGGCAGGGTCAGATATCCCAGACCAGATTGACCGCGAAGTTGCGACCCGGTTGGGTCAGGCGATCGAGGTTGGCCGGGCTCAGCACTGCCGCTTCGCCGACGCTGTCGTAACCGCGCACGTCATCCCACAGCCAGTACTTTTTGTCGGTCAGGTTGTAGACGCCAGCGCTGACGGTGACATCGTCGGTGACCTTGTAGAAACCGGTCAGATCGAGCACGCCGAAGCCCGGCGACTTGAACTGGCTGCTCACACCGTCCGGCGATTTGAAGTTGCTGTCGTCGACGCGATCCTTTTTCTTCACCAGTGTCCAGCTGAGCAAACCACCATAGTTGTCCTGGTCGTAACCGAGACCGAACACACCGGTCAGCGGGTTGACGCTGTTGATCGGCTCGCCGGTGTCGTTGTTGCGGCCGTAGGCGTAGGCCACCGAGCCCTGGGTGTAGAGACCTTGCGGTGCGCCGAGCGCGTCGAGGTTCAGGCGGCCCTTGATCTCTGCGCCCTTGATGGTCGCGTGTTTGATGTTGTTGCTCTGGAAGGTCAGCTCGCTGTAACCGGGCGTGACAGCGTCTTCGTTAATGAAGTCGCGGTACTTGTTGTAGAACACCGCGACATCGAACGAGCCCGACTCGAAGTTGCCGCGCAGGCCGGTTTCGTAGCTTTTGCTTTTTTCCGGTTCCAGGTCCGGGTTCGGCGCCACGCTATAACCGGTGGTGGTGTTCTCGAAGCGCCCATACAACGCCTTGGCGGTTGGCGTGCGGAAACCTTCAGCGTACTGGCCATACCAGGTGTACTGATCGGTCAGGGCGTAAGTCAGGCCGAACTTGGGTGAAACCTTGTTCCAGGTTTTGTTCTCATCGCTGACGGTTCCGCGACCGTCGGCGGCCACGGTATTGAGGAATTCCTGGGTGATGTGCGGCTTGAGCTGGGTGTAGTCGTAGCGCAGGCCTGGCAGGAAGGTCCACTTGTTCCAGCTGATCTCGTCCTGGGCGAACAGGCTGTAGGTATTGATGGTCGGGTCGGGAAAGTCGCTGGATTTCTTCAGCACATCGGCCGCGCTGGTCGCGCCGACGGCCGTACAGCCGCGACCGACCGCCAGGCACTTGCCGTCGCCGCTGCGCGAGCCGGTGACTTTCTGTTGCTTGATCGTGGTGCCGTAAGTCAGCAAGTGCCCGGTGTCAGCGATGTTGAAGGCTTTATCCAGTTGGGCATCGAAGACCCACTGTTTCTCTTCGTAAAGCGTGTCGCGGGTGCGCAGCACTCGACGGGTGATCGGGTAATAGAATTCTTCGGTGCTTTGATCGGTTTTGGCGATCTGGTGGTTCAGGCTCCACTTGACGTTGTCTGCCAGCAGGCTGTCGAGTGCGAAGCTGTGTTCCAGGCCGAAGCGCTCACGGGTAATGGTGTCGTTGCCGGTGCGCCACTGGTACATGCCGCCGGGCAGCATGCTGTTCGGGATCGTCGGCTGGCCGTTGAAGTACGGGCCGCCGTAAGCGCTTTTCTGATCGGTGTCGCGATCGTCCTTGTACTTCTCGTAGGTCAGTCCAAGGCGTGAATCTTCGTTGTAGTTCCAGCCGATCTTGGCCAATACGTTGGTGGCTCGTACGTCTTCCGGGTTGGCCGCGGTACGGTCCAGACCGGTGCCGTTGTTGCTGCCAAAGGAATCGGTTTCGTGACCGTCGCGCTGGCTGTAATGCAACAAGCCATCGAACTGATCGGCGCGGCCGGCGACGGTGGCGGACTTCAGCCAGCTCTCGTCGGCGGAGCTGTACCCGGTCTTCAGGCGAGCACCGACGTCCTGGCCGGGCTTGATGATGTCGTCCGCGTCGAGGGTGAAATAGCTGACGGCGCCGCCGATGGCGTTGCTGCCGTAGAGCACCGAGGCCGGGCCGCGCAGAATTTCGACGCGCTTGATGATTTCCGGGTCGACATAGTTACGCTGGGTTTTGGCATACGGGCCGTTGAAGAAGCCGTTTGGAATCTCGACGCCGTCGATCTGGGTCAGGATCCGGTCGCCGTCGATGCCGCGAATGTTGTAGCCGCTGATTCCGCCGCGGGTCCCGGCACCGCCCACCGAGACGCCCGGTTCGTAGCGCACCAGATCCTTGATGGTATTGACGTTGTTGCGGTCCAGCTCTTCACGGGTGTGAACGGTGACGGTGCTCGGCACGCTGGCGATGCTTTGTTCCTGGCGCGTGGCGCTGATGGTCACCTGGTCCAGGTTGAGCGCGCTGCCGTTGCTGCGCTTCTCCAGCACGATGTTATTGGTGCCCAGTTTGCGATAGCTCAGGTTGGTCCCCACCAACAGGCGATCGAGGGCTTTCTCTGGTGGTAGCGAACCCCGTACGCCCGGCGAGGCCACGCCCTCAGCCAGTTCTGCCGGCAAGCCGACCTGCCAACCGGTCACGGCGGTAAAGGCATTGAGTGCCGAGACCAGCGACTGCTGAGGGATGGCGAACGCGTAATCGCCCATGTTGCGGGTCGGTTGCTCTGCCGCGGTGGCGGCGTAGAGCTGCGCGCTGCCGGCCATCAGGATGGCGGCGGTCAGCAGCGACAGCACGCAAGAAGGTGAAGAGGATTGGCGGGTGAGGCGAGAGGACATCGATAGCGCTCCGTGTCGCACGAATCTTTATAGGTGCTGATTGGCATCTGAAGATGCGAATCAATTGCATTGGCTATAACGAGACGTACGGAAGTTGGCTATCGAGTAAAAATAATTCTCATTTAGTTCAAAATCACCAGCGCCGGAAATTCCTGGAGCCGCGCCGAGGTGATCTGGGCCAGCGAACGGACCACGTCCAACGGCTGGTCGAGGCGGTAATTGCCGGTGACGGCGATGTCGGCCAACTGCTCGTTGTTGTTGATGATCCAGCCGGGATAGTAACGACGCAGCTCCGCCAGCACCTGGCTCAGCGGGCAGTTTTCGAACACCAGTCGGCCCTGGACCCATGCCAGGTCGGTCGCGGCATCGAGTCTGGCGGGGCGATCGAAACCGTTGGGGCCGATGCGGATGCTTTGTCCGGCGGACAATCGAATTCGCGCGTCGTCGCGGGTCGCTCGCAAGTCGACATCCCCACGCTGCACCCGAACCTGTGCCACGCCGTCCAGATAGCGCACCGCAAACGCGGTGTCCCGTACGCTGGCCTTGACCGGCCCGGCGTCGATTTCCAGCGGCTGGCCGCGGTCGGCCGCGACCTCGAAAAACGCCTCGCCCTGATACAAACGGGCAACGCGCTGTTGATCGTTGATGGTGCTGGAGAAGGCTGAGTTGGTATTGAGCAGGACCTTCGAGCCATCCTCCAGTTGCAGCCGCTGGCGTTCACCGACCACGGTCAGGTGATCGGCCTGCAGGCGAATCGGCAGATTGCTGAAGCTGAACAAACCGAGGATCAGCACGGCGGCGGTGGCCAAGGGTTTCCAGTGCGGTCGCAGGCGCGACAGGGCGGTCACTTTCGGCGGCCGGGCAGCCAGGCTTTGCGCGCATTGCACAACTTGCTGGCCTTCCCAGATTGCCTTCGCCTTGGCGAACGCCTCGGCATTCAACGGATCGGCGGCCAGCCAATCGTGAAACTGTCGGGTTTGTTCCTCGCTCGGACTGTCCAGCACGATCAGCCAGTCCAGGGCCTGGTCCATCGCGCTTGCGGGGTCCCGCGCCGGAGGGGCGGGGGGAGGCACTGGGAGCGTGTCCGTCACGGTGTTTCCTCGGCAGTGTCTTGGCACCGCTGTTTTTTTAGTGAAGCTCGAAAGTGGGGCAAGGGTAGCAAAGCCCGATAGCCAGTGCAGGTCATCCTCACACATAGAGAATTAACCTACAGATTCAGTCGCCGTTTAACCGCTCGGCCACGCCGATGCAGATCGCCATAATCAATTTCAGCTCCTTTTGCACCGTGCTCAACGACACGCCGAGCTTCTCGGCGATTTCCAGATAGCTGTGCCCGTGCAGACGGCTGAGGATGAAAATCTGCTGCTGACGGGCGCTGAGTTCATTGAGGCTCACGTTCAAGCGCTCAAGCAATTGTTCGGCATGGGCGGCGTCCTCGGCACTGCTGGCGGGGGCGGCGACGCTTTCCACAACGTCCAGCGGCACGTCTTCGAGCATCGTGCGGGACTGAATACGCCGCGCGCGCAAATGGTCCAGCGCCAGGTTGCGGGCGGTCTGGAAAACGAAGGGTTCAAGGTGATCGATGGCCCGCTCGCTGAGCGCCCGGGTCACTCGCAGGTAGGTCTCCTGCAGGAGGTCTTCGGCGGTGCTGTGATTGTTGACCATCCGCTCCAATGTACGCAGCAGAGAGACTCGCTGAGCGATGAAGACGTGATTGAAGCGAGATTGACTCACGGGAGGACCTGATCCATTTCTAGCGAATGATAATGCTTATCATCTGTATCAGTGGTCAAGCACTGGTTTCCAAGCCGTCATTCGTTCAGAGCGCAAAAGCAGATAGAAAACTGTCCGCTTTGCGGAAAATTGCGCAGCTCCCAGCCATTGCTTGGCTGCAAATGTCAGATATTTCAGAGACTGGCGTAGGCACGATCCCAAACGTTTCCTGGCCCCTCAGACAGTTCTGGATGACTGCTATACCCCTGTTGATACTTCGTTTTTTTAGCGTGGTTTTTGACAGGGGCATCAAGTGACGGCACTCCAGGAATGGGAAACGCCAATTCTCGACAACGCTCCTTCGTTGTGTTTCGCGAGCCGGCATTTTGCCCGCGCACTGGCAATCATTGCATTGGCGCTCACCGCGGGCGGTTGTGTTTTTGCGCCGGCAGAAAGCTTCACGTTGCAGGCAGAAGTGCCGGCGGATTTCAGGGTCAAGGTCGACGCTTATTACGAGCCGGCCACCGGAGAAACCTGTGAAGCCCCGCCGCGCCAGCGCGGTGAAGTGGCGCCGAATCGCAAGTTTTTCACCAGCGAATACCAAAGCATTGCGCGCACGGCAGAGTTTCAGGTCCCGCTGACGACTCGCCCAGGTGGCTGCCCGTTGGTGTTGAGTAGCTTGAGGTTGAATCTCGACGCGAAGTGGGGAACGCGTTGGTCTGACATAGGGGGCGACTTTGCCAGCCTGTCCTTTTACGACGAACTTGCCGATGACCGTCCAGGTTTTCCAGCCACTGGCGCTCAGGCGTTTCAAGGGCAGTGCCAGTGGTTGTTTCGCACGGTGGGACCCGAGCGGGCGATCATAAAAATCCTGCACTGCCGTGCCGTCGATGCGAACGGACAGATGATGAAACGCATGGCGGGTGGGGCGTTGCAACGCAATCGGTTGTCGGGCCGAACGGTGAGGATGGTGTTCGGTATGGCAAAGGAAGAGGAACCGTACATGGGGGACAACTGGATTCGCTTTCCGCAAGGCTGGAAACGTTGCTTGGGTAAAAGCCTTGAAGACCAATATGCCTTCTGTCACGGCAACACCACGGATTTCAAGTCTTTCAAAATGCCCGACGGCAGAACCTGCACCGTTTACCCCAACTGCACCGAATAAGGAAATCAGATATGGCACTCCAGGAGCGAGATATCCCTTGTTTCAGCAAAAAAATGCTGGCTTGTCCTTTACGGGGACATTGGACGAGTTTTCGGTTAGTTGACGAGCACGGTGATGGAAAACCCTATGGCGGCTTGCACTACACCGTTATGGACAGCATTGGCCAGGAATATACCGGACGGTTGGATGGAGAGGGTTTTGCCAAGTTGGAGAATCACTATCGCGGCCCCGTTGTGCTCACGCTGAGTACCGCATTCCGAGGTGTGGATGACGTGTACAACGCTTTGTTGAAAAGGAAACACTACCCTCTCCC
Organism: Pseudomonas sp. ES4; assembly: GCF_050586665.1. Taxonomy (NCBI): domain Bacteria; kingdom Pseudomonadati; phylum Pseudomonadota; class Gammaproteobacteria; order Pseudomonadales; family Pseudomonadaceae; genus Pseudomonas; species Pseudomonas sp. ES4. Next base: position 20,470 of record NZ_JBOBDO010000001.1, on the reverse strand, counting down.
CATCACCGAACTCCAGTTCCGCGCCGAACAAACCCGCTTCTTCCACGAAAACGGATTTCGTCGCGAATACAACCCGGCGATGAAGGAGGCCGATATCTTCGTCCAGGTCGAGGTGCGGGACCTGGTCCGCGATGGGGCGCATTTGCCACCGGAGGTCGGGCGCTCCTACGAACCGCAAAGCGTATTGCTGCGGGGCATGGGCGAGTTGGGTTTCGGCCCCGAGCATTCATTTGGAATTGTCCTGAGCCCCAACAAACACAACGTGCTGGAAGTGCGGCCCATGCGCGCCTTGCGGCCCATGCTCTCCACCGACGACAAATTCTGTGCCTTGAACCTCTATCAACTGGCGTTGATGGCGACCTTGAGTTACACCGATTTCGCTCAATACCCGCGCGAAAAACCGCTGGACAAGGTGCACTTTATGCTGGACCCGAGCATTGGCAATTGGTTTGGCGAGGCGTTAGCCGGTTATCAGGAGAATTGGCGAGTCGATAGGACCCAGTCGCAAAGGTTTTACCCATTGTACGAGGATGTGCCGTATTCAAAGCGGCTGGAGATCCTGCCCTTCGACCCGACGCTGTATGAGCAAAACCATCCGGACAAAGGCAAAGACCAGGAACACCCCGAGAACCAGCATTTTTTTGATGATCAGGTGAATGGCGGCGATACCCAGGCGTTTATCTGTCATCACGACGAAGTCGTGCTGATTTCGGTGCGTGGAACGGCCAGTCTGAAAGATGCGTTGCGTGATGTGGACGCGCTGCAAGTTCCGTTCGAAGAAGGTGTCGGGAGCGTCCATCAAGGCTTTTACAACGCGTTTCGAGCGATGAAAGCGTTCGTCTTGCGTTATCTGGATAAATTTCACTCGGGGCAAAAAATCATTATCTGCGGCCACAGCTTGGGCGGTGCCATCGCCTTGTTGTTGGCAGAAGCGCTCCGTCGACGTGCAGGCGTTAAATACAACATCCTCCTCTACACCTACGGCGCCCCACGTGCCGGCGACTCAACCTTCGTCGAAGGCGCCACCGACCTCGTCCATCACCGCATGGTCAACAATAACGACCCGGTGCCCGGCGTACCGGCGCCGTGGATGGACGCCAACTGGAAGGTCTGGGTCCCGGGCCTGGCGACGATCGTCCTTGCCGGACCTTATGGCATGTTGGTGTTCGGTGCCGGTCTGGTGCGCATCGGTGGTGATCCCTATCAGCATCACGGGCAACAGCAGCACTTCATGCCCGTGCGCTTTGATGAACGCGAGTGGTCGGCGATTTTGTGGGATCCGGATTGTGAATCCATCGAAGGCGCCGCCTGTACCGTCATGCTGGAAAAGATCCGGCGGGGTGATATGCCCGCCCGCGATGGCCTGCTCGCGCAACTGATCAACTACACCGACCATATGATGATCGCCAGCTACATCCCTTGCGCCTGGGCGACTTTGCGGCGCTGGCAGCAAACCCTGGAGAACGCCTCGTCCGTGGTCACCGAACGAGAGTTCCGCGTCGTCGAAGATGCCTTGGCAACACTCAATGAGAAACTTTACGAGTATGCCCGGAAGGTGCGCCATAACGAGGGGCCGCGTGGTGCGACGAAGAATGAAAGTGCTGCGATGAGTGCCCTCCACAGGGAGCAGGATCGCCTGCTGAGAACCCGCGAACGCCTGCAAACCGTGCGCTATCGCCGCCTGACCCTGACGGATGTGTACGGCAGTGCCGCCCAGTTGCCGGAGTTCACCGGTAGCGTGGAGCGTTGGGCAAAACACGCTGAAAACCGCAGCTCGGTGCAGTACGCAATGATTCCAAGGCAACCGGACGATGGATTTCGACTGGCTCGCGAGCCGCTGGATATCGATTCGATCTGCTGAGTGTGGCCAACCTGCATTTAAAGGACTATCCGATGCATGACTCAATCTCCAGGCCGCGCTTCTACTTTGATATCAGCGGCATGCAGCATGATTTTCAGGTCTTGGCCTTCAAAGCCAGTGAGTCGATCAGCCAGCCCTATGAGGTGACGCTGGAGTTGGTCAGTGAGCGGTCAAATCTCGACCTCGAGACGCCACTGCACAAGCCTGCATTCCTTGGCTTTGGTCCTCCCGGCGAGGGCTTGCACGGGCTGATTTATAATTTTGCGCAGCGCGAGACCGGTAATCGACTGACGCGCTACGAACTGACGTTAGTGCCTCAACTGGCGTATCTGGCGCTGTGCAGCGACCAGCGAATTTTTCAGCAACGCAGCGTCGAACAGATCATTACCGAAGTCCTAAACAAGCACGGCATGCTCGGCGATGCGTTCACGTTTCAGTTGGGTCCAAGCGTCTATCTGCCCCGTGAATACTGTGTTCAGTTCAATGAATCCGACCTGGGTTTTATCCAGCGGCTCTGTGAAGAGTCGGGCATTCACTACCATTTTCAGCACAGCCCACACGGGCACCTATTAGTGTTTGGGGATGATCAGACGTGCTTTCGACGGTTGGCTCCGTCCACTTTTCGACAAAAAAATGGTCAGGTCGCCGATCACCCGGTGATCGATACGTTCGGCGTGCGTTTCGCCACGCGTCCCAGCCAAGTGGCGATTCGTGACTATGACTTCGAAAAGCCGAACCGGCTTCTCGAACAGAAGAGCGAAAGCCCGGTCGTTCCGCCGCTGGAGGATTACCGGGCGCCGGGGCGTTTCAAAACCGGTGATGAGGGCAAGCGACTGGCTGCGCGCCAATTGGAGCAACATCGCAGCGATTACCGCCTGGCGGAAGGCGCCAGCGACCTCGGCAACTTGCACAGCGGCCATTACCTCGACATGACGGATCATCATCGTGCGCAATGGAATGACCTCTGGCTCCTGACCGAGGTGACGCATGAAGGCCTGCAATTGCAAGTGCTGGAAGAGGCAATGCCCAGCCAGATCCATACCGCGGATTTTCAAGGCTATCGCAACACCTTCGCCGCGACACCTTGGGATTCACCGTATCGACCGCCGAAAAAACACCCCAAGCCGACCATTTCCGGCAGTCAGACCGCCAAAGTCACCGGGCCGGCAGGAGAGGAGATTCACTGTGATGAATACGGTCGGGTCAAAGTTTGTTTTTACTGGGACCGTACCGACCCGCAAACCGACAAAAGCAGTTGCTGGTTAAGAGTCTCGACGGCTTTGGCTGGCGACGGCTACGGCGTGGTCAGTATTCCCCGTGTCGGCATGGAAGTGTTGGTCACCTTTATGGATGGCGACCCAGATCGGCCAGTAATTTCCGGTTGTTTGCCTCACCGTACCAACCCGGTGCCCTATCCACTGCCGCAGAACAAGACCCGAAGCGTCTTTCGTAGCCGCAGTTCGAGCAAGAGCACGGGGTTCAATGAATTGCATGTCGAAGATCGCGCGGGGCAAGAGTTGATCTACCTTCGGGCGCAACGTGATATGGAGCAAAAAATTGAAAACGACAGTCGGCTGGAAGTCGGTCGCGAGCGCCGGGAAACCATCAAGGGCACCAGCACCAGTGTGTTCGAGACCGAGGAACATCGCACGACGACAGGCGACCGTAAAACCCGACTGATGGCCAATGATCATCTGCACGTCGCACAAAGCAGCCATACCTATGTAGGCGAGGTGCTGGTTGCAGAGGCGGGTCAGGAAATTCATTTCAAGGCCGGTGTGAAGCTGGTGCTCGACGCAGGCCATAACATGACCTTGTGTGCTGGCGATCAGCATCTTGTGATCGATTCAAGTGGCATTTTCAGCAGTTGTGCAATCGAGGTGGGGGGCAGCCCCGCACGGGGGACGCTGGTGGCGCCGCTGGTACCGGGGGCAACGCAGGCTTTGACGACCCCGATCGAGCGAGCCCCGGTCATCGCCTTTGTCCAAAGGGTGCTGATGACATTGGCTGGCGAGCAATCGGCAGACTTCTGCCCGATCTGCGAGGCCTGTCGAGAGGGCGTTTGTTCAACCGAAGGAATCAGCGCATGAACAACCTGCCTGTTCAGTGGATGGCCGAGCAATCACAACGTGGCCGTCATCTGTGTTTGATTCTTGACTCCACGGCGGTGCCGGGGATCCATCAAGCTTTGTTGCACCAGCTGACACATGAACACTATCGCAGCGTCTACAGGGAAACCGCCGTTGCCGCGCTGTCCGTGGGCGGCCCGTTTATTTTTTCCATCGATAGTCTGAATCCGTCATCGCTCAATGAGTTGTTCGAAGGTCAGACGCGGGATTGGGGATGGCTGGCGAGCATCGAAAATCACTCGATCGCCATACTGGTGAAACATTGGCGCGAACGCCTGTTGATCGGGAAACGACCGCAGCAGGCGTTGTACCGTTTTCACGATAATCGGGTGTTGGCGCGAGCGTTGGCCCATCTTCCCGAGTCGGCGTATCCCGAATACCTGGGGCCGGTCATCAGTGCCTGTTACTGGCAGGGCGAACATTGGGCGACCGTAGACAATCCGGCGTCGGGCGAATACCCGGTCCCCGACGCTGCGCAATGGCTGGAGACCCCGGTACCGGTCAACCAGGAACGGGCGATTCTGTTGGTTAATGTGGGTCAGTACCTGTTGGCCGAGCACAGTGAGGACCTTGCCCGATTGCCGGAAGCGCTGTCGCCGAGAGCCTGGCTGATAGAACAACTCGACCTGGCACAGCGGTGGGGATGGCAGACGCCGGAGCAGCTGCATTTTTTGGTTGTCGAGCGCCTGAGGGAGACACACACGCCCGGCATCAAAAACTGGGAGCCGAGGCCTGAAGAGCACGCGCAGGCTCATTTTGAACGCCTGCGCGGCGAGCGATTCCCCGAGGTTAAAACCTGGCGATAGACCGCAGGCCTGTCTTAGCTCCGTCCCGACAGGTAGGTCGCGTAATCCGGGATGCGGTGTGGGTGAGCCTGCTCCATCAAGGGACTGCTGAGCAGGTAGTCGGCGCTGCATTCATTACACGCCACCGGAATGTTCCACACCGCCGCGACTCGCAACAATGCCTTGATATCCGGGTCGTGCGGTTGTGGTTCGAACGGGTCCCAGAAGAACACCAGCATGTCGACCCGCTGCTCGGCGATTCGCGCACCGAGTTGCTGGTCGCCGCCCAATGGGCCGCTGATCATGCTCTCCACAGGCAAATCCAGGCGTTGTTGCAACAACAACCCGGTGGTGCCGGTGGCGACCAGTTCATGCTGTGCGAGCCGGTCTTTCTGTCGCTCGGCCCAGTCCAGCAAAAACACCTTGCAGTGGTCATGGGCGACCAAGGCAATACGCTTGCGCGCTGCCATGGTCTTTTGCGTAAAGCTGATACCGATCATCGGTGCTGCTCCTGCTCGTAGCTTCGCTTACTCGGCGTTGCACAGCGCCAGGCAGTTATCGAGCATGCGGTTGGAGAAGCCCCATTCGTTGTCATACCAGGCCAGCACCTTGAGCAGCTTGCCGCTGGACTTGGTGTGGTTGGCGTCAAAGATCGACGACAGCGGGTTGTGGTTGAAGTCGCTGGAGACCAGCGGCAGGGTGTTGTAACCGAGAATCTTCGAGTGCTGGCTGGCTTCTTTCAGCAGCGCGTTCACTTCATCGGCCGACGCTTCGCGCTTGAGTTGCACGGTCAGGTCCACCAGTGACACGTTGATTACCGGCACGCGTACCGACATGCCGGTCAGTTTGCCCGCCAGTTCCGGCAGCACCAGACCGACGGCTTCAGCCGCGCCGGTTTTGCTCGGGATCATGTTCTGGGTGGCCGAACGCGCACGATACGGGTCGACATGATAGACGTCGGTCAGGTGCTGATCGTTGGTGTAGGCGTGAATAGTGGTCATCAGGCCGCTTTCGATACCCAGCTCGCGGTGCAACACCTGGGCCACCGGGGCCAGGCAGTTGGTGGTGCACGAAGCATTGGAAATGATCTGGTGCGATTGGCGCAGAATGTCGTGGTTAACGCCATACACCACCGTGGCGTCGGCACCTTTGGCCGGGGCGGAGATGATCACTTTGCGTGCACCGGCCGTAATATGCGCGGCGGCTTTGGCGCGATCGGTGAACAAACCGGTGCATTCGAATACAACGTCGATCTGCTCGGCAGCCCACGGCAGCTCGGCCGGGTTGCGAATGGCGCTGACAGAAATACGGTCACCGTTGACGGTCAAGCTTTCCCGATCATGCTGGACATCGGCATCGAACGTGCCGTGAACAGTGTCGTACTTGAGCAGATGAGCGTTCATCTCGCTGTCGCCCAGGTCATTGATGGCAACAATCTGCAGATCCTGGCGATACCCTTGGGTATACAGTGCGCGCAGGACGTTACGGCCAATTCGGCCAAAACCATTGATTGCGATTCGAAGAGTCATTTAACAGGGCCGCCGTCGTTTTGTTGTTGGAATTACAAGATTATTCGCATAAAAATAGAAAACAAGCCTTTTTAATGGCAATATTTTGTTCAATCTACAACGAGTGACCTGAATCAACTGGTCCGACCGATCAAGAAAACCGCCTGTCATCCCATCGACAACGGCTCTTGCTCAGCATAGACAATCAGGTCGCCACATCCGTTAGCCTGGAGTTCTAAACATGCATCCCCGCGTCCTTGAGGTCACCGAACGGCTTATCGCCCGTAGCCGCGCCACGCGTGAGGCTTACCTTGCACTGATTCGTGGTGCTGCCAGCGACGGTCCCATGCGCGGCAAGCTGCAATGCGCCAACTTCGCCCATGGCGTGGCCGGTTGCGGCACCGACGACAAGAACAGTCTGCGGATGATGAACTCCGCGAACATTGCGATTGTTTCGTCCTACAACGACATGCTCTCGGCGCACCAGCCGTACGAAGTCTTTCCTGAACAGATCAAAAAGGCCCTGCGCGAAATCGGCTCCGTCGGCCAGTTCGCCGGCGGCACCCCTGCGATGTGCGATGGCGTGACCCAAGGCGAGCCGGGCATGGAGCTGAGCCTGCCGAGCCGTGAAGTGATTGCGCTGTCGACCGCCGTGGCGCTGTCCCACAACATGTTCGACGGCGCGCTGATGCTCGGCATCTGCGACAAGATCGTCCCGGGTTTGATGATGGGCGCGCTGCGTTTCGGTCATCTGCCAACGATCTTCGTGCCGGGCGGGCCGATGGTCTCGGGCATTTCCAACAAGCAGAAAGCCGATGTGCGCCAGCGTTATGCCGAAGGCAAGGCCAGCCGCGAGGAACTGCTGGAATCGGAGATGAAGTCCTACCACAGCCCTGGCACCTGCACCTTCTACGGCACCGCCAACACTAATCAGTTGCTGATGGAAGTCATGGGCCTGCACTTGCCGGGCGCCTCTTTCGTCAACCCGAACACCCCGTTGCGCGATGCCCTGACCCGTGAAGCGGCGCATCAAGTCACGCGTCTGACCAAGCAGAACGGCGACTTCATGCCGATCGGCGAAATCGTCGACGAACGTTCACTGGTCAACTCCATCGTGGCCCTGCACGCCACTGGCGGCTCGACCAACCACACGCTGCACATGCCGGCGATCGCCATGGCGGCGGGCATTCAACTGACCTGGCAGGACATGGCCGACCTCTCCGAGGTGGTGCCGACCCTGAGCCACGTCTACCCGAACGGCAAAGCCGACATCAACCACTTCCAGGCGGCGGGCGGCATGTCGTTCCTGATCCGCGAACTGCTGGAAGCCGGCCTGCTCCACGAAAATGTCAACACCGTGCTCGGCCACGGCCTGAGCCGCTACACCGTGGAACCGTTCCTCGATAACGGCGAACTGGTCTGGCGCGAAGGCCCGATCGAAAGCCTCGACGAAACCATCCTGCGTCCGGTCGCTCGCGCGTTCTCGCCAGAGGGCGGCTTGCGGGTGATGGAAGGCAACCTCGGCCGCGGTGTCATGAAAGTGTCCGCCGTCGCGTTGGAAAACCAGGTCGTCGAAGCACCGGCCATGGTGTTCCAGGATCAGCAGGATCTGGCCGATGCGTTCAAGGCTGGTTTGCTGGAGAAGGATTTCGTCGCGGTAATGCGCTTCCAGGGCCCACGCTCCAACGGCATGCCGGAGCTGCACAAGATGACGCCGTTCCTCGGCGTGCTGCAGGATCGCGGCTTCAAAGTGGCGCTGGTCACCGACGGACGCATGTCCGGTGCGTCGGGGAAAATCCCGGCGGCGATTCACGTCAGTCCCGAAGCATATGTGGGCGGCGCTTTGGCGCGGGTGCAGGAGGGCGATATCATTCGCGTCGATGGCGTCAAAGGCACTCTGGAGCTTAAGGTGGACGCCGAAGAATTCGCAGCGCGCGAACCTGCCAAAGGCCTATTGGGCAACAACATCGGCAGCGGTCGCGAACTGTTTGGTTTCATGCGCATGGCCTTCAGCTCCGCAGAGCAGGGCGCCAGCGCCTTTACTTCTGCCCTGGAGACGCTTAATTGAAACTGGCTTTGGTCGGTGACATCGGTGGCACCAACGCACGTTTCGCGTTGTGGAAAAACCAGCAGCTGGAATCGGTCCAGGTGCTGGCAACGGCCGACCATGCCAGCCCGGAAGAGGCGATTGCCCTCTACCTGAGCGGGCTTGGCCTGGCGCCGGGTTCGATCGGTTCGGTGTGCCTGTCGGTCGCCGGCCCGGTGAGCGGTGATGAATTCAAGTTCACCAATAATCACTGGCGACTTAGCCGCAAGGGGTTTTGCAAGGCCTTGCAGGTGGATCAACTGTTGCTGGTCAACGACTTCTCGGCGATGGCGCTGGGCATGACCCGTTTGCAGCCCGGCGAATTTCGCGTGGTCTGTGAAGGCACGCCGGAACCGCTGCGGCCGGCGGTGGTGATCGGTCCGGGGACCGGCCTCGGTGTTGGCACGTTGCTGGATCTGGGTGAAGGACGGTTTGCCGCGTTGCCGGGGGAGGGAGGTCACGTCGATTTGCCGCTGAGCAGCCCGCGGGAAACACAGTTGTGGCAGCACATCTTCAATGAGATCGGCCATGTCAGCGCTGAAACGGCCTTGAGCGGCAGCGGTTTGCCGCGGGTTTACCGGGCGATTTGTGCGGTGGACGGACATGAACCGGTGCTCGATACCCCGGAGTCGATCACGGCGGCCGGCCTGGCCGGTGACCCGATTGCCCTGGAAGTGCTTGAGCAGTTCTGCTGCTGGCTGGGCCGTGTGGCCGGCAACAACGTGCTGACCACAGGCGCGCGCGGCGGTGTGTACATCGTCGGCGGGGTGATTCCACGGTTCGCCGATTTCTTCATCGAAAGCGGCTTTGCCCGGTGCTTTGCCGACAAGGGCTGCATGAGCGATTACTTCAAAGGCATCCCGGTGTGGCTGGTGACGGCGCCGTATTCCGGCCTTGTTGGCGCGGGTGTGGCGCTGGAGCAAGCACAGTAATGATCGTTCCCACGCTCCTGCGTGGGAATGCAGCCCGTGACGCTCCGCGTCACTGGACGCGGAGCGTCCCTTGAGGCATTCCCACGCAGAGCGTGGGAACGATCGAATTTACGCACGATCAGGCATAATCCGCCCAATTCAAACAACAAGGACGCCGCCCCGTGAGCTCAGTCAACAAGTCGATTTTGTTGGTCGATGACGATCAAGAGATACGCGAGTTGCTGGACACCTACCTGACCCGCGCCGGTTTCCAGGTTCGTACCACGCCCGACGGCGCAGGCTTTCGTCAGGCGATGAACGAGGCGCCGAGCGATCTGGTGATCCTCGATGTGATGCTGCCGGACGAAGACGGCTTCAGCCTCTGCCGCTGGATCCGTCAGCACCCGCGTCAGGCTCAGGTGCCGATCATCATGCTCACGGCCAGCTCCGACGAAGCCGACCGCGTCATCGGTCTGGAACTGGGCGCCGACGATTACCTCGGCAAACCCTTCAGCCCGCGTGAATTGCAGGCGCGCATCAAAGCCCTGTTGCGTCGTGCGCAGTTCGGGCAGGAGCGCTCCGGTGGTGAAGTGCTGGCCTTCGATGACTGGCGGCTGGACATGGTCAGCCATCGCCTGTTCCACATCGACGGCGAAGAAGTGATTCTCTCCGGTGCGGATTTCGCGCTGCTGAAACTGTTCCTCGATCACCCTCAGGAAATCCTCGACCGCGACACCATCGGCAACGCCACCCGTGGTCGTGACTTGATGCCGCTCGACCGCATCGTCGATATGGCCGTCAGCCGTTTGCGCCAGCGTCTGCGCGACACCGAAAAACCGCCGCGGCTGATCCGTACCGTGCGCGGCAGCGGCTACCAACTGGCCGCCAATGTGGTTGCCAGCAATGGCCACTGAATTTTTCCGCAAACTCGCCGCACGGATTCCCGTGCCGCGTTCGTTGCTCGGGCGGATGTTGCTGCTGACGCTGTTGGCAGTGTTGTTCGCCCAGACGTTGTCGAGCGTGATCTGGGTCTCGCAATTGCGCGCCACCCAACTTGAAGGCCTGGTCACCAGCGCCCGTAGCCTCGCTCATTCGATGACCGCCAGCGTCAGTTATTTTCGCTCGCTGCCGGTAGCGTTTCGGCCATTGGTACTCGACCAGTTGCGCAGCATGGGCGGCACCCGTTTTGTGGTGACGCTCAACGACAAACCCTTGGGCATGGAAGTGCTGCCGATCACCCCGCGCAAGGAAGCCGTGCTCAAAGCGGTGGATGAAGTGCTGCGCCAGTCCCTGGGCCAGGACACGGATATCTCGGTGACGTTCGTCAGTCCTGAAGACCTGCGGATCTTCAACGGCGGCCTGAAACTCGATGAATTGCCGCGCTCCTGGGCGCACTACGCGCTGACCCTGGAACCGGTGAACCCGCCAGTATTGGTCACGCAAATCCAGATGGCGCCGGGCGAGTGGCTGTACATCGCCTCGCTGTTGCCCGAGCCCTACACCAGTCTTGAAGAGCAAGGCCTGCCGGCGCAGCAAGTCTGGTTCATCGTGCTCACGAGCGGCTTCTTGCTGTTGTTCATCGGCCTGCTGGTGCACTGGCAGAGCCGGCCGCTCAAGCGTTTGGCGCGGGCAGCACGGGACATGTCCCTTGGCGCGGAAGTCGAGCCAGTGGCAGAGGGTGGCGGCAGTGAAGTGGTCGAAGTCGGCCGCGCCTTCAATGCGATGCGCGAACGCATCAGCCGTTACCTGACCGAGCGCAGCCAGTTGTTCAGCGCGATTTCCCATGACTTGCGCACGCCGATTACCCGCTTGCGGTTACGCGTTGAACTGCTCGAAGACGAAACGCTGCAAGCCAAGTTCGGCCGTGATCTGGATGAGCTGGAGCTGCTGGTCAAAGGCGCGCTGCAATGCGTGAAAGACACCGACATCCACGAAAACATCGAGCCGGTGGACCTCAACCATGTCCTTGATTGCCTGGTGGAGCCGTACCTGGCGCCCAACGGCAATGGTCGCGTCACTCAGCAAGGGCGTGCGCTGGCGGCGTATCCGGGGAAGCCGCTGGCGCTCAAGCGTTGCATCGGCAACCTGATCGACAATGCCTTGAAGTATGGGCAGAAAGCGCATTTGCACATTGATGACGACCAGAGTGCGTTCATCCTGCATGTGGACGATGAAGGGCCTGGCGTGCCGGAACAGCGGATGGAGCAGGTGTTCGAGCCGCACTTTCGCCTGGCCGGACAGCAGCAGGGTTATGGGTTGGGGTTGGGGATTGCGCGAAATATTGCGCATAGCCATGGCGGTGAGGTCAGCCTGCAGAATTTGCGCGAAGGCGGGTTGCGGGTGACGTTGCAGTTACCGCGTAGTGTTGATTAGCCTGTGGCGAGGGGGCTTGCCCCCGTTGGACCGCGAAGCGGTCCTAAACAGTCACCACGGTTTACCTGGAAGAAATGTATTGGCAGGTTTTGCGACTGCTTCGCAGCCGAACGGGGGCAAGCCCCCTCGCCACAAGTAATCGCTCACCCCAATATCTCGGTCAATGTCACAACCCGGTGACATAACTCGCCCCCTTCGTTACAAGCCCGCCACCGCCCGTTGTTTAGACTGCCCCCAGTCATAACAACAAAAAAAGGCAGCCCCATGGACATCTTCCAACCCGCTTTCAGCAGTTGGCTGAACGCCCCCGCCCATCAGCAATGGCTCGCCGCCGAAGGCCTGCGCCTGCTGGCGTTTGCCAAGGCTTCGAAGCTTTTCGAAGGTTTCGGCAATCTTGATGAAAAGGGCTACCTTGCGGCCAACGCCCACGCCGAAACCATGAACACCGCGCGCATGACCCACAGCTTCGCCATGGCCCACATCCAGGGCTTGCCGGGTTTCGCCGAGCTGGTGGATCACGGCGTCAAAGCCCTCAGCGGCCCATTGCGTGACGCCGAACACGGCGGCTGGTTCGCTGCTCCCGAGCATCGTGACGGCAACACCGATAAAGCCGCTTACCTGCACGCCTTCGTCGCGCTGGCCGCCAGTTCTGCGGTGGTCGCTCAGCGTCCCGGCGCGCAGGCCTTGCTCGACGATGCCATCGACATCATCGACACGCATTTCTGGAGCGAGGAGGAGGGCGCGATGCGCGAATCCTTCAACCGCGACTGGAGTGAAGAGGAAAGCTATCGCGGCGCCAACAGCAACATGCACGCCACCGAAGCCTTTCTCGCGCTGGCCGATGTCACCGACGATAACCGCTGGCTGGTCCGCGCCCAGCGCATCGTCGAGCGGGTGATCCACGGTCACGCCGCTGCCAACGATTACTTGGTGGTCGAGCATTTCGACCGCGACTGGCAACCCTTGCGCGAATACAACCACGACAACCCGGCCGATGGTTTTCGCCCCTACGGCACCACGCCAGGCCACGGTTTCGAATGGGCGCGGTTGATGCTGCATCTCGAAGCGGCGCGGGTTAAGGCCGGGATGCTCACGCCAGGCTGGCTCGCCGGCGACGCGCAAAAACTCTTCGACCACAACTGCCGTCACGGCTGGGATGTCGACGGGGCGCCCGGGATTGTCTACACCCTCGACTGGGACAATCGCGCCGTGGTTCGCCATCGCCTGCACTGGACCCATTGCGAAGCCAGCGCCGCCGCCAGCGCGCTGCTAAAACGCACAGGCGATGCGCAATACGAACGCTGGTACCGACTTTTCTGGGAATTCTGCGACAGCCATTTCATCGACCGCGAAAGCGGCAGCTGGTACCACGAACTCGATCCGCAGAACCGCCCGAGCGCCGATATCTGGGCCGGTAAACCCGATCTTTATCACGCCTGGCAAGCCGTGTTGATCCCGCGATTGCCTCTGGCGCCAAGCTTGGCGACTGCCCTGGCACAGTTATCCCAGAGCGCTCCTGTGTAACCATGTGGTGACATTCGAACGTCCCTTCGTTACCTGCGAAGGGGCATCCCCTGTTTAGAATCCTATGCAGCGCAAGCACCAGACTTGCATGCATAACAACAAGAAAGGTACTACTAGATGAATGCGATTTCTCGCCTCGCTACTGTCATTTCTCTCGCGTCACTGCTTCCCCTGTCTGCATTCCCGCTGAGTGCGCTTGCCGCCGATTCCAAAGGTTCGGTGGAAGTCGTTCACTGGTGGACCTCTGGTGGTGAAAAGGCCGCGGTCGATGTCCTGAAGGCTCAAGTCGAAAAAGACGGCTTTACCTGGAAGGACGGCGCAGTCGCCGGTGGCGGCGGTTCCACTGCCATGACCGTACTCAAAAGCCGCGCCGTCGCCGGTAACCCGCCGGGCGTTGCCCAGATCAAAGGTCCGGACATCCAGGAGTGGGGCAGCACTGGCCTGCTCAGCACCGACACCCTCAAAGACGTTGCCAAGTCCGAAGGCTGGGATGGCCTGCTGTCGAAAAAAGTCTCCGACACCGTCAAGTACGAAGGTGACTACGTCGCCGTGCCGGTGAACATTCACCGCGTCAACTGGCTGTGGATCAACCCGGAAGTCTTCAAGAAAGCCGGGATCGAAAAAGCCCCGACCACCCTCGAAGAATTCTATGCCGCTGGCGACAAGCTCAAAGCCGCAGGCTTCATCGCGCTTGCCCACGGTGGCCAGCCTTGGCAGGACAGCACCGTGTTTGAAGACGTGGTGCTCTCGGTCATGGGCGCCGACGGTTACAAGAAAGCCCTGGTAGACCTGGATCAGAAAACCCTCTCGGGCGCCGAGATGACCAAGTCGTTCACCGAGCTGAAAAAACTCACCGGCTACATGGACCCGAACCGCGCCGGTCGTGACTGGAACATCGCTGCCGCCGACGTCATCAACGGCAAGGCCGGCATGCAGATGATGGGCGACTGGGCGAAGAGCGAATGGACCGCTGCCAATAAAGTAGCCGGCAAGGACTATCAGTGCGTGCCATTCCCGGGCACCGAAAAAGCCTTCACCTACAACATCGACTCGATGGCTGTGTTCAAGCTCAAGGCCGATCGCAAAGGCGACATCGCCGCTCAGCAGGATCTGGCCAAGGTCGCGCTGGGTAAAGACTTCCAGAAAGTCTTCAGCATCAACAAAGGCTCGATCCCGGTGCGCACCGACATGCTTAACGACATGAGCACGCTGGGCTTCGATTCTTGCGCTCAAGCGTCCGCCAAGGATTTCCTTGCAGACGAGAAGACGGGCGGCCTGCAACCGAGCATGGCGCACAACATGGCCACTTCCCTGGCTGTGCAGGGCGCGATCTTCGATGTGGTCACCAACTTCATGAACGACAAGAACGCTGACCCGGCCAAGGCCAGCGCCCAACTGGCATCGGCCGTCAAAGCCGCCCAGTAATCCCTGACGCCGCGTGACCCTGTGTGGGAGCGGGCTTGCTCGCGATAGCTGACTGACATTCAACATGGATGTCGACGGATACACCGCTATCGCGAGCAGGCTCACTCCTACAAGGGATCGCCGTGCCGATTTCTTTCCTCTTCACCTGGATTATCCCGATGAGCTCTGTGGCGGTTTTCAGCAAAGCCTCACCGTTCGACGCATTGCAGCGCTGGCTTCCCAAGCTGGTTTTGGCGCCAAGCATGCTGATCGTCCTGGTTGGTTTTTACGGTTACATCATCTGGACATTCGTTCTGTCCTTCACCAATTCGAGCTTCATGCCGAGCTACAAATGGGTCGGCCTGCAGCAATACATCCGCCTGATGGACAACGATCGCTGGTGGGTCGCGAGCAAGAACCTCGCGGTGTTCGGCGGCATGTTCATCGGCATCAGCCTGGTGCTGGGGGTGTTCCTCGCGGTGCTGCTGGATCAGCGCATTCGCAAGGAAGGCTTCATCCGCACCGTTTACCTGTACCCGATGGCGCTCTCGATGATCGTCACCGGTACCGCGTGGAAATGGCTGCTCAACCCAGGCCTGGGCCTGGACAAGATGCTGCGTGACTGGGGCTGGGAAGGCTTTCGTCTCGACTGGCTGGTGGATCAGGATCGCGTGGTGTATTGCCTGGTGATAGCCGCCGTTTGGCAAGCCTCCGGGTTTGTGATGGCGATGTTCCTGGCCGGCCTGCGGGGTGTCGATCAATCGATCATCCGAGCTGCGCAAGTCGACGGAGCGAGCCTGCCGACCATCTACCTGAAGATCGTATTGCCGAGCCTGCGCCCGGTGTTCTTCAGCGCCTTCATGATCCTCGCGCACATCGCGATCAAGAGCTTCGACCTGGTGGCGGCCATGACCGCTGGCGGCCCGGGCTACTCGTCCGACCTGCCCGCGATGTTCATGTATTCCTTCACCTTCAGCCGTGGCCAGATGGGCATTGGTTCGGCGAGCGCCATGATGATGCTCGGCGCGATCCTGGCGATTCTGGTGCCGTACCTGTACTCCGAATTGCGAGGCAAACGCCATGAGTAATCAACTCGGAAAACCGGCGATCAGCTTCAGCCGCATCGCAATCTACGCCACGCTGTTGCTGGCCGCGGCGATCTACCTGATCCCGCTGGTGGTGATGCTGCTGACCAGTTTCAAATCCCCGGAAGACATCCGCACCGGCAACCTGCTGAGCTGGCCGCAAGTGATTGACGGCATCGGCTGGATCAAGGCCTGGGACAGTGTCGGCAGCTACTTCTGGAACTCGGTGAAAATCACCGTGCCGGCGGTTCTGATCTCCACGTTCATCGGTGCCATGAACGGTTATGTGCTGTCGATGTGGCGTTTCCGCGGTTCGCAACTGTTCTTCGGCCTGTTGTTGTTCGGCTGCTTCCTGCCGTTCCAGACCGTGCTCCTGCCAGCCTCGTTCACCCTCGGCAAGATCGGCCTGGCCAACACCACCACCGGCCTGGTGCTGGTGCATGTGGTTTACGGCCTGGCGTTCACCACGCTGTTCTTCCGCAACTACTACGTGAGCATTCCGGATGCGCTGGTCAAGGCAGCGCGGCTGGATGGCGCGGGCTTCTTCACGATTTTCTGGAAGATCCTGCTGCCGATGTCGATCCCGATCGTGATGGTCTGCCTGATCTGGCAGTTCACCCAGATCTGGAATGACTTCCTGTTCGGCGTGGTCTTCGCCAGTGGCGATGCACAGCCGATTACCGTGGCCCTGAACAACCTGGTCAACACCAGCACTGGGGCCAAGGAATACAACGTTGATATGGCTGCCGCGATGATCGCTGGGCTGCCGACACTGCTGGTCTACATATTCGCTGGCAAGTATTTCCTGCGTGGGCTGACGTCCGGCGCGGTCAAGGGGTAGAACATGGCAACTCTCGAATTACGCAACGTCAACAAGACCTACGGTGCCGGTTTGCCGGACACCCTGAAAAATATCGAACTGAAGATCAATGACGGTGAGTTCCTGATCCTGGTCGGTCCATCGGGCTGTGGTAAGTCCACGCTGATGAACTGCATCGCCGGTCTGGAAAACATCAGCGGCGGCGCGATCCTGGTGGACGACGCCGACATCAGCGGCATGAGCCCCAAAGATCGCGACATCGCCATGGTGTTCCAGTCCTACGCGCTGTACCCGACGATGAGCGTGCGCGACAACATCGCGTTCGGCTTGAAGATTCGCAAAATGCCCGCCGCCGAAATCGACGAAGAAGTCGCTCGTGTGGCCAAGCTGTTGCAGATCGAACATTTGCTCGCCCGCAAACCCGGCCAGCTCTCCGGTGGTCAGCAACAGCGCGTGGCAATGGGCCGGGCGCTGGCGCGGCGGCCGAAGATTTACCTGTTCGACGAACCGCTGTCCAACCTCGACGCCAAGCTGCGCGTCGAGATGCGCACCGAAATGAAACTGATGCACCAGCGCCTGAAAACCACCACGGTCTACGTGACCCACGACCAGATCGAAGCCATGACCCTGGGCGACAAAGTGGCGGTGATGAAGGACGGGATCATCCAGCAGTTCGGCACGCCCAAAGACATCTACAACAACCCGGCCAACCTGTTCGTGGCGAGCTTCATCGGTTCGCCGCCGATGAACTTCATCCCCCTGCGCTTGCAGCGCAAGGAAGGTCGTCTGGTGGCGCTGCTCGACAGCGGTCAGGCGCGCTGCGAATTGCCGCTGGGCATGCAGGACGCCGGTCTCGAAGACCGCGAAGTGATCCTCGGCATGCGCCCGGAGCAGATCGTTTTGGCCGGCAGTGAGCCCAATGGTTTGCCGACCATTCGTGCCGAAGTCCAGGTCACCGAGCCAACCGGTCCCGACACCCTGGTGTTCGTCAATCTCAATGACACCAAAGTCTGCTGCCGTCTGGCGCCGGACGTTGCACCGGCCGTGGGCGAGACCCTGACCCTGCAATTCGATCCATCGAAAGTGCTGTTGTTCGATGCCAAGACCGGTGAACGCCTGGGGGTGGCCGGCCTGCCAAAAACCGAAGCTCACAGCGCCAACGTCGCCCAGTTCAAAGGCCGCTGAAAATAAAAAAATGTGGGAGTGAGCCTGCTCGCGATGACGGACTGACATTCAGCATCGATGTCGACTGATACACCGCTATCGCGAGCAGGCTCGCTCCCACAGGGGGGAAATCCATGGCGGGTGGTCTGTAGTCCGTCGTAACCGATGTCACCGCGTTAGATAAAAACAGTTAATAACAATAAAACGAGGATGTAGGGATGAAGAAGAACAACAACGCTCAGCTTATCTGCCAGTTGTCAGCCGTTGCGGCAATGATGTTGGCCGGCAGCGTACATGCGGCTGACGCGTTCAGCGCCGATTCCGAATGGATGACCGGTGATTGGGGTGGCGAGCGGACCAGGCTGATCGAGCAGGGTATCGACATCAAGATGGACTACGTCGGTGAAGTGGGCGCCAACCTCCACGGCGGCTACAACGACGACAAGACGGCGCGTTACGCCGACCAGTTTGGTCTGGGCGTGGCGCTGGACCTGCAAAAACTGTGGGGCTGGGATAACACCCAGGCCAAGATCCAGCTCACCAACCGTAACGGTGAGAACATTTCCAATGACCGCGTCGGCGACCCGCGTGCCGGCACCTTGAGTTCGTCCCAGGAAGTCTACGGCCGCGGCCATATGGTCCGCCTGACCCAACTGTGGATCAAACACCAGTTCCTCGACGGCAAACTGGACGTCAAGGCCGGTTACTTCGGCGAAGGCGAAGACTTCAACACCTTCCCGTGCGAGTTCCAGAACCTGGCGTTCTGCGGTTCCCAGGCGGGTAACTGGGCAACCAACATCTGGTACAACTGGCCGGTCATGCAGGCTGCAGTCCGCGTGAAGTACAACATTTCGCCTGAGTTCTATGCGCAGATCGGCGCGTACAACCAGAACCCGTCGCAACTGGAGCATGGTAACGGCTTCAAGCTGAGCGGCAGTGGTACCAAGGGCACCGTCTTGCCGGTCGAACTGGTCTGGTTGCCGAACCCTGGCAACCTGCCGGGCGAATACCGTGTCGGTTACTACAAAAGCACGGCCAACGCCGATGACGTCCGCAAGGATGCCGACGGCAATGACGCAGCCACCAGCGGTAATGCCTATCGCAGCCACGATAGCAAACACGGCTACTGGTTCGTGGCGCAGCAACAACTCACCAGCCACAACGGTGACGCGTCCCGCGGTCTGAACATCGCAGCCAACGCCACTTTCCACGACAAGGACACCAACTTCGTCGACAACTATCAGTCGCTGATGTTTGTGTACAAAGGCCCGTTCGATGCACGTCCGAAAGATGACATGGGTATCGGTTTCGCCCGTATCCATGTCAACGATGACGTGAAGAAAAACGCCGAGCTGGTCAACGCCGCCAATGGCGTCACCGACTACCAAGATCCGCTGTTCTCGCCGCTGCGTAGCACCGAGTACAACTACGAGATCAACTACGGCTTCCACGTTACCAACTGGCTGA
This sequence comes from Pseudomonas sp. ES4, assembly GCF_050586665.1. Lineage (NCBI taxonomy): Bacteria > Pseudomonadati > Pseudomonadota > Gammaproteobacteria > Pseudomonadales > Pseudomonadaceae > Pseudomonas > Pseudomonas sp. ES4. The sequence goes on along the minus strand of NZ_JBOBDO010000001.1, from coordinate 1,353 downwards.
CCGTGCGTCCTAACCTGCAATACATCACTCACCCGGGTGGTGTTGATGAAGTGGACAACGCGCTGGTCGCCGGCCTGAAAATTCAGTCGGTGTTCTAACGCTGTTGCGATAAGCTCCTCTCTATGTGCGCATTTTTGCGGACAGCCATGGCTGTCCGCTTTTTTTTGGGGCTGATCCGCCAGGCGGCTGGCGAAAGCATCGTGGCGAGGGAGCTTGCTCCCGCTCGGCTGCGAAGCAGTCGTAAACGCGGCGAATGCGGTTTGCCTGAAGCACCGCAGTGAATGGTTTTAGGGCAGCTTCGCAGCCCAGCGGGAGCAAGCTCCCTCGCCACAGAGACATTCACTGGCTACAAAAGCGCTGTTGTTTTCAGAGATGGTGAGTACACCCATGATTTTCAGGACCGTGGCACATGCATGAGCATCCGCTACAACGCTTCTTCAAATCCTTGCGCGAACGTCCGGTGTTTGCGTGGGAGCGCTATCAGAAGCGCGACGTGCTGGTGATCGACCATCCGCTGTGTCAGGCGGTGTTCAGTCGCCAGGGTGCGCAATTGCTGCACTTCCAGCCAAAGGGCCAGAAACCCTGGCTCTGGTGCGCGGCGAAGTGGCCGCAGGTCGGTGCGATTCGTGGTGGCGTTCCGGTGTGCTGGCCGTGGTATGGCCGTCATCCGAGCGAAAACGCCTGGCCTTCCCATGGTTGGGCACGGTTGATCGACTGGAAGCTGCTGGACAGCAGCACTGATGACGACGGCGTGCGCTTGCACTGGCAACTTCAGTTGTGCGACTGGCAAGTAGACCTGCACGCGCATTTGGGCGAACGCATGGATTTGCGCCTGAGCACCGAGCATCAGGACAGCCTGCCGTGCCAATTGAGTCAGGCGTTGCATGCGTATTGGCGTATTGGCGACGTCGGCGAGGTAGCGCTGTCTGGCCTGGACGGGGCCCAGGGTTACGACCAGTTGAATCGGCAGATTTGTCATCAGGAAGGCGAATTGCGGGTAGAGGGTGGCTGTCAGCGGGTGTTCCAGCATGACGGTGAATTACAGCTCAAGGACCACGCCTGGCAGCGCGAGTTGTGCATCGATACGGGAGACAGGGCGGACACGGTGGTCTGGCATCCGGGCTCGCGACCGTTGCTGGGCGTGAGCTGGAATGAGATTTCCGAGTTTGTGTGCGTTGAAGCGGCGAGTGGCGGGACCGATAGCTTGAGCCTGGCACCGGGGGAGAGGGCGCATTTGAGTTTGCAGGCGCGGGTTGGGGCGTGATGATCGTTCCCACGCTCTGCGTGGGAATGCAGCCCGTGACGCTCCGCGTCACTGGACGCGGAGCGTCCCTAGAGGCATTCCCACGCAGA